>CAZURN010000073.1:0-15280 GCA_964623165.1 uncultured Syntrophobacteraceae bacterium
GTGAAGAACATGCGGGTCGTCTGGGTGGGCCTGCAGGGCGATCTCGACCCTCTCCAGCGTGTGCAGCAGGGGCTGGAGGAGGCTTTGGAAATCCTGGGCTTTGAACGGGAACAGCGGTCCTTCAAACCCCACCTCACCCTGGGTCGCGTCAAGGGAACCAAACAGATGGAGGACCTCCGACAGGCGGTATTGTCACAACGGGACCTCGCATTGGAAGCTTTTGACGTGTTAGAGCTTGTATTGTATAAAAGTGAGTTGAGACCTGAAGGAGCCCACTATACCCCCCTCTTTCGCGCCCGGTTCAACCCCCGGTGATCCCGGTCAACAAGAACTTCCCGCAAGGCATGAGCGGGGAATTAGTCCTTGGCCGCGGAAATGTTGCTCAACAGAAGACATTCGCGCCTGCCACTCAGGATTCCAAGGGGGACAATGGGCGGGCAGCGATTGACGGTCCATCAGGAGGGAGACACATGGCATCCGGAGACGACAGACAAAAGGCCATTGACATGGCCGTGTCACAAATTGAGCGATCCTGCGGCAAAGGGGCCATCATGCGCCTGGGCGAAGGAGCGCAGCAGGTGGAAATCGGTGCCATTTCCTCCGGATGCCTTTCCCTGGACCTGGCCTTAGGCATTGGGGGGGTGGCACGGGGACGCATCACCGAGATATTCGGCCCCGAGTCTTCGGGGAAGACCACCCTCGCACTCCACATCATTGCCGAAGCACAAAAGGCGGGCGGCCTCGCGGCGTTCATCGACGCCGAGCACGCCCTGGACGTGCATTATGCCAAGAAACTCGGTGTCCAGGTGGAGGACCTCCTCATCAGCCAGCCGGACTATGGGGAGCAGGCCCTGGAAATTGCGGAAATCCTCGTCCGCAGCAATGCCGTGGACGTCATTGTCATCGACTCCGTTGCCGCCCTGGTGCCCAAGGCCGAGATCGAGGGGGAGATGGGGGATCCCCATGTGGGACTCCAGGCGAGGCTCATGAGCCAGGCCCTTCGCAAGCTCGTGGCCACCATCAGCAAATCCAAGACATGCGTCGTCTTCATCAACCAGATCCGCATGAAGATTGGCGTGATGTACGGATCTCCGGAAACCACGACGGGCGGCAACGCTCTCAAATTCTACGCCACCATGCGTCTCGACATCCGCCGCATCTCGCCCATCAAGGAGGGGCAGGACATCATCGGGAACCGGACCCGGGTCAAGGTGGTCAAGAACAAGATTGCTCCGCCCTTCAGGGAAGTGGAATTCGACATCGTGTACGGCCGGGGCATTTCCAGGGAGGGTGACGTACTGGACCTGGGAGTGGACGCAAAATTGATTGAGAAGTCGGGCACATGGTATTCCTATGACGGGGAAAGACTGGGGCAGGGGCGCGAGAATGCCAAGTCGTTCCTGAGGGAGCATCCCGAAACCCTTGGGGAAATAGAGCAGAAGCTGCGGCAGATGCATGCCCTCAAGACGCTCAGCGGACCGGGCAATTCGGCATCCGAATCCTGAGCACACCTCAGGAAAGGTCTCCCGGCAAGACACCTCGGGGTGTGGAGGCCCCACGCCCACACCGGCTCTTTGCCGCAGCCCGAGTGCAGCACCGAGCTCTCAGCCATGCGAGATTCCGCCCTCGTCGCCCAAAGGAAGGCAGGAATTGGGGTCCCTTCAGATTAACCCCCATCGGCTTTCCCTGGGGTGACGACGGTTAACGACAATCTGGACACGTTTCTTGTGCAGTCTTCCCAATACGGAGTTGCATTTAAGATCGAACCGAGCATAGTTCAAGATGCAGCCTAGCCCCTTGTGGGCGCAGCGAACCGGAGGGATGCAAGGCCCCCGGCCACACCAGCTTGACCACCACTTCGCATGTGAATGCGAGGGAAGGCTCTGAACCCTGCCGGGATCCGGTCAGAATCGGCAAACCATATAACCCGAAACGATCACCAAGGAGACTCCCTTGATGAAAGCCAGCGAAATCCGAACGGCCTTTTTGGAGTATTTCAAGAAACAGGGGCACGCCATCGTGAAGAGTTCCTCCGTCATCCCTCACGATGACCCCACGCTGCTTTTCACCAATGCGGGAATGGTGCAGTTCAAGCGCACTTTCTTGGGAGAAGAACGACGGCCGTACGTGCGGGCCACAACGAGCCAGAAATGCATGAGGGCCGGGGGGAAGCACAACGACCTGGAAAACGTCGGCCGTACGGCAAGGCATCACACCTTCTTCGAGATGCTCGGGAATTTCTCGTTCGGGGACTATTTCAAGGAGGAAGCGATTGAATATGCCTGGGAGTTCCTCACTGGAGTGATGGGACTACCCAGGGACAAGCTCTATGCAACAATCCATGAAGGCGACGCCGAGATGAACCTGGGGGCCGACGAGGAAGCGCGCGAATTCTGGGCCCGCTTTTTGCCCCGAGACCGAATCCTTGCCTTTTCCACCAAGGACAATTTCTGGGCCATGGGCGACACGGGCCCATGCGGTCCATGTTCCGAGATACTCATCGACCAAGGGGAAGCCATGGGCTGCGGCCAGCCCGACTGCAAGCCCGGGTGCGACTGCGACCGTTACCTGGAGCTCTGGAACCTGGTCTTCATGCAGTTCAACCGCAGGGATGACGGGATCATGGAACCACTCCCCAAGCCCAGCATCGACACGGGCATGGGACTCGAACGGGTGGCCGCGGTCATCCAGAATGTGGCTTCCAACTACGACACAGACCTCTTTGCCCCCATGAGGGTGAGGATCGAGGAACTCACCGGATACCGCTACGGGACCGATCCGGAAAAGGACGTGTCTGTCAAGGTCATCGCCGACCATAGTCGCGCCGCCGCTTTTCTCATCGGCGACGGAGCACTCCCGAGCAACGAGGGACGAGGCTACGTGTTGCGGCGTGTCCTCCGGCGTGCCCTCCGCCATGGGCGCTTCCTTGGATTGGATCGCCCGTTCCTGCATGAGGTTGCAGTATCCGTCATGGAATCCATGAACGACGCTTACCCTGAACTCCTGCAGAGCAGGAACTTCATCACCCGTGTCATCCTGAACGAGGAGGAGCGGTTCAACGAAACGCTGGACTACGGGTTGAGGCTGCTTCAGACCGAGATCAAGCGACTCCGCGACGAACGGCGCAAGGACATCCCGGGGGACCTCATCTTCAAACTCTACGACACGTATGGCTTTCCCATTGATATTGTCACCGACATGGCGAGAGGCCTCAAGATGGAGGTGGACGAATCGGGTTTCCAGGATCTCATGGAACGCCAGAGAGAGCAGTCCCGCATGCACTGGAAGGGAAGCGGCGAACGGGAGATGTCCGAGGCGTATCGCCAGCTTTCGGCAAAAGGTGTGAGCACTCGGTTCGTGGGTTACGATGCTCTCGAATGCCGGTCCTCTGTGGTAGCCCTGGTTCAGGACGGCCAATCCGTGGAAGAAGTGTGGCAAGGCGGTGAAGTCGAGATCGTCACCAGCGAGACATCCTTTTACGGGGAAGCGGGTGGACAAGTGGGGGACCGGGGAGAGATCACCGGCACGGCTGGAAAAGTGACCGTCATGGACACCATGAAACTGCCCGGAGATATTTTTGTTCACGTTGGAAGGGTCGAGCAAGGGACAATCCGCCGGGGAGATGCGGTACAGATGCGGGTGGACGAAACTCTGCGCGCGGACACGGCAGGTCACCACACGGCGACACACATCCTCCACGCGGTGCTGCGCAAGGTGCTCGGGGATCACGTTAAACAGGCCGGGTCCCTGGTGGCTCCGGATCGCCTCAGGTTTGACTTCACCCATTTCACGGCCATCACCCCCGAGGAAATCACGGAAATCGAGAAGCTCGTGAATGATGAAATCCGCCGCAACCATGACCTTCAGGTCCATGAGATGGCCATCGACGAAGCCATGAAGACGGGCGCCATGGCGCTGTTCGAGGAAAAATACGGGGAGCGGGTGCGCATGGTGGAAATCCCCGGTTTCAGTAAGGAACTCTGTGGAGGAACCCACGCACACCGAACCGGGGATGTGGGGCTTTTCGTCATTGTGCAGGAAACCAGCGTTGCCGCTGGGGTGCGAAGGATCGAGGCTCTTGCCGGGCGCCATGCTCTGGATCATTTGAGGAGCCAGCGAAACCTGCTGCACCAGGCGGCGGCACTGCTCAAGGCAAGCCCTCCCGAAGTACCGGACAGGGTGGAAAAGCTCCTGGCACAGCACAAGGAAGTGACCAAAGAACTGGAATCCCTGAAGGCTTCCCTGGCGAGCCGGAAGTCCGCGGATCTCCTGGACCAGGCTCGGGAAATCAGCGGCACAAAGGTGATCGTGAGTCAGGTCGAGGCCGAGGACCCCAAGGCTTTGAGGGAGATGTACGACCGTTTCAAGGAACGCATGACCAATGGAGTCATGGTTCTTGGCGCGTCCCGGGAAGGGAAAGTGTTCATCCTGGCGGGTGTGACGCCGAATCTCACAGAGCGGGTTCACGCGGGAAATCTTGTCAGGGAGGTCGTCAAGGAGGTCGGCGGGAGTGGTGGAGGACGTCCGGACATGGCCCAGGCAGGAGGTAACCAGCCGGAGAAGCTTGGGGACGCGCTGGCGCTGGCCGAACGGCTCCTGGAAGAACGCTTGAGGTAGGTGCTTCATCCGCGTTTCGGGTGAGTTTAAAAGGGCGGGGTGTGGGCCATCCCGCCCTTTGATTTTGGACTCTGTCCGAAATGGGATTTCAGCTATAATCGATCCACGCGGCAGGAAGAGAGCTGTTCCTCCATATCTTCTGTGAGAGCTTCCTGAAAATCAGAAACGGGATATGATGCACCGCAGCCCCGGCAGTGCAGAAACACTCGGCGTCAGGTGCGCACAACGGTCAGATCCTCATTGCATTCCGGGCACTGCACGGGCATACCTCCTGACATGAAATTCGTTTGACCCAGAAAGCCATGGCAAACAACCACTCTGTTGACCAACTCCAGGGTGATCGGGTGCTCCGAAGCGGAATCTAAAGTCTTTTTTGCAGAATTGGCAAACAGATTTTTCCCAAGCGTCTTTGGAACGTGGGTAGGTGGGGCTGTTGTTGGTAAGAGCGACCGGGAGTGGAGAGAATGCCGGCTAATCTGCCCCCGCCATATTTTGAGGCGGAAAAGCGTTTTAGAGAAGCCAAAACCTCCGAGGAGAAGCTCGATGCCCTCGAGGACATGCTCACCATCATGCCGAAGCACAAGGGCACGGACAAGCTCCGCGCAGACCTGCGCAAGCGGATCGCCAAGGTCAAGGAGCAGGCCCAGCAGAAGAAGGGTGGAGCGCGGCGGGACATCGCTTACATGGTCGAAAGGGAGGGAGCTGCTCAGGTGGTGGTACTGGGACCACCAAACACCGGGAAATCGGCTCTGGTGGCAACGCTGACCAATGCGAACCCCGAGGTGGCGGATTTCCCTCATTCCACGTGGAAACCTACCCCTGGCATGGCTCCTTTCGAAAACATCCAGTTCCAGCTGGTGGATACACCGCCCATTGCACCGGATTACATCGATCCCTGGATGACCGACCTCATGCGTCGTGCCGACGTGCTGCTAATTCTTCTTGACCTGCATCAGGACCCTTTGGGAAGCCTGCAGGACATGCTCTCGGCCCTTGAGTCCCTCAGAATCTACCCCTCCGGAGTTCCCATTCCGAAAGATCTCAAAAAGCCACCTTTTGTCAAAAAGGTGCTCATAGCCGTCAACAAAGTGGACGATATCAGGGACGACGAAGACTTGGCCGCCTTTGTGGAACTCGCCGACATGAAGCTTCCGTGGATCGGGATTTCCATTCTTGGAGAAAGGAACCTGGAGGCTCTTCTGAGAACAATTTATGACCTCTGCGGCATCATCCGAGTCTACACGAAGGCACCGGGAAAGGAGCCCAACAAGGATGCTCCTTTTGTGCTTCAGGTCGGATGCACCCTGGGAGACCTCGCCGCGAAGATTCACAAGGATTTTGTGACCAAGATGAAATTTGCCAAGATTTGGGGAACAGCCGTCTTCGACGGACAGATGGTTCAAAGGGATCATGTGCTTCGTGAGGGTGATGTGGTGGAGATCCATGTGTGAGGTAAGTCTTCTCGTGCTGGAGATTTCACCGCAATGGCACTTTTTTTGCGCTGGATGTGAGAATTGACTGAGTTGGTGAGTATTCTTATGTTTTTTGTAGAGAGAGTTATAATGAAACTTGGGGCTGGATATCAGGAATCCCCCTCGGTTTTGATGGGAGGCAGATGGGGAGCACGCCGTGGAATGGGACTTCCACGGAGGAGAAACGGATGAAAGACTTCACGGACGAAAGAGAGATTGCTCTTGACTACGTGTTTGAGAGCAAGGATGTCAATGATGAGTACGGGGGCTTTCTGAGCGGTGGACTGCTGCAGGAAGACCTTTCCCCGACTGAGCTCTCCCTGGGAGAGTCCATGCATATGGAAGTGCGTGACGAAGATGACGGCGAAGAGATTCTGAGAACCATCAATTATGGTCCCGATTCGGACGATGAAGAAACCCCACCTAATGGGAACGGGCCCATCGACGAGTTCGACGAAGACCATGTGACCTGTTACCTCAGGGAGGTATCCAGTTATCCACTGCTTTCGCAGGAACGGGAGATCGAACTGGCGCAGAGAATACGGGAAGGCCAGGAAGACCTGGTCAGGCTCATGCTGACCAACGCTCCCGAAGATAAACAGGTCAACGAGCTGTATCACAAAGTGCAAAAGCTTCTTGCTCACGAAAAGACCTTTCCCGGTGTGCGGGACAAGGTACTCAAGGTCATCGTGCGGACCTTGGAGCGTGGGGTGCAGGATCATCCTGAACGGGGGCTCTTCAGGGATATGCTCTCGCGGGTCCGAGACATTATGACCTCCATTGATCTGGCCAAGCAGGAAATGGTCAAAGCCAATCTTCGATTGGTGTTGAGCATTGCCAAACGTTACCGCGGCAGAGGAATGAGTTTCGACGATCTCATCCAGGAGGGCAATCTCGGGTTGCTGAAAGCAGTGGGGCGATTTGACCACACCAAGGGAAACCGGTTCAGCACTTATGCGACGTGGTGGGTTAGGCAGAGCATCATCAGAGGAATCTATGACAAGACCCGCACCATTCGGCTTCCCGTGCATTTCATTGAACTGAAGAACCTTTTCTTCAAAGTTTTCTACGAACTCCTCAAGGAGTTCGGTCGGGAGCCGACTCCCCAGGAGATTGCCGATCGTGCCAACCTGCCCCTGGAAAAGGTCCAGATGGTTTTGACCCTTGCAGCGCAACCCATATCCCTGGAGACTCCCATCGGGGAGGACGAGCAGCGGCTTGGGGATTTCATCGAGGACGAACGGGCGGTTTCTCCAGTGGAGGAATGTTCGGACAAGGAATTGGCGGAGGTGACCCGAAATCTTCTTTCAAGTCTGCAGCCCAGGGAGGAGAAGATCCTGCGCCTTCGGTTTGGCCTAGACGGGCAACCCGCTGAAACATTGGAGAAAATTGGAAAGACTTTCAAGGTCTCCAAGGAGAGGATACGGCAAATCGAAAAGAAGGCTCTTCGTAAGCTCAGGAATCCCAATCGACAGTCCTGCCTGAAGACATTCATAGAGTGACGGACTTCAGCTCCTCTTCCGGACCTGTATGATCCTCAATTACACGAAGATTCTCCTGCTTCTCTGGACAGTGAACCTTATTCCTCCGTTGCTCGCTTACTTCATGGGTGACCGATGGAACCAGCCTTTGGATCGCGGTCGCATCTTTCGGGATGGCCAGCCTCTCCTTGGGTCCCACAAAACCCTGAGGGGAATCCTGGGATCAAGCGTCGGCGGCGCGTGCGCCGCCGTTTTCTTGGGGATCCCGCCGTGGATCGGTTTTGTCTCAGCAGTTCTCAGCATGGCAGGAGATCTCCTCTCTAGCTTCCTCAAACGAAGACTCTCACTCGGGAGCGGCTCCACCGTGCCTGCTCTGGACCAGGGGTTTGAAGGGGCGTTTCCCTTCCTAGTCCTCGCTCCGTATTTCTCCCTTTCCGGAAGCGAGGTTTTCAGCCTGCTTCTTGCCTTCTGTGCAGGAGCATACGCTGGGTCGTGGTTCCATGTGCACGTGATTCTCATGGAACCCGTCGACGACTATCCTCGCCCTCTCAAGGCCCATGTCAGGATGCGGGAACTCAGGGCCTGCCAGATGCTCAACAATCCCCTGAGATACCTGCTCAATTTTGAGGATGCGTTCTATTACCACATATTGATGAAGACCGCGTTCAAGGCCTTTGGGATTTACGACAAGGGCAGGGAAAACGCCCTGGCAATTGAATCCCGCGAAGTCCTTTTCCGGTTTCCCGACCTGCCTTCCTCCTTTCAGCACTACACCCTCCTTTATATGTCGGATCTGCATCTTGATGGGCTTCGCGGACTGGATCGCAGGTTGCTGGAACTGGTCGACGGTCTGGAAGTCGACCTTTGCATCCTCGGGGGGGATTTCAGGATGGAGACCTACGGGCCTTTCGACAATGTTTTGAGAAGCCTCGAAGAACTGGCACCGCGAATCCGTGCCCGAGACGGGATCTATGGAGTGTTGGGGAATCACGACTGCCTGGAAATGGTCAAGCCCATGGAGAAATTGGGGATCAGTTTTCTCATCAATGATTCCAAAGCCATCGAGCGCAACGGAGAGAAGATTTGGATCGTCGGTATTGACGACCCCCATTACTTCAAGTGCCATGACCTGGATGTGGCCTTCGAGGGGGTGCCTCATGGAGCTTTCACCATATTCCTGGCCCATTCCAACGAAGTGTACAAGGAGGCTGCCCGCCTCGGAACCCGCCTTTACCTCTGCGGTCACACCCACGGAGGACAGATCAGGGTTCCCCTCCTGGGCCCTGTCTTCACCCACAGTACCGCTCCCAGGCAGCTCTGTTATGGAAAATGGCGCCATGAGCTCATGACCGGGTTCACAAGCTGTGGTGTGGGCGTATCCGGTGTGCCGGTCCGGTTTTACACCAGGGGAGAGGTCCTCCTTGTCACCCTCACACGATGACCAGCTGCCTCTCCGTCTTGCTGATACTTGTCATGCGGTAGTGGGAGAATCACACCAAACCACAAACTGGCAGCCAGGGCCAACTTGGCAAGATCATATTGACAAGGTGGCGTGAAACGGCTAATGGCTGAGTAAACGATGGCACGAAGCCACCGGGGCCTGTGTGAGTCGACGTTACAGGAAGCCAGGAAGGTCGAAGCGAGTTTGGAAACTCGTGCTCCCTCTTGGCTTTTTTTTCTCACCAGATTTGGCGGGTCCGCTCCGCCGGCAGGAACGGCTCGGGAAGGGGGGAGACGATCATGTGCGAGGCCAATGCATACATGTGGGTTGACGGGGAAGAGAGGCTCATCATGGAAAACGTGGATGTCCTCAAGCCTGAAAACGCAAGGATTTACCTTCAGAACATATATGGTGAGCAGCGTTGGATCGAGGCAAAGATCAAGGAAATGAGCCTGGTCAACCACCGGATCGTTCTCATGACCGAGTAGCCGCTTCGGGGGGGGGGTAACCGGTGCGGTCCCATCGGCGGCGATCCTAAACGGGTTTCAGGTGCTCAGACATTCACAATCCATCTGCTCAATGCCTCTCCGACCGGCAGGATTAGGCGGTGCAGCAACGGAACCTTTGCCCACCATTCCACCAAAGCCACCCCAGTGAGGATCACAGCTCCCAAGGGTTCCAGGTTGGGCTGGTGCCTCCCCCAGGTCTCGAATTGGCAGAATACTGCTCTTCCCAGGGCAAGAGGGGGTACAGGGATTAGGAGGTTCGCGGCCATAATGACCGTGGTCGCATTGATGGCAGTTTTAACTAGTTGACCGGGAAAGACCAAGTGAAATGTCCCAAGGATGCCGGAGAGGAGGAGCACGGCCACTCCCCCCGCAATGGGCACCATGGCCCGGCTCAGCCGGGAATCAGGGAAATACGGAGGTGTTGAAGGACGTTTTTTGCCCCATGTCCACCCGGCCAGGATGAGCAGCGGCAGAGAGGTCAAATCGAGATGGTGATAGGGATTCAGGTCGTGGACCATCCTCTCGCGTTGCGAATAAACCTGGAACATGGACACGAAATATGCTTGGCCCTCCCCCAATGCAATCACCGCCAGGACAGCACCGATAGCAAACCCCACCCATTGAGCCGCGTTTGAGAATTCGAGGGG
Organism: uncultured Syntrophobacteraceae bacterium; assembly: GCA_964623165.1. Classification (GTDB taxonomy): domain Bacteria; phylum Desulfobacterota; class Syntrophobacteria; order Syntrophobacterales; family Syntrophobacteraceae; genus JAAYUJ01. The sequence continues at coordinate 10,168 of CAZURN010000073.1, forward strand.
ACTGCCGATCATCGATATCCTTCCCAACCGCTCTCAATCAAGGTCACAGCTTTCCGGTCATTCTGTACACATAGGCGAGTATCTGGGCCACGGCGCGGTAAAGCTCCGGAGGGATATCCCGGTCCACATCAAGCTGGCACAGGACTTCCACAAGCGCCGGATCACTCTTGATGGGGATGCCGTGGGTCCTCGCCATCTCTATGATGCGCTCGGCGACCACCCCTTGGCCTTTCGCGGTGACTTTGGGCGCCTGATCCACCTGGTGCCGATATTGGAGAGCCGCCGCCTTCCTTTTCCTCTCGTCCATGCATCCACACCTGCCTCAGTCTCGCTAAACCTGCGAAAACGGGACCCCAAAGTACTTGGGAGCCCCGCGACTTCTCGCTCTTGCGGGAATGACCCCAAATGCCCCCCTGAGAACCCTTCTTTAGGGTGCCAGCCTCTCCTGCGGAGTTGCGACCAAGCTGGCGCCGCATTGGGTCTTGTGCCAGTCCGTTTCGCGGGGCCCACGAGGGGCTAAGCCACATCTTGAACTCTGCCTGATTCGATCTTGAATGCAACTCCATATCAGATCTTGATGCTGACAATGCTTTCGAAGGACTCCAAGCGTTCGAAGGGCTCAAGGCGGCTTTCTTCCTCGCCGAAAATGCTGACCCCCTTGAGGGTGAGCCCCTGCTCTTCAAACATGTGTTCCAATTCCTCCAAATGGGCGTTGAGAGCGTCTCGCATGCCCTCATGATCCGTCTTGAAGGACACCAGGAAATCCCCTGCCTGCAACATGGCCACAATGGTGAGCTTGCCGAACTGCTCCAAGTCGAGCCGTATGAGACAGTAATGGGATCTGCCCCCGGGACCGGCCGAGTTCCTCTTGAAGGCAATTTCCCCTTCCCTGAGTCCCTTCCATGCGACGGGGAGAAATGTGTAGAAAGAGTCTGTGAGCTTCGAGAGGAATTGAAAACTTTCGATGTCTTGCAGGAGACTATCGACTGTGGCCAAGGCCTGGGCAGTTGAAATCCTCTCCCCCTCGCTTCCTTTCACGGCCCGAGAGTCAGAGGGCAATGGAGTCTGGGCGCGAAAGCCTTCCTGGTTCAGGAGCAGTTGCCTGAGCTGCAGTAACCTGGCTTTCAAGTCTAAACCCACATGACTCTCCTGACGTAATGAGCCGTCCGTCAATGAGGTCTTGGGATCTTGCAGGAGTGGCTCAAATTCTCCCGATAAGCCTCCTTGGTCTCGCAGAGGAAGTTCCCCTCTTCTCAGGGAAGCTTTCGGCAGGGGCAGGCCACTATCTCCCAATAAAGTTTGGGTGGCTCGCAGGGGCTGGTTGCCTTCTCCCGATAAGGCCATTGGCTCCCGCACTGGCAGCTCCACTTCTCGCGATGAGCTTCTCGGGTCCCGCAGGGGAAAGCCGCTCTCAACCAAGAGCTTTCGTGCCAAGGCAGCAAGTTTGGCTTCCAGGGTCACCCCAGTATTTTCCAGAGCGGACCGGAGAGAGCCATCGAGGATCCTGGTAATGTCCTGAAAATGTTGCACCAGGGCCTCGACCACCTCGCCAGACTCAGGCGACATTCGCCATGCCTGGTTCTCGAGGAGTACAGCCAGCCGGTTTTGAATGCTCTCTCCCGTGCTTCTCAGATTTGTCTGGATGAGCGAGAGCAACCGGCCGCGGACTTCTCCGGGCAGGGTTGAGGGATTGTTCGGCAAGGCCTTGAGGAGTTTCTCCACAGTGGCCGCGACCCCCTCGCCAAGCTCTCCTCCAGAGGGCAGGTTGAGGGCCAATTCCCTGGAAAGGGCTTCCAGCATGACGCTCTTCGATGGGGGCAGATCGGAGGCCGTCCCTTGGGAGCCTGCCGTTTGAAGGAACTGGAGTCGGATTTCCGGGGGACCATCGCCGGTTTTCAGCCCGAGAACCCGGAGCATGACACCCGTATCCGCTGGAAGGGGTATGGACGACCGGGCCTGGATCAGATGCCCCAAGATCCGCAGCCGCACATCGCCACCAGGGAGTGTATCCACCACATGGCCTTGGAGCACTTCTCCCGGTTTGAGCTTAAGCAGTCTGTCCACTCCCGTGGTCAGGATCAGCTGGGCCTGCTTCGTCCCAATTCGGGTGCTGTCCATGAATGAACTCCGCCTCACTCAGGGGGGATGGGTTCAAGCCTTGAATGTCACACCCTGGATTTTGCAGTCTCTGGCAACCTTGAATAAGGACGCAAATTCGAGCACCGCTTTTCCTTTCTCGTCGAAAACCGTTGCCTCGCCCCTGAACGTCCTTCCCTCCCGGTTGACCACCCGTGCCCTGGCCGTGACGATCCCCTTACGGACAGGATAGAGGAACCTGGATTCCATGGAAACGGTACCGAAATGGGTCTCCGGCGGAAGGACGCTCTTTATGGCCATGACCACCGCGGTGTCGGCAAGGCTCACGAGTGCTCCGCCGTGCATGATGCCGGCGCCCTGCGAGAAACTCGAAAGGAATGGCATGTTAAGGACCGCACAGCCGTCCCCTGCCTCGATGATTTCCATGTGAAGCAATCGTTCGAAGGGGGCGCAACTGATCCACTCCTCCATTTGGAACTGGTGAGGCCCTGTGAATCGTTCCGGATCCATGACGTGTTTCAATTGGCTATCGCTCATGCCTGGTAAGGGCCTTTCCTGCAATGGGTTCACCTGAAGGGGAGACGAAGCGACCGTCACTCCCGGTTCGGAACATGTCCGCCGGACATCCCTCCATCGAGACGAGCTCGGCCACGAAATCCCCTACCACGACGCGGCTTGCCACCTTGACGGGAATCTTGCGACGGTCCGCCGTCACCCAGACTCTAAGTTCGGCATTATCACTTTTCTTGAAAACCCCTCCAACATCTTTCAAGTCGGGTATCACAAGAAAGGCATCGAACTTGCCGCAGGGCACTTGAACGGTTTCCCTGTCCACAATCCGTGCCGTGCCGAACACACATTTCTTCCCATCGGTCACAGCGGCATGAAGGGAGGAGTCTCTCTGGAGCCGCTGCCCTCGGAAAGCGTAGAAGACCGAAAGGGGGTCGAAGGTCCCATGCGGGATGGAAACGGGCTTCCGTTTCTTGCCGAAGTTCTCGTAGGTCACCGTTGAAGCAACCCAGTCAAAGGTCACGACCTCATCGCGTCTGTGACGGCCTTCCAGTTGCTTCTTCGTGTAAAGCAGCGATCGTGTCATGTTCACATCGGCATAAGCGTCGACCCGGTCCCGAACAGGATAGAAAGCATCCACAAAACGGTTGCTGGTTGCTGTGACCGCAAAATGATGGGCCTCGACCTCCGACACGATCTCCGGAGAAAGGACTTCCAAAACCACCGTGCCAGCTGGAAAGACACCCCAGCGGAGCGCATAGGTCAGCCTTTCTCCAGGAGCGAAAGGAGGAGGGTCCCCGTCGTTCTTGGCGGCCTCGGCACAAGCCGGGTTCTGAAAAGGGCCAATCAGGAGGATAACCGCAGCCCACGCCGCAAGCCAACGGCAACAACGGGTGAGTCTGTTCCAGGGGGTGGACATGTTCGCTTTCACGGGATAGACTCTTTTCTCGCCTTGGGTGTGCCCGCAGAGGGCAATGGGGCCGCGGCCGACCCATCGCCCGGTCATCGCCGCACCGGAGTAGTTCACATGGATCGTCTTTACCCCGGAATGGGACTTAAGTCAAAATGCACATCGGATCGTTGGGAGGAACCATATCGATGGCAAGGGAACCCATTGGCACGCATGGAGGGGTGAAAAGGCAGCCTACTATTTCACTTAGAGTTGAGACTGCCGAGCAGTCATTTGTCACATATGAGTACCATCTTTTCTTAGCATCTTGAGTCTCCAAAAGGACATGTGATGAGCTTGATTCGAGTCGACCTGGATAAATGTGAAGGAGAAGGATTTTGCGTGGATGTCTGTCCCTTGGGCATCCTCACGATGGATGACGAAGCAGGACCCCAAGTGGTGAGGGGGCTGGCCCAACACTGCATTGCCTGTGGCCATTGCGTGGCGGCTTGCCCTCACGGGGCCCTGGACAATGTGCGGAACCCGCTGTCTTCTCAGGGCCTTCTCCCCCGGTATCCCGTAATCGATGCATCGACGGCTTTGGCATTTCTGCGTTCACGCCGATCCATACGCCGTTACCGCAATGATCAGGTCCCACGTGAACAGATCGCCAAGGCGCTCGAAGCCGCCCGTTACGCTCCATCGGGCCACAATTCCCAGGGAATTTCATACTTGGTCGTGGATGACCCCTCCGCCCTGAGGCACATCACCAGCCTCGTGGTGGAATGGATGCGGGGCCTGGTGGAGACCCAGCCGGAACTGGCATCCAGGCTCCACATGCCCGGAATCATCAGGGCCCACGAAAACGGAGAGGACCGCATCCTGCGCAACGCCCCTGTCCTCATCGCCGCCTTCGCCCCAAAGAGTCTTATCCCGGCACCGGTGACGGCTACCCTTGCACTCGAATATCTGGAACTCTACGCCACAACCCTCGGCCTCGGGACCTGCTGGGCTGGCTATACCCAGGTCTGTGCGCAGCAATTCGCCCCGCTGGTGGAGTTTCTCAAAATCCCGAAGGACTGCGTGGTTACAGGGATGATGATGCTCGGCTATCCGAAGTTTGGGTATTATCGGCTGCCCGAAAGAAATCCCCTGAGCATCACTTGGTTTGATCCGAATTGAACGATTTCACCCCCTCGCTCCCCCCTTCAGCAGGATGGACTCAAGGATGGCTCTGTCCCTTTACCGAAGAGGTGGGGGGGATCAAATGGTCGCATGACACTTTGGACGCAGCCTGTCCATGAAAAGCTCAGTTTGGGTCCAAGAGCTGAACAAGCCTCGGCACAAACATTTGAAAACCCGGAAGACATCTTATTGAGTGGCACATGCCATACATCTCTTTCAATCATAGCATGAAGTTACCATGCGAGATCATTCGAGAAGCCGCCGTCATCAGCCTCAAGCTCTTCAGAATCATGGTTCCCGTAATCATAGCCGTGAAGGCTCTCCAGGAAATAGGCATGATCGATGTTCTCGGCCAGATTCTCTCCCCGTTCATGGGCATCGTCGGGCTCCCGGGGAGCATGGGGCTGGTTCTCGCCACCAGCATCATGTCGA
>CAZURN010000074.1:0-15172 GCA_964623165.1 uncultured Syntrophobacteraceae bacterium
AATATGATGAATCAATACCATATCTAAACAAGTCGCTGGAAATCAACCCAACAAAACTTGATGCATATCAAAATCTATCCCTTGTTTATCTCCGAAAAGGTGATCGTACGAATGCTCGCAAGACCGCAGAGAAACTTAAAGAACTGGATCCAAAAGGCAGATATGGGGACTGGGCGACCAAATTCTTGAAAGACATTTGAAAGACATGTGATAGGGAGTTGCGCTCAAGATCGAATCGAGCAAAGTTGAAAACACAACCTGGCCCTTGTGGGCGCAGTAAGCGAACGGCTGCAAGGCCCTTGGCTCCATCAGATTGACTGCAACTTCGTGTTACCGTGTTACGAATACGGCATGGGCGGATGGAGATTGAATAATGAAGAGGGAAAAGGCGATCGGGCTTTGGTTGTTTGCTTTCTTTTTCATGCTGTGCCTGTCGTCCAATCTGTTTGCGCTCGAGTGGGAAACCAACGAACTGGACAATGAGGTCAAGAAAGGCGGTTACAAGATCGTCACGACTGACGAATTGAAAAGTTGGCTGGATGAAATCGATCCCCGCTGGCTTTCGGATAGGGAGTCCATTTTGATTGTCGACACCATGCCTCGCGTCGGCAGCTACAAGAAACACCACATTCCGTACGCAGTGCAGTTCGAATTTCCCGTCCAGGAGGTTAATCAATTGGATGACCAGACCAAGGCGGAATTGGAGAAAGTCCTGGGCCCGGACAAGAACCGGAAGCTGGTCTTTTATTCCGGCTTCCCTAAATGTGGCCGCAGTCACAATGGCGCCATGTGGGCAGTGAAACTCGGCTATACCAACGTGTATAGATACCCGGCGGGGATCAAGGGTTGGATGGAAGAAGGGAACCCCACTGCCACAGCGAACTGATGATCCGGTCACCCCGTGCGCTCAGAGGGGGACACGGCAACACCCTCGACCCAAGGGGTTGAACATGGTCTGACGGAACCGACCATTCTTGACCGAGACTCCATGGCCATGTCCAGTATGAAGACATGAGGCAACCCATTCTTTATGTTGCCTTCTCAACGGGCGAAGCCCGGAATAGTCCAGTGGCAGTTCCCATCCAGACAGCGTGTCGGCTCATGTGATTGTGTCCCGTTAGATGAACGATCCCGGCCCCCCAGCAACTCATTGCAACCCGCCATGTCTGCCATCAGAGGCAGGACATCCCGCTATCTCTCTTACCCCCGCTTGACATCCACCGCTTTGGTTCTCTAGATTAAGAAATCACTTGATCAAAGGAGACACTCGCAGATGAAAACCTTGCTCCTGAATCCCCCCTCCTTCGAGAAATTCGATGGCGGCGCTGGAGCGCGGTGGCCCGCGCGCCGCGAAATCGCCTCCTATTGGTACCCCGTCTGGCTGGCCTATCCTGCAGGACTAATCAAAGAAAGCAGACTGTTGGATGCCCCTCCCCATGGAATCTCCCCTGAGGAGACAATCCGCATTGCCAGGGATTTCGAGTTTCTGGTCCTTTTCACCAGCAAACCCGGGTTTGCAAACGATGTCCTGCTGGCGGAAAGGATCAAGGCGGCGAATCCCTCCATCAAAATCGCCTTCGTCGGACCACCGGTTACGGTGCAGCCGGAGCAGGCCTTGAATTCCTCTGAAGCCATTGATTTTGTTGCAAGAAGAGAATTCGATTTCACCGTGGCTGACTTTGCTTGGGGCAAGGAACTCCAGGACATCGAGGGAGTCAGCTACCGAAAGAACGGTGAAATCATACATAACCCGGACCGGCCTCTCATCGAAGATCTCGATTCTCTTCCCTTCATAACGGAAATCTACAGGCGCGATCTGGACCCGACGAAATACAACATCCCTTTCCTCAAACACCCCTACATCTCGCTTTACACCTCGCGCGGTTGCCCAGCCCGGTGCATTTACTGCCTGTGGCCCCAAACATTCACTGGACACCCCTGGCGCGTGCGGAGCAATGCGAATGTGGTCGCCGAAGTGCGACGGACTCTGGAGATATTTCCAGAAGTGAAGGAACTGTTTTTCGACGATGACACCTGGGCCTGGGGCAAAGCCCGTGTGATCGAGCTCTGTCGACACCTGAAACCGCTCAAGTTCACATGGTCATGCAACAGCCGCGTGCACGCTGACTATGAAATGCTCAAGGCCATGAAGGAGGCTGGATGTCGACTGCTGGTCGTGGGCTTCGAATCGGGTGTTCAGGAGATCCTCAATAACATGAAGAAGGGGATCACCGTCGAACAGTCTCTTAACTTCATGAAGAACTGCCGGGAACTCGGTCTGACGGTCCATGGTGATTTCATGATCGGGCTGCCTGGAGAAACCAAGGATACGATTCATCGAACGATCGAGTTCGCCGAAAAACTAGACTGTGAAACCATACAGGTCTCCCTCGCACATCCTTACCCGGGCACTGAGTTCTATCAATACCTTGAGAGCAACGGTTTCCTGACCGAAGATGAAATGTCCGATGAACTCGGCCATCAGCTCCCCAACTACGAGTACCCGTGGCTGAGCCGGCAGGAGATCGTCGACGCAGTGGAATACTTTTACGGCCGTTACTACTTTCGCCCGAAAGTCATCTACCGTATCGTGCGGAAGGCCATATTCGACCGCGACGATCGGGCAAGGCTCTACCAGGAAGCCCGAGACTACCTCGCGTTGCGGGCGCGGCGCAAGAAGTTTACCGGGGAAAGACACGGTGGAATTCGTACCCGATAGACTGCGCCCACAGGGCTATGCACCACCAGCAACTTTGCTCAACGGGAAGACATTGGTGCCGTTGCCATGAGGAAACGACTCCTGATCATCCAGCCCTCCTGTTATCGTTCGAGGGCAGACCGATCTGTCATCAAGCTTCGCCGCCGCAAACTGGTTCCTCTGACCCTGCCTTATCTCGCAGCCCTGACCCCCTCCGACTGGGAGGTCAGACTGATGGATGAGATGCTGGAGGATGTCGATTTTGAGGCTCCGGTCGACTTGGTGGCAATAACCGCCTGGACCATGACCTCACTGCGGGCCTACGACCTTGCGGATGACTTCCGAAAGCGCGGCCTGCCCGTCATCATGGGCGGACCTCACGTCTTCTTCCACACTGATGAGGCTGCCGAACATTGCGATGCTGTGGGGATTGGTGAAGGCGAGGACATTTGGCCCCTGATGCTCCAAGACGCAGAGCGCGGCAGACTGGCTCCGGTCTATCGCGCCAAGGGGGCAAACTCACTTCGGGGACTGCCCTTTCCCAGGTATGGACTGCTGGATATCCGTCGCTACGGTCTTGTCAAAACCTACGCCGTGCAGACTTCGCGTGGGTGTCCTTTCCGCTGTGAATTCTGTTCTGAGCGCCACTTCCTCGGCAAAGACTACCGATGCCGTCCAGTGGACGAAGTCGTTGACGAAGTCAGGCACTGTGGTTCGCGTTTCGTCTTTTTTGCCGACAGCAATTTCGGCGGCGATCGGCATCGTGCGGTGGAACTCATGGAGGCCTTGATTCCCCTGAGAATCCGCTGGTCCTCGCTCTGGACGCTCCATCTGTGTAAAGACGCCCGATTCATGGATCTGGCCCAGCGCAGCGGGCTTCTCCATGTCAACATCGGCATGGAAAGCATCAACCCTGCCACTCTCAAGGCCATGAACAAGAGTCACAATCGAGTCGGGGAATACAAAGCAATCCTAAACGACTTGCGACGGCGGGAGATCAGCTATTCTCTTAATTTTGTATTCGGGTGGGACGGGGAGAATGTGGACGTGTTTCGTGCCACACTGGAATTCCTGAGAGAACAGAAGGTGCCGGCGGCTTACTTCAACATCCTCACGCCTCACAAGGGGACTCCACTCCATGACCGTATGGAAAAGGAAGGGCGAATCATCAACGCAGAGGACATTGGCCGCTGGCCAGGCAACTTCTGTCACATCGCTCCCGCATACTGCACACCCGCAGAATTGGAAAGGCACGTTGCGAGCATGAATCGCGAATTCTACAGCCTGTCCTCCATCTTTTCTCGCCTCTCCATGCCGTTGAACTTGTCTCACATCAGTTCCTGGTTCATCAATGCCGCACAATACAGGTTGGCTCGAAATCCCAATAAGGCGGACGATTTCATGGACTTTTAGCATGCACCAAGTGGCCACCAGACAGGTCGATCCTTGGTGCATCTGAGGATCTATCTTGCTGTGTCTGCTGCGTCCACAAGGTTTTGCTACGCTCGTGACTTTGCTGGGTACGATGTTGAAAGCAATTTTCATGTTGGCGGGCGACGCCCGCGAACCATGAAAATGCTATTCTCTATGCAACTCTGCATCAGTGGCGCAGAACTCCTGGGGAATTCCCTCCAACACCGTCACAGGATTTCCACTAATCTCAGCAGACTGGCCAGCGGGTCTTCGGGAGGACCTGCCAAGGGAATCCTCATGTGGTCAGTGTCGCACAGCACATGGTGAATACTGCCGAGGGAGAGGGTTTGCGGCCATCCTGCCTGAACTTGGATGCCGCCTTTCGGGAAACGATTCAGAAGGTCTCTCATATTTTCTTCACATTTCCCTCGTGTATAGAGGCTCACCAGAAAGCTCCGTCTGATGTGCCTGCCGATCCATCTCTGGAATTTGTCGATATCGTCGTAGAGGGCGTCCATGAGGAAGACGCCCCTCACACGATCATTGACGCCGCCGCGGTCCAATACATACGCAACCGATTTGTATCCGCCGCTGAATGCCGTCAGGATGATGGGCGCTGAACCGAACTCCTTTTTGAATTCCTTGCCAAACCTCGAGGTCATCACCCCACCCACTTCATCCATAAATGCCCGAAATTCGTTTCTCCTGAAAAATTTCCCAGGGCTCGAATCCGCTGCGTTCTTTGCCAATTGAGGCACAACCAGAAGGACATTCCGGCCTGAAGAGTCAATCTGGCGGCCGAGTTCATGATCGCGATCGCTCGATACAATATCCGTTCCCAATGCATGGAAATAGACCAGATATACAAATCGCTTCCGCGGGTCGAAGTGCAATGGCACATGGAACAGCACTCTGCTGTCACTATAGTGTTCCCGCTCGGAATAGCGTTCACCGCTGCGGTTCGTGTGAAAACGCTGCCCGCTCAGGGGATCAACAAAGTCGAAGAAATCGATTTGGGTATCCTCATATTTCCCGTGATAGGGAAAGGGTGCATGGCGAAGCGTTTGCACGAAACTCCCCGTCCCCCTGGCTATTATGAGGCCCTGCATCGACCGTCTGACGGATCCTCGGCCCGCAGCATGGTTCCCGCAGCCCTCTTTGCGATGACTAACAGAAGCGCTGTCTGCAATGGCAGCGTTCACCCTGGGAGGGCCTCCTTCGGAGGGGAAGACGGGATGCAGTGCAAAGACCGCGAGCGCTGTCATGAGGGTCAAAACACCAACCAAGCCATGGGCGTTCATGATTTCAGCCATCGCGACGGGCCGGCTTCGAAAAACTCAGAAAGCAGGGAGCCGCAAATAAATAGATGGCACTGCTCAGGAGCAGCACGGACGATAGGCCGAAAAGGACCGATAAGACCGGAACCAGGACGGACCCCACCACGGAAAAGGATCCGTTGATCCCCCAGGCCCACACGAAGAAGTGCTCCTTGTGCAGATTTGAAAGGGTCGACATTCCCAGGGCAAAAGGAAAACCAAGGAGGAACGCCAGTGGCGCGAGGAGAGCCAGGCAGAGTGTAACCCTTGCGGAGTACGACCAATCGTCGAAGGAGGTCAGCACCTGGTTCAGCGTGAGGGCATACACGAATAAGATGACTCCTATGAGGACGCAGACAATCACGAGGGCCTGCCGAGCGCTTCGGATGAACCTGCCTGAAGCGTAGCTTCCGATCCCAGAAAAGAGGAGCATGCCCGTCACCATCACAGTGAACGACACGGTGCTGTTTCCCAAACACAAGATGCATTTGCTGATGAACGCCACTTCGATCAGGATGTAGCCAAGGCCCAGGCACAAGAAGTAGCCAATTATTGCTGTCTTGCCCCTCTCCTGAGAGAAGAGGGCCCTCCATCCGAAAAGCACCGGAAGCGTCAGCAGCAGCAAACCGAAGACGACTGAGAGCAGGAGGGTCGCCCACAGGAGCAAGTACCCCCATTCGTCCGAGATCGCTTCGAGCTTGTCAAGAAAGCGCGGGATGTCCGAAGGCTTCACGAAGCCCGCAAAGTAGGGACGATCATTGCTCAGGGGCCTAATGTCGAACACGTATCCATCCCGTATTGTTGCCATGTCGCCCCGGATGAGGCGATGGGCCACCGCACGGTAAAGACTCCCCGCTGAGACGTCCAAATCCGACGGTTCCCCTCCTTTCGCATCACCGTTGCCTGGTGCGAAGTAAACAAGCCGGTAGGCTGCAAGGATTTCATCAACATTTTCGGGTTCTGTCACCATCCCTGGCGCATAGACGATCTCAAAGCTCAACCGGTTGCAGACATTCGAGAGCGTTTCCACCTCTTGCGGTTCGAAACCGCCCTTCTTGTATAGTACCGTGAACGTTGAGAGATAGGTCTGTGTCAAAAAGAATTCACTGACAATATTCGTCGAACCCGCGGAACCCGCCGCCTCAATCATTGTTGTCATGAGTTTGAGCACTGACTTCGGGGGATCTTCCTTGTTCCACACAGTGACAGAGAAAATCCCCCCCTGGCGCAACAATCGCATGCAGGAACGGAAAGTCTCCACGGTGTAGCCGTATTTCTCATGAATGGCGGCCCCTGCGGGCATGGAAAGACCCGTGGAATCGGCAAGGCTCAAATCAATGATGTCGAAGCTTTGGTGAAGGCGAGACACCATGATGCGTCCTTCCATCTCCACCAGGCGGACACGATCGTCAGACAGAATGTGGCCCGTGTAGTCAGACACGAAAGGGTCGTCGCGCACTGTTTGGATCACCAGTGGATTTCCCTCGGCCACAGTGATCTGCCTCGCTCCCAGTCCGAGCGCCACGTTGGTCGAGATGCCCCCTCCGAACTGCATGATGAGCACATCCGGTTCTTCCTTCAGCGTGTAAGGCAATGCCATGGAAAGGTATTTCAGGTACTCGGATTGCCCTGTGGGTAGGTGGCGCATGATGCCGATGGGTCCATCACCGTCGATATACATCCCCAGGAAGGCATTCTGCGGCATTTCGTCCATATACAAGCTGGCCGCGTCACTCAAGCCCGGTGCGAAATGGAAGTAGGAACTCGCATAGACCTCCAGGTATCCAAACGGGCTGGCTTTCTGACTGACGCGGTGGGCATCCGGGAATTGGCGGGCATAACTTACGCCCTTGAAAGGGGAGACTCGAAGTTGTTCGAAGTGGATCGCCCCCAAGAAGGACGAGGCCGCAAACATTCCGAGCAAAATGAGATGTCTTCGACTTCTTTCTGCCGTGAACCACAACAGAGCGCCTGTCACCCAGAGCATCAGCGGGACGATCAGCAGGTTTCCCGGAAGGAGCAGGTACATGGCAAAGAACAGGACGATGCCGCCAAATCCCGAACCCGCCATGTTGACGAAGTAAGCCTTTCCGAATTCCCGCTGCGCCATGAGAAAAAAGAGCCCTGTGAATGTGGCTCCGAGGAGGAAGGGTACGAAGTAAAGCAGAAAATAACCCGCAAGATAAAATTTTTGTCTGGCGTCCGAGACCAGGAAGATCGGGTTGAACGGCACATTTTGCGCCATTGTGTTGGCCACCAGCATCGAGGGTCCGATGAGCAGCAGGGCCCAGGCGGCACAGGTTTCGATGTGGCTCTTGAATGCCTCCCTCCAGATGCAAAGGACGGTGCTGAAGACGCCGAACCCGAACATGGCAATCGCGATCACGATGGAACCAAAATGTGACCATCCGCCGTTGGAAAAGACGCGCATGATGAAAAGTTCATAGGCCAGGATGGCTCCGGAAACCAGCGCCAGAGACACCAAGGGCAGTATGGGCAGATGCTTGTTTCTTGAGGGGATTTGCGCTCGCATCACTGGAAATGCGTCCCGCCCCCCTTCTTGGTGAAAGGAACAAAGGCTTCCTTCTTGCGGCCATGATAGATGTCTTCGCGGGCAATCACCAGGTTGCCCTGGGCATCCTGGTTCTTGGTGACCTTGAGGATCACCTGGGCACCGGGAGGACCGACTGGAATCACCATGACCCCTCCAACCTTGAGCTGTTTGAGAAGCGGTGGTGGGATGTGGTCGATGCCGCACGTCACGATGATCTTGTCAAACGGGGCGTATTCTTCCCATCCGTAGTAGCCGTCATCGGACTTTCGCTTGATCTTGCCGTATTCCGGGTAGCCCGAACCAGCCAGGTCCGTGTAAAGCCTGTCTGTCTCATTTTCCAGCGGGTCGATGATCTCTATCGTGTATATCTGATCCGTCAGGTACGCCAGCATGGCCGACTGGTAGCCGGATCCAGTCCCGATTTCGAGCACCTTGTCGCCGGGTTGCACATCCAGCACCGATGTCATGCGACCGACCAGGTGTGGGCCGGAGATCGTCACTCCGTGGCGGATATCCAGGAAGGCGTGATCATACGCTCGCCCGAGATTCCATGAACGGCAGAATTTCTCACGGGGAGTCAAGAGGAATGCTCTAATTTCCTTTTCCTGAGTGAGGTCCTTGTTGTGGATGAGTGCGGAGGCTCGTTCAAAACGCTGCTCCAGATACTTCTCATCCTCCATCCGCTCCATCTTCATGAATTGAATGAAATCTTTCTTGGAACTTCTGGGTGGGTTCAACAGGCTTGCAACCGATCCCGGCACGGCGTCGGATGCCATTGATGATTCGTCCCTCGATGTCGCTTCCTCTGCAGCGCGCGCGGAGAACCCCGACGCCGCTATGGTGATCAAGACAACCAGGGCACATTGCATGAAAAAGTGACCACTGGCATGCCACTCCTTGGACTCCGGATTTCGCATGGATGACTCCCTCTAACGAGACTGAACCCAATTTGAGGCCACTGACCGTATCCTAGAAAGCATCGCGCTTTCATCACCGACACTTCCCGGCGCGTGGATCACGAATGGAATCAAGCAGTCTGCTTTCGTGTGCCCGGCGGAGTAGTCAAGTACCCTCGCGCCACATTTCTCTCCGGCGATTGAAAACCGATGATGTCGGACGATGTCAAGCTATGGTGTATGGTGAGATGGATTCAGTACGTCAAATCATAACGATTCCTGCTCACCCTCATGACATTTGAACATCGATGAGTCCGATCCAACATGCCATAACACAAACGGCCACCCCGATTCGAAGCAGCCGATTGGAATTCCCGTGATGCGGAGATCGTAGGAGCCCTCACCACCACTCCTCAGTCCATCTTCACGTCTTTGAGCCGCACACCCGCGCTCATGGTCGCATGCGAAAAAGAAGGAGCGTCCCCTTTGATAGGGATTGCGCAGTGCTCGACCGAACCATCAGATCCGCATTCCAGGTCTATAACCACCTCGATGCCATCGAAGGTGGGGGTGGCCTCATATCTATAGACTGTCATGCTCAGGGCCTCACTCCGCCCGCTGCCCGAGCTGACCGACGTGCCAGCGGCCCGGCACTCCCTGGACCGATTCCCATGCAGCAAGGCCTTGCTGAGAAGCATCGCGTCGCTGCTGTAGTAGAGAACCCCCAACACTCCGTGGTCTGCCAAGATTTCCCCCGGTTGTGTGCTCCCATACCCGTCGTCGAACCCCAGGTAGCGCTTCTCACCAGTTCCCGCATGCTCAATCATAGCCACCGGGACCGTGGACGAGAAGAGTTCACGCCCATCAACCAAGCTGTAGTGAACGGCACGCTCGGAAGCGCCCCCGGGGGCTGCCTGCAACACTCTATAGAGGTTCACGTCGAATATCCCGCCGGCCACACCCTTTGACTCGAGCTTCCACAAGATGGACGCCTCCGTGGCACCAATGGCCGGAAACGCCTCCACCAGAATTTCTCCATTGTCTGCTTCCTGTGAGACCGAGTCCTCAAAATGGATGGTTTCCCGCAACACCAGGTGTTCCTGTCCACCTTTGGAACTTTTCACCCGAGGGGCAAATACATACCGTGAATTGACAATCTCGGCCCGTGGAGCGTCGCCGTCACCGTCCAGGGGCCTCTCCATGCGGACAGAATAGGTGGACTTGGAGCTAAGCCGCCCAGCGGTATTGTCTGATGCGGGCCCGACTGCAGAGGAGCACCCTAAAAACGGGATGGCAGACAAAAGGAAAACAGCCGCCCGGAACCAACCTGTTCTGGCTGCAACTCCGGAAAGGAGATTCCAGGCCCATTCTTTCGATGAATCACACCCTTTCATAACGTATTCCCAAGCCTCTGATCCAAAAAGGTCAAAAATGTCATCACCGCTCGACTTCCCAACTCCTGCTGGATGATGCGTGCAACTCCCTTTCGCCGTTGCGACCTCTGTGATCTAAATACTGAAACATACAGCATATTTCGAGGATACAGAGCGACCAGGGCGACCCATTGCATGCGGACCGATGCGCCCCTGATGAGAGACACCCATTTTCGATAGCACATGAACTCTTCAACGGCAATGGATATCAGGTAGTTAAGGGAGAATTGCAGAAGATCGGGTGTCAGACCGGGGCATGCTCCTCCGCCTCTTGCGCCTCGGGGCTCAAGAGTTCAGATCCATGATATCCTCCTGAGACCAATCCCCGATGGAAGCACTCCCACGTAAAGCCCGGGACAGGCGAGCTAGGAATTCCGACCTCGAGATGGCCCTGGCTCCCATCCGTATAAGGTGCCCGGTGGTCACCTGGCAATCGATGAACTCGAAACCATGACGGCGAAGCAAGGATACGAGATGGACGAGGGCGACTTTCGAGGCATCCGTTCTCTGGGAAAACATGGATTCCCCGTAGAAGACCCTCCCCATGGCCACCCCGTACAATCCACCAACAAGTTCCCCATGAACCCAGGTTTCGACGGAGTGGGCATAACCCATCCGATGAAGCCTGCAATAGGCTTCAACCATTTCCGGCATGATCCAGGTGCCCTCCCCTTCCTTTCTGGGAACGGATGCGCATCGGAGCATGACCTCACGAAATGCCCTGTCCACAGTCACTTGAAAAATCCCCTTGCGCAGTACTCGGGCGAGGCTCCTCGATATGCGGAGTTCGTCGGGGAAAAGGACAAGGCGAGGGTCAGGAGTCCACCAGAGAATGGGCATGTGTTCCGAGTACCAAGGGAAGATGCCCAACTGATAAGCGAGGAGGATGCGTTCCGAGGAGAGGTCCCCACCGACCGCAAGGAGCCCGTCGGGCTCAGCATAGTCGGCGGGTGGGAAAACCAAAGTCTTGGTCAGACGAAACACGGGCATGGGAACACATGGGCCCCTCAGGCCAAAAACTCGGAAGGGTTTCAGGCGGGCAACCCGGTGAACCGAAAACCAAGGTTCCCCGTCTTGAGCACGCCTTCCTCATCAGCCATTTCCTCGGAACGGCCGATCTGCACCCGGCCTCCATTCCGGAGACGCCCGAAGAGGATTTCGTCGGCAAGGACATCCTTGATCTCCGTCTGGATGAAACGAGCAAGAGGCCTCGCTCCGAATGTCGGGTCGTATCCGTTTTCCGCCAGCCAGAGGCGGGCACTTGGCGTGAGTTCGAACCGGACCTTCTTTTCACTGAGCTGCGTCTCCATCTCAGACATGAACTTGTCGACGATTCGCTCCATGATATCCAGATTGAGCCCTCCAAACGCAATGACTCCATCCAGACGATTTCGGAATTCAGGACTGAAAAGGTTCTCAACCGCCTTGAGTCCCTTGGCAGCCCGATTGTCGGCTTCCTTGGCACCGAACCCTATGGACGGGCTACTCATCTCCCGGGCACCAGCATTGGAGGTCATGAGCAGAATCACGTTTCGGAAATCCGCCTTCTTGCCATTGTTGTCCGTTAGGGTCGCATAGTCCATGATCTGAAGCAAAATGCTGAATAGATCGGGATGAGCCTTCTCGATTTCGTCCAGCAGGAGCACCGTGTGGGGCTGCTTGCGGATGGCATCGGTGAGAAGCCCTCCCTGGTCGAATCCGACATAACCCGGCGGAGCCCCGATGAGGCGGGACACGGTGTGCTTCTCCATGTACTCACTCATGTCGAACCGCAGGAAATGGACCCCAAGGATTCTTGACAATTGCCTCGCCACTTCGGTCTTGCCCACTCCAGTCGGACCAATCAAGAGGAAGGACCCGATGGGCTTCTCTGGACTGCGCAGTCCAGCCCTGGAACGTTTGATGGCCTTGACCAGGGTATCTATCGCATCGTTCTGGCCGAAGACCTGTCCCTTGAGATCCTCGTCAAGGCTCTGAAGTCTCATCTGATCGCTCGCCGACACGCTACGCGGCGGGATCTTGGCAATGCGTGCCACGACCTGCTCGATGTCCCTGGGGCCCACAACCCGGCGCACCCTGTGATCTTTTTTTAGGCGAAGGCTCGCACCGGTCTCGTCAATGACGTCGATGGCCTTGTCGGGGAGGTAACGGTCGTTCACATAGCGGTTTGAAAGCTCCGCAGCGGCCCTCAGAGCGGCATCAGTATAGCGGATGCCATGGTGGTCCTCGTAATAGGACCTGAGTCCCTTCAGGATTTGATAGGTCTCATCCACGGAAGGCTCCCGAATCTCTATTTTCTGGAACCTGCGACTGAGGGCCCTGTCCTTCTCAAAATGGTTCTTGTACTCCTCATAGGTGGTGGACCCGATGCACCTGAGCCCTCCCGTCACCAGAACGGGCTTCAAGATGTTGGAGGCGTCCATGGAACCGCCGCTCGTGGCTCCAGCACCGACCACCGTGTGAATCTCGTCGATGAATAGTATGGCCCCGGGTTTCTTCTTGAGTTCCTGGATGACTCCCTTCAGCCGCGCCTCGAAGTCTCCCCGGAACTTGGTGCCGGCCAGGAGAGCCCCCATGTCCAAGGCATATATCTCCACATCCCTGAACAGAGGAGGGACCTCATCGCGGACGATCTTCAGGGCCAGCCCCTCGGCAATGGCCGTCTTGCCCACGCCCGGATCGCCCACGAAAATGGGGTTATTCTTGGTGCGCCTCCCCAGGATTTGCAGGGTGCGAAGGATCTCTTCATCACGGCCGATAAGGGGGTCGATGAGGCCCTCGGAGGCCTTGCGGATGAGGTTCACGGTGAAGCTTTCCAGGGCACTCGCCTTCCGGGGTTCCTGCTTGGTTTCAGGCGCAGAGGGCAGAGGCAGACCACCGGGCTGTTCATCGGTGTCACCCTCGCCTATTTTGGAGATCCCGTGGGAAATGTAGCTCAGCACATCCAGTCGGGTGATCCCCTGGGATTTCAGATAGTAAACGGCATAGGAATTCTCCTCGTGGAACATGGCCGCCAGGATGTCTCCCGCATCCACTTCTCGCTTCTCGGCTCCGTGGACGTGCATGATGGCCCGTTGAAGGGCCCGTTGGACGGCCACCGTCTGGATGGGATCCTGCTCCACACCTTCGGGAAGCTTCTCCAGGCGCTCGGAGAAGAACTTCTCGAGGCTCTCCTTGAGTTTGCCAAGGTCGGCTCCGCAGTGATAGAGGATGCGTCTTCCCCTCACATCGTAGATCATGGCGTAGAGGATGTGCTCCAGTGTGAAAAATTCGTGGCGCCTGGACTTGGCTTCCTTGATGGCTGCCGCAAAGGTGATTTCAAGCTCTCTGTTGATCATCTATGCTTCTTCCATACTGCACTGAAGGGGAAAACCATGGTTCTTGGCCAAATGATGCACCATTTCCACTTTCGTTTCGGCCACTTCCTCGATAAACACCCCGCACACTCCGATGCCGCTCTTGTGAACGTTGAGCATGATCTGAGTCGCCTCCACCGGAGTCTTGCCGAAGACCTTCCGCAGGACCTCCACTACGAACTCCATGGTGGTATAGTCGTCATTGTGCAGAAGAACCTTGTACATTCGGGGCTCTTCGAGGTCCTCCTGTATATTGCTCTCCAGGTCCTCTCTATAGTCCGGATGCTGGTCGCTCATCCCCGTTCCTCCGTATTGCAAAAACTCTCCACTTCATTTATCGTCACAACCCTCTCATCACCATCAAGAATAACCTTTTCAGGCCACCTGTCAAGCAGAGGGCAAGTCCGGCGCGCCTTTGCAGTCTTTGATTCGGGTGCATGCGCCGTTGAATGTGGTTCATCACCGGGCGACTTCGATCCACTCTGAACAGGACCGACCGGCTCACCAGCCAAGGAGGCCTCTCATGCCAGGCAACAGCTTCGGACGCCTCTTCAGGGTCACCACATGGGGAGAATCCCACGGGCCCGCCATAGGAGCAGTCATAGACGGATGCCCGCCGAACATCCCCCTGGACCACGAAACCATCCAGCACGACCTCGACCGCCGCAGACCAGGCAAGGCACTCACAAGTCCGAGAAAGGAAAAGGACCAGGTTGAAATCCTTTCCGGCGTGTTCGAGGGGAAAACCACTGGGACTCCCATCAGCCTGCTCATCCGCAATAAGGATGTTAGAAGCGCTGACTATGAAGCCCTTGCACCCGTTTTCCGACCCGGGCACGCGGACCGCACATTCGAGCAGAAATACGGCTTTCGTGACTGGCGGGGCGGCGGGAGGAGTTCGGCCAGGGAAACAGCAGGCCGAGTCGCCGCTGGAGCCGTTGCACGCCGCTTCCTTGCGCTGGAAGGGATCTCGGTCAAGGCATGCACCGTCGCACTTGGAGGCGTGCGGGTCAGCAATGTGGACTGGGATGAAGTGGACCGCAATCCTTTGTTCTGTCCCGATTCGGACAGTGCGCACGCCATGGAGGAGAGAATCAAGGCGGTCAGGGCTTCAGGGGATTCCATTGGTGGGATCGTGGAAATCCATGCCCGTGGCTGCCCGCCCGGACTGGGAGAACCAGTATTCGACAAGCTCGATGCGCGGCTTGCCTCCGCTCTCATGTCCATCGGGGCGGTGAAGGGAGTCGAAATTGGAGAGGGTTTCGGAGCCGCTGACCTGCTTGGGAGCCAAAACAACGATGCCATCATCCCGGATGGTTATGGGTCCAACCACGCAGGAGGAATCCTTGGAGGGATTTCCACCGGAATGGACATCGTGGTGAGAGTCGCCGTCAAACCCATTCCCTCCATTTCAAGGCCTCAGCATACGGTGACAAAGGACGGCACCCCCACCACCATCGAGATCAAGGGGCGGCACGACATTTCCGCCATTCCACGCATCGTGCC
>CAZURN010000075.1:0-14763 GCA_964623165.1 uncultured Syntrophobacteraceae bacterium
ATTCCCGGGGAACTGACATTCGAGAGAGAAGGCGGTCCATTCCTTCGGTCAACTCGTCGGGGATCCCCGCCACCTCCAGCCGTGCCTCCCGCGGGCCCGAAGGCGCAGCGGCTTCACCGGGAACGGCCCGCTTGGATGGGGCGGGGATCACAACCGGTTTCGGAACGTGGTCGAGATGCCCGGTGGCCGCGTTGATGCCCTCGACGATGCCGGGCAATACCTTGCTTTCCGCCGGCCTCGCCGCCTCGTAGAGCTTCATGAACTCGGCCCTGCGGATGGGCATCTCCTTCTCGAGCCATCCATTCACGGCGATCCACCCGCCCATGGCCTCCACCACGGTTGTCAGCCGCCCGTCGTGGAAGAGCATGGATTTGTACGGGCCGTGCCGCTGCATGGCGTCGAGGAGGGTCTGCCATGCCGCGAGGGCCATGTCTGCGGGATTGCCCTTCACGGCCTCGATGATTTCCCACGGCTTCGGGAAGCCGTAGGTCCTGCGGCCCAGGCATGTCTCCACTCCCCCGCAGGCCTCCTCGGCGCTCAAGGCGTCAAGCAGGACCCGCTTGTACGTGGCCAGGAACGCGGTGCTCACCTCCCGGCCGTGGAGTTCCGCCGTCACCAGGAGGAGCTCTTCCAGTCTCGCTTCGGGATCCATCCGGGTTTCTCCCTTCCATGGCCCTCAGGCGCTTGAGGCTCTCCAGGTTCCTGAGGGTTGTCCTGCTGACGGTGAATTCAGCCCCCCGGTGGTATTGCCCTCCGAGGACCTTCGCCATGTTCCTGGGCCCGATGAGCCACGGGAAGGACGCCTTCCACTCGTTGACCTGGCCCATGAGGTACGGGGAGGCGCGGACGTATTGCCAGTACGAGAGCCACCAGTCGAGGTCCGGGTGTCTTTGCCAGGCGGCCCTGACGGATTTGCGGAGGCCCTCGTCGCCGATGTCGAGAGGCTGCGGCAATTCCGGAAGGGTGTTTGAGAACGACGTGGCAAGCTCCCGGTAGGGACAGGGCGAATCCCTGTTCTTTCCGGACGGACGTGTCGCGCGCACCCCCCCATTTGGGGGGGAGGGGGGGGTATATACTGCTTTTGGAGCAGGAGCAGGAGCAGGAGCAGGAGCAGGAGCAGGGGCAGGAGCAGGAGCAGGGGCAGGGGCAGGGGCTGAGCGGCTCCGCAATCGTTCCGCTAGCGTGTCGCTGTTGCGTTCCGCTAGCGTGTCGCTGTTGCGTGAATTCTTGAGTTGCAGATATTGGTATTTGTCAATGCCTGTGCATCCTTGCGCGATTAGTTCCTCATATGCATTTCTGTTCACTTGTGCGAGTTTGAGCAATCTGGACTCGTTGCTTCGTTGTTCGGATTCAGCCACCCATGGATTGTGATCATTCCAGTCGTGAATGAAAAGGCTATCTCCATCCCCATCAAGCCATTTGTGTCGAATCGACTCATAGAATAAACCGGGAGTTCCGTTCCAATCCGCAGCGGCTTCAATGTCGTCCGGTTCCAAATCGGATATGTCCCCGTTCGGCCTGTTTTGTGCAACCCAACTCCATAGGATTTGCAGGCTCCTGACCCCTTCGAGTCCAGTGTCCCGGATTAAACGTTTGGTTTTGGGATGGAACCAAAATCCAACAGCAATTCTGACATCTGAATTCATTGGATCCATTCCTCTGCTGTTTTTGAGCCTTTCATGAGATTACAGCGAGCGCAGGCGGTGATAAGATTTAACCAACTATTATCTCCTCCTCGAGACAAAGGAGTCTTGTGATCACAGTGAGGCTCTTTCGTCGCTGTGCCGCAATATTGACAAACGAACCCATCTCGCCTGAAAATGAGTTGCTTCAACCTTTTCCATGTCTTTGTTGCAAGTCGCTTTGTGTAAGAGAATGCTCTAAGGTGAGGGTTGTGGATAATCCAATTATGGATGCTGTACTCTCCAGTCTCTAAGTTCAAATCCAACCAGTGAAGATTGACCAATTCATTGGTCAAGGCACCAGGAAACCCTTCCCACCTGGAGATCTTCTCGATATCCTTTTCATCCATGCTGGAGA
Source organism: uncultured Syntrophobacteraceae bacterium (assembly GCA_964623165.1). Lineage (GTDB taxonomy): Bacteria > Desulfobacterota > Syntrophobacteria > Syntrophobacterales > Syntrophobacteraceae > JAAYUJ01. The sequence goes on from CAZURN010000075.1 coordinate 2,041, forward strand.
GGATTCCTGTGGGCCTGTTTTGCGCAGCCCATAGCCACAGGATCTGTAGGGACTTCACGCCCTGGAGACCGAGTCTCCGTTCGAGCTTCACGGTCTTCGGATGGTCCCAGAACTCAACGGAAAGCCTGATGTCGGTGTTCATACGACCTCTTCTTCCAATCTATCGCATGGCGTCGTCCGGATCCGGATATTCCGCCTCTCCCCATCTTGGAGGTCTCGGCATCCGCTTCGCGCCGCCGGCGAAGAGAAGCAGAATGAATCCCACGATCAGGAGCCAGGCGAGCACACCGATCATGACGGACAGGATCACCCAACCCATGGGCCCCCCTTCATTCCTTCCCGCGACGGAATCCCCTCCATCCCTTCCTGGCCGCCACCGTCAGGCAGTGGCCGGCCTCCGGGCATTTCCCGTAGTCCCCGCACCGTCCGCCCGCCGCCCGAACCACCCTGCAGCCCCGGTGCGAAAAGGAGGATTCGGCCGCCTCTTTAAACGTCCTCGTCCTTCGGCATGGCCGGCACTCCGCGGGCCAGACCCCTTGCGCGATCTTGTTGTAAGTCCCCGGCGCCACCGGCCGGACGGCCCCGCACAGCGGGCACTCGACCCGCAGGCGCCTTCTCTCCCCATGGGATTGGACCAACTCTCAATCAGCCCCCTGCGCGTTGAATGGGAAAACTTTGTTTTCCACGCATATTCCTCTCATTGAAAACAGATCCCCGATCGATTAATAGAATCGTGAAAGCGAAGTGAGTTCGTAGCCCCCCCAGGGTTTCGACCCTGGGCCGCAGAGCCCCCAAAGGGGCTCTTGCTTTTTTTGTGAGACGCGACACCCGACGAGCAACTCTCAGCTACTCTCCCAGCTTCCGCGCCTTCTCCACGAGATACCAGAGGCACTGGGCCGGGAAGGTCCGCAGGTTCGCCTTCGCGTCCTCCCGTATCGCCGGGATCAGTTCCTTGATGCACGTGAGATCGAGGATCAGGAGCCCTTCCTCCTCGAACCCCCGGAGCCATCTTTCGCGCACCGCGGCGCGCTGCCGCCTTTTCAGGCATTCGAAGCAGCAGTTCGGCCTGCTTTTGCCGCCCCACAGGTATTCACGGAATTCGGTTCCGCAGTCCTCGCAGCTTTTCATGGCCTGAACCGTTTCGGGCTTGTCCACGGGTTCCTCCGATTTGAGCGGCTCCGGTTTCCTGTGAGCCGGTATGCTCTTTTTCGTTTTCAATCCCTTCCTCATGTGCTCCGCCGCGCACCGCGAGTGCCATCCTCTTCGAAGGGGGTGGGCTTCCTCGGGACCGATGGGTTCCTTGCAATAACGGCATGAGGAAAGAGGTGAGGATTCCCGACTTGCTCCCGCCGCCGGCGCGATCTGCGGGACGCGTCGTTCGAGGCCGTGCGGAGGCGGGAGGACCGCGGGAGGGACCGGTTCCTTTCCTGGTGGGAAAACCTCCAAACCGTTGCTCCTGGTCCTTCTGGGATGCCCGCACGTCTGACAGAGGTACATGGTGCCGTCGAAACGGCCGCAACCCTCGAGGGGGACAAGGTCCTGCTCCTTCAGGCAATACGCGCTCTCCATCGTTCTTCCTTTCGGGCCATCCGGCGCGGATGGCTCCCACCCGAAAAAATTTCCGATGAATCAGCCTAAATTCCCTAGTGTTTCCGAGATGTTAATATTTTCCCGTAAAATCTATGATAAGTTCATATTTTTTACGATTTTCTAACAAGACGGGTTCACCCTCCTCGCGTACAATCGCTTCCAATAGCCGTTGGCCTTGGCCTCGGCGATGATCTCCGCGTCCCCGATGCGCTCGAAGTGCTCCTTGAGGGCGGCCGCGATGATCGCCGATCTCGACCCGGTCAGCTTCTCGGCGTCCTCGGCGTCCACGAGGTCCACGAGCCACTGGGGGAGGGAAATGCTGAAGGAGATGCTTTTCGTCGGCAGTTCGGAAAGGTGGTTCGGGTCGTTTGCCATCGCTTTCGTTCCCCCCGTGGGGTCGGGTTGCCCCGGAGTGGGGCCTCCGGGGCTCAAAGCAGGGTTTCATATCCCGGCCGCGGGCCGGGTCCTTCAGGGGCATCCGCCTCCGTTGAGGCCGATAAAGAGCCGGGCGGACATCGCCGATTGCCGGAACTTCTCAATCAACCAAGGAGCCGCCATGTCCTCGAACATTGAAGAACTTGAAAAGATCACGCGTCTTTGTGTCCTCAACTTCCTTGAGCTTCAGGAAATCAAGCGCCGCCTCGAGATCTCCACGGAAACCGACCAGGATCGGTACGACTACGCGAACGCCGTTCCGGACTACTTCAAGGAGCTCAACGGCAAGATGCGCAACCTCATCAAGGACTATCCTGACTGCTGAGATGAAATGTGAGTTTGTTGCTCCTCTTTTCTCGCTGCGTGGCGATCATCTCGCGTGCATGATCCAGGACCTTCAGCGCCTCCTCGAACGTCGCGCCGTCCAGCAGTTCCTGCAGTTTGAGGGAGAGTTCCCGTTCCTTGTCCGTCAAGGGACGATATTCCATTTCCTCCTCCTGCATTGGCGGAAGTCGTCCCCCCCCTCTTGGGGGGGGGCGTGGATTGAAACAAGGGTTCCGACGAACCCCCTCGAGTCCTTTGGTGTCGATCATGAAGATCGACCCGGCCCATGCCCTTGGACTCGGACCGAGGTGCCGTGTCCCCTGCATGGCGGGGCGTGAGGCAGCACGCTTTGTCACCCACGCCGCGCGCTGATTTTCAACCCCCGGGGCTTCGGAATCACCCTACTCCGGCGGTGGCCGACCGTTCCCGGGGGCGGAGGGGTAAACTATGCCGCGGTTTCGGATGCCGGCCCGCGAGCCGCCGGTGGGAAAATCAATGGCTCAAACGTTTGGAACTATTGAAAGGTCTGTGTGCCTCCAAGAGCAGCTGGAGGCATTTCATCGAGGCCTTCGAAAGCCTTCCGGTGGATCTCCAGTGCCTGTACACCCTGGGGTCCACGCCAACGGCTCTCGCAACCCTGCTGTGGTTCCCGAAGACCTCCTTGAGTTGCATGAAAATCGTTTCATTCATAACGAGGGTAAGTATAGGATAAATGATCCCTACACGCAAGCACAAAGAGAGCTGGATTATCCCATTGAAAACCTGGGAGAGTTTATCCTAGAAGGAGGCATGGCTACCCCAAAAAACAAATCCCATCTCGATTTCACCATCGGGCAAAAACTGGAGACCCTTATTAAAGTAAAAGGCTTGAATGCCGCACAGCTAGCTAGGTCTGCCGGAATGGATGTTGCCCGGTTACGCAGACTTCGAAAGGGCAAAGATCGCTGGAATAGCTGGGATTTGGATGTTGTGGCTAAAGCTCTGAACATCTCCCCCGCCGAGCTGCTCGAGGACAAGACCCCGGGTCGCATTCATGCGGGGATGCTCCAGGCGGTCATTTCGGGGCTGAGAAAGGTGCAGGCGACGGGAAAGTACAGGGACCTTTCCCCCGAGACGGAGGCGAGGCTCATCTCCCTGCTTTACGATTGCCTGGTCGAGGACGAACTGGAGGTGCCGGAGGAAAAGACGATCCGCAGGTACCTGGAGCTCGTGTCATAGAAGTCGCCGTGGGGGGCGCGGATTGGAATTATCCGCGTCTAATCCCATTTCCCGGTTCTTCCGAATGTGTATGATCATCGACCCTATTTCGGAGGCCGGGGAAACCAATGAAGTCGATACGCATAGGATTGACGCGCAGCCAAGACCACGGATGGGAGGGGAGGATCGTGCAACTGCTCAACAACGCAAGGACCGATAAGGAGACCGAAACCGATCCATCGTCGCCAACCCACGGGGCCAGCTACTCGACCCATGGTTCAAGGAGCGTCCTGATTCACGGGGACGTCTCGATCCACCTGCACTTCGGCGACAGGATGCAACCCGGCGAGGTCGAGGGGGTCATGGGCAGGATCCTCGAGGAGCTGCGCGCCAAGGAGGGAAAGGACCAATAGCCTTGGCGAGGCCGCCTGGTGATAGAGGAAATTATGACCAACAACTTGGTGACTGAGTTTCTATCTCCAGGAAATCCATATCTCTATATCATCCAATAGCGGTGGGAAGATGTAATGAGCTTGATGAGCGAATACATAAAGAAAAATCTTCACGCAAAAGATTACGAACAAGAATTGCAGCAACTTATCGCTCAATATAATGAGATTCGCAGTACATATCTATTTGTCTATGCATCAGATATGGTTAAAAAAGTTCCTGGCTGTGAAATAGTCCAGGATGATTACTATACAATTTGCGATATTCTTGGAAATGTTAGTCTTGATAAGCTTGACGTATTGATTGAAACGCCAGGTGGCAGTGGAAGCACTGCTGAAGATATCGTTAGGTTCATCCGATCAAAATTTCAAAAAATATCTTTCATTGTCCCTGGGGAAGCAAAAAGTGCAGGAACAATTTTAGCTCTATCAGGTGATGATATCATTATGAGTGCTACTGGCAGTCTTGGGCCGATAGATGCCCAAGTTCAAATTGGAAGAAGCAGAGTATCTGCATATGATTATTTGGAATGGATTGATGAAAAGAGAAGAGAAGCCTCGCAAGTTGGCAGGCTAAACCCAGTTGATGCAGTTATGATCGCTCAGGTATCGCCTGGTGAGTATCGAGGGGTCTTTCATGCCCTCAAATATGCAGAGGATCTCGTCAAGGAATGGTTGCCAAAATATAAATTCAAGGACTGGAACGTATCCGAAACGCGTGGAATTCCAATCACAAATGAGATGAAGGAGCAAAGAGCAAAGAAGATTGCCGAGACCCTTACCAAACATTCCGCGTGGAGAGATCATGGCCGTTCTATCAAACGTGAAGATCTGGAATCCGTAGTAGAGCTAAAGGTGATTCATACGGAGTCTATTGAGGGGCTTGATGAAGTGGTCAAGCGGATTCACACATTGATGCGTCTGTATTTCGGCAGCACCCAAGTATTTAAGATGTTCTACACCGCTGACGATAGAATTGTGAAGGTGGCTGCCTCAAGAGAGATCAAGTCTGCGCCGAGATCTCTCAAGGAAGTTGCCTGTCTCAATATTGACGTCAGATGTGAAAAGTGTGGGAAAGTTCACAAATTCTATGCTAAGTTCAAACAAGATCCCAATTTGGATGACCAACAGAAAAGGAAAGGCTTCAGCCCATTGCCTTTAAATGGCCTGATAGCCTGCGATTGTGGGTTTACTATCAACATCGCTGGCCTGAGGAATCAGTTGGAGATCGATGCAGGGAGAAAGATTGTTGATTAGTTGTGGCCGGAACAGGAGGGAACCCGTGTTCAAGGAAACTACCCACGAAGAGGAGCAGAAAGCATTGGCCTTCATTCAGCAGGCACAAGAAGGGCAATTTGCCCTGATCTGCGAGGAATGCCTAGAACTTGGAAGGATTGACCTGGCACTGGAGGAACCCGAAGAAGGATACTATTATTCATATGCCTGAAATCATTGCTTGTGTCCCGTTGTTTCATTCTGCCTGAATCCAACCTCGCTTGGCGGCTTCTTCTAGAATTAGGAGAAGGAATTCCAGAATGAATGTCGCTCCGAGATTCCTTGCCCTGATCTGCTGTTCCATCTTTCTCTAGCTGTTCCTTTACACCGTGGGATTTTGCGCCCAGACAGACCTTCCCGGCCAAACGCCGCAAGCCTCGATTCCACGTCTTTCGGAAGTCTTACGGCAATCATCCCCTTGTCCTCCTTGTTTGTCATACGTGTATAGCACCCCCGTGGACCATGGTCAACCATCCGCCCCACCTCGACCCTTCCATCGAGTCTCCCGGCACGCCCCGGCGGGCGCCCGAACCGCTCCCGTCCAACACCGCCCGTGCAGCTCGCCTATCCATTCGCGCACGGCCTCACGGTTTCCATGATGTGTGCCCCAAGCCTGTCCTCGTCAACGTCTAGATCATAGGCTACCTGGAGATTCATCCAAAGCCTCGCGGTCGTTCCGAAATACCTGGCCAGTCTGAGGGCCGTGTCCCCGGTAATCGAACGCTTGCCCTTGATGATTGCCGTGATCCTGTTTCGAGGCACGTCGATTTCCTTCGCGAGCCTGTATGGAGAAATCCCCATGGGCTTCAGGAAATCCTCCAGCAGAACCTCCCCTGGATGAACCGGGGGCAATTTTTCAGGCATTTCATTCCTCCTCAGTGATAATCCACTATTTCCACTTCATGAACATCGCCGTCCGCCCAGCGGAAACATATTCGCCACTGATCATTGATCCTGATGCTGTGTTGTCCTTCCCTGTCACCCTTCAACGCCTCCAGTCCGTTGCCTGGCGGGATGAGCAAATCGGTCGAGTTCCCGGCCGCATCCAGGTACCTGAGTTTTCGCAGCGCGATTTTTTGGATGTCTCGAGGGAGTCTTTTCGATGTTTCCCTCATGAAAACCTTTCGCGCTTCCCTGTCTGACCAGCTTTTTATCATCGGTTTCCCTTCGAGATCGGCTAACCAAGAAGATACATCAAGCGTAACGTTACGTCAAGCGTAACTGATTTGGTTTTCTCCACGCTCCGGATTCCCCGGCCACCCCACCACCCAACCACCACGAAATCCATTCCCGAGTCTTGGAAACCGTTCGCACAGTCGATGAATCGATCCTTCCTCCCGCCCCCACTCCACGCCGGACCGCAAGATCGAATATAGGCTTCCCTCCCCGGAAACACGAACCTGCGTCAGATGCCTCAAACGCTCCCGTCCAACACCGCCCGTGAAGCCGGGGAAGAAGTTGATTTTAAGTGATGGGCTGGATAATCTCTTTTTGTTTGACAGTATGGGATGAATTATCCTATACTCTATTCCACCAAGGATGACTCACCCGTGAGGCAAGGCTTCGGGGTGTCGGTGTCTGTCTCAAGTCTCAATCCCCTCAGATCGGGGCAGCCTCACGGGTGAAAGATGAATCAACGCGGTGAAATGAGGAAAGAGAACTCTATTCCGCGTATTTCAGGGGATATCCATGCCTATGACGTTCAAGAGCCCTGAGTCGGCATCCGCAGGACGGGCACAGAAACTCAACGACGAAGCCCGTCGTCATTTGTTGTGTGAGGATGCTCTTTTTCCCGTCCTCGTAGCAATTTGTACATATCCAATGAGGTGGTTCGGAATTGCTCATCGTTTTCTTCAGCGCATACACGACGGCCCCGTTCCACGGTGCATACAGCTGATAGCGCTGCTTCTCACTGTTCCATGCTTTCATGCGGGCCATTTCTTCTTTAAGTGCGCGTATTTCCTCAACCATAGAAAATTGTGCCGCATTGGCTTCTATGGCGCTGGTTTGCGCGGACAGAAGAGCGTTTTGAAGTTCGGACACTTTCCCACGAACCTCGCTGAGTGTCTTGAGCTCGAGAAGACCCTTGGCGATATCACCAGCCAGCTTCAAGCCTGCAATCGTGCCCTGGATGATGCTCATGTCCATCTTGTGAATCCTTCCCATGAAAGTTTCTTGGAGTCGAAAGAGGCGCATGATCCAGAGGATACAGTCGGCTCAATTGCAGGAAGCATAAAAGAATCTCTCTGAAGAATGGTGGACGGTCTGGCCGTCTCCCCACCACTGCCCGGCAGATGCCGGGGCACGAAAGGGATCGGCCGGACGGTCTCAACCGAAAACTCGAACCCGGCACAGTCCTCCGCGGGCCGCGGGATGAAGCGACGGACGGACCGGGGCCGGCCATGGAAGGCAAAGGGGGGGAAACCGCCATGCCCGCGCTTCCTCTCGAAACCCTCGCCGAGCATGCGTTCCTCCTGATTCTCGCGGGAATCGGGTGCGCGGGTCTCATGCTCGTAGGGGCGGGGTTGGGCGTGGTCATCGGGGTCCTGTGGGACGGACCCGGGAGGGAAAGGAAAGGAGGGTTCAGGTGCCCATCGCGATGATTTGCGCCTGGTGCGGGCGCAAGATCGCCGAGCGCCCGGGGGAGGGCCCGCCGAGTCACGCGGCCTGCGTCCCCTGCGCCCGGGAACACTTGGGATACGGAGGGAAGCATGTCTCGAAGGATCTGTCCAAGCCTGTTGGCGCTGCTCGACCTGCAGTCGCCCCTGCTCGCCGTGTATGACCTGGGGTGCGTGGGCCACGCGTGCGGCAAATGGAGGCAAGTCGACGGCATCGGTTACTGCGGACATTGCGGGGAACCCGTGCCCGGAGAAGGAGCCGCCGTCGGACGGGAGTCCGACCCGAAGCGAAGGCCGGGCCATGCGTTGAGAATCGTGAAGGGAAGATCACATGTCGACTGAGATGCAATCGGCACAGAACACCGGGATGGAGGTGGTCGTCCACACCTCGGCCGGAGACGTGAAGCTCACTCCGGCCATCGTGAGAAAGTACCTCGTCAACGGCAACGGAGCGGTGACGGACCAGGAGATAGCGCTCTTCCTCGGGCTCTGCAAGGCGCAGCAGCTCAACCCGTTCACCAGGGAGGCCTACCTGATCAAGTACGGCGGGAATCAGCCCGCCGCCATAGTGGTGGCGAAGGACGTGTTCCTCAAGCGGGCGTACCGGTCCGAGTCGTTCAAGGGGCACAAGGCCGGCATCATCTGTCAGGTTCCGAATCAAGCCGAGCTTGTCTACACCCAGGGGATTTGCCCGCCCGGAGCCAAGATCGTGGGAGGGTGGGCCGAGGTCCACACCGAAAGGTGGGCGTTCCCGCTTCGGGTGGAGGTCGACTTCAACGAATACCTGGCCCGGAAATCGGACGGCACCACGAACAAAATGTGGTCGGAGAAGCCGGCCACCATGATCCGCAAGGTCGCCCTGGTCCATGCCCTGCGGGAGGCGTTCCCCGACAGCTACCAGGGCATGTATTCGGAGGAGGAAGTCCCGACGGACAATGAGCTCCCCAGGGCACCGGTCGAGGCGGAGCAGGTCGTGGACGTGGGGGAGGGGACGAACCAGGAGCCCCGGCAGCCCGCGCAGGCGGAGCACCGCAGACGCCGCAACAGGTTCCGCGTAGACCCGCTCATCTTCGGGTCGGATGAAATCCTCACCTGCGGCAGCACCGACAAGCAGCTCGCGGAGCTCTATGCGATTGCCAAGACGTTCCCCGGCGCCAAGGATTGGATTTCACACCTGGTGAGGATCACGACCGGCTACGACCAGTGGTCTTTCCTGCGTGAGGACGAGGCGGACGATATCCTGCGGGGAGCGAGGGAACGTTTCGCGAGTCCGCGGTCCGAAGACGAACGAGGGGCCGAGGCCTCCCCGGGCCCGGTGGACGCTCCCCACGAGGAGCAAGCCGTCCCGGACGACCTGGTGGACTGCCCGGCGGGAGACCGCGTGAGCGTTTCCCGGTATTGCAGGACCGTATGCAGGGAGCGCCAGGCCCAAGGCTGGTGCCCGGTGGTGGATGATCCTCCGGCGATGGAAGGAGGGATGCTGTGATCCCGCTTTCATTCTCCGCGATGGCTGATTTGCAGTGCCCCTACCGATTTCGGATCCTGAGGGTCGACAAGTCGTTCAGGGAGCCCGAGACCGATGGCCTCCGCGTCGGGTCCGCGGTGGCGGCGATTCTCGCGGAGTATCGCAGGCACTGCTACCGGGAAGGGGTCTCGTCGGACCTGTCGTTCCTCGAAGGCAAGGAGACCGTTCTGGAGCCGGATATCAAGGAACGTGTCGCGGATCTCCTGGCCGGCTTCGCCTCCACCGAATTCGCGACCGTCCCGCTCGATGCGGAGTGGGTGCATGTCGAGAGCCTGCCGGTGGACGCGCGCGAGGGAATCGGTGGATTCGCCTTCGACGGGGCGCTGCGCTTCCTCGGGTGCGACAAGGCGGCGTGGCTTCAGCCCGAAGCGGCGTTCCGCCTCAAGGCGGATTTCTGCTACTACCTCGGCGGGGAGCTCCACATCGTCGACGACAAAAGCGGATGGGGCGACGGAGACGAACAACAACTCGCCACCTATGCCCACCTCGTGAAGCTCGCCTGGACGCAGGTTCCCGCCAATGCATCCAGGCCCCTCGAAAGGATCCTCTGCACGTTCAACAACATCGCCAAGCGGACCACCACCAGGCTGGCGTTCAGCCCGGAAGACACCGATCCCATTGGCGGGGTGCTTCTCGAGGCGATGCGTGAAGTCAATGAGCGCAAGGATTGGCCTGCCGTCGCCTGTCTCAGGTGCAAGCACTGTTCGGTACCGGACTGTCCGGTCCGCGAGAACGCCGCCAAGGCGATCGTCACCCTGGCGGATTCCCCGGTCTCCCGGGTCCCCAGCGAGATCAACTGCCTCCAGGAAGCGGAGACGGCCCTCCTGTTCATCCAATTCGCCGAGGCGGTCACCGATCGCGTGAAGGACGTTCTCAGGGCGTGGGTCGAAAGGAACGGTCCCGTCATGGCCGGCGGCAAGGTCGCGCGATTCGGCGACAAGGAGTCGTGGAAGGTGACGGACCTCAAGAGTCTGTGCGAGTGCCTTGTCGCCCTGGGTGCGCCGAAGGAGCTGATCTGGAAGGAGCTGAGCATGACGAAAACGGCCGTCGAAAAGGTGATCAAGAAGGCCAAACTCGAGGCCAAGCGTGCATGGATCGACGCTTACATCGAGAAAAGGACGTCGAGCTCTTTCGGGATCGTCAATGACAAGATCTTCTGAGAAATCCCGATCGAGGTCATCGTGTCGTGGCCCAAAGACCGTCCGGAATGGCTTCGCCCCAATCACTGCCTCTGGAGGCCTCGACTCGAATGCAACGCTTTTTGGTACCACATGACTGGAGCCCCGGTGTGCGGGATGTTCAGGGACCCGATGGAGTGCGCCAGGAATGACCCGAAGGAGGGCGCTCATGCATGAATGCCCCAGGTGCGGAACAGAAACGGACGGTGCATGGTCCGAGGGCGGCCTCAAATGGGCCGTCTGCGAGGAGTGCATGCGGGAAGAGCGGGAAGAGCGGCGTTTTCCTTTTCCTGCATGCGGATTCGTATCACAAGTCACCGAAGACGATGGGGAAGAGTAAAATGGGCACACCAAGGCTGAGGATCAAGACGGAACTCAACTATCGACGCGGCTACACCTCGAGGAGCTGCAATCATTGCAATCATCTCGTAACCGTGCCTAGTGAGAAACATTTAGAGTATCGTTGCACAATCATTGGAGTCAAACCGGGCCGCCTATACCGCATCAATCCCAACAACATCTGCGACGCCCACGACAACAGCCGTTACTTGAAGAGGCTCAAGGGGGGAATGACTTAAGATGGCATCGAGACAAAGGGCCTATTCCTTGACGATAAAGGCTTGCGTAGAGGCTTTCTGCAAGGCGCTCGGAATGTTCACCGAGAACCAGGTGGCCCTTCTCGAAGGCGACGAGCCCCCTTACCGCATGGAGGACTTCGAGGCCTTGATCCATGACTTCAACTCGGTCGACAGGCCGTTTTGAGTAGCCTTTTCATGCCCACATCATGGTCGTAGGAAGACGGGCTCCCCGAGGCAGCCATTGCAGCGATGAGTTGGCGAAGCGGCATGAACGAAGGATCGATGAAAATGAAACCCTTGTTGACCCCTGAACAGGTTGCCGAACTCTTGCAAGTGTCCGTCAGGACGGTCTATGATCACGCATTCCGTCTCGGTGGATTCTACCCGTTCGGTATTCGTGCGCTGAGGTTCAGGAGGGCCGTCATCGATGACTGTCTGGAAGGACGAACGCATCAACAAATGGCGGTATGCGTTCCAGCACCAGGGGAAACGATACAGTGGGAGCGCGGAAACAAAAAATGCCGCCCGAGCAAAAGAGGCGGAACATCGAAAAGAAGTGAAAAGACCAAACGCCGGGAATGGGACAAATACGGACTACTTGTTCTCGAAGGTAGCGAATGATTACCTGGCCTACTCAGAGAGGAGACATGCGAAGAAGACCTTTGAATACAAACGCATGGTCTTCAAAAACTTCGTCCGGTTCTCCGGGGACCGGGACATCCGAACAATCCAGCCTATAGACCTGCACGCCTACCTCAACAGCCGTCCCAGCAATCATAACTACAATGCGCACCGAAAAGAACTGTGCTCCCTCTTTTCCTTCGCCGTCAAACAGGTCGGTCTCCTGGACCGATCCCCATGCTGGAACCTCGATAAGCTGCCGGAGGAACAGGCGAGGAAACAGATTCCGACCCAGGAGGAGTTCATGCGGATTCTGGCCGCCGCGGGTCCGGATGAAAAGCCGCTCCTCCTCATCCTCACGCACACCTTGGCGAGAGTGGACGAAATCCTGCGCCTGACCTGGGCGGATGTGAATTTTGAACGACAGACGGTCACCCTGTGGACCAGGAAGAAGAAAGACGGAATGATGACACCCAGACATGTCCCAATGAACCGGGACCTCACTTCCGTGCTTGCAACCCTGTGGAAGCGGAGGAAACAGGACCACTGGGTGTTCTGGAACGAGAACCGGAACAATCCCGGCGTGGAAGCCGGTAGATTCGTTCGACGGCCAAAGTTGATGAGATCATTGTGTCGGCGTGCAGGAGTCCGGCATTACGGTTTCCACTCGATCCGGCATTTTGTGGCAACGTACCTGCATGACATCAAGAAGATCCCAACGGGAGTGGTGGGAACCATCCTTGGACATTCCTCCAAGAGGACGACCGAAATTTATCTTCACTCCGTGGATGAGGCGGCAAGGATGGCAATGGCTCAATTGGATGGTTTTTTGGGCAACCTACACACCGGAGCCACACACCAAGATTTCTGAAAGCTTGTAAACCTGGTCGGGGCGAGAGGATTTGAACCTCCGACCCCCTGCTCCCAAGGCAG
>CAZURN010000076.1:0-14657 GCA_964623165.1 uncultured Syntrophobacteraceae bacterium
TGCTGCCCGATTTGGGCTGGCTGGTTTTCAGCCGCCTCCGCCCCATGCACACCAACACCATGATTTTTGGCTTCGTGGGGTCCGCCCTCATCGGCGCCGCATTCTACATGGTGCCCGTTCTTCTCAGAACCACCCTTTTCAGCGAGCAGATCGGTCTTTGGACGGTGGCGGTGTGGAACATCACCATCGTGGCAGGCAATGTGACCCTGGCACTGGGCTTTTCCCAGGGCCGGGAATACGCGGAATGGGTCTGGCCGGTGGACTTTATGGTGCTCATCGCATTCGGCCTCATGATCTATAACCTGGTTCAGACAGCCTACCGGCGTAATGAGAAGATCTTCTATGTTTCCACCTGGTACGTGTTTGCCGGACTCGTGTTCACATCGCTCATCTATTTCTTCGGGAATGCCATGTGGGAGCCTTCCGGAGCCATCATCGGGATCCCCGACGCCATTCTCGCCTGGTTCTATGGACATGGGGTTGTGGGGCTATTCCTGACACCCCTGGCCGTGGCCGTCGCCTATTACGTGGTTCCCAATGTGAGCCGATCTCCGCTTTACAACCACACTCTGTCCCTGGTCGGCTTCTGGACCATCCTCATGATTTACACGCACATCGGCACCCACCACCTGCTGCAGACTCCCGTGCCCACCTGGCTCAAGGTCCTCTCCATTTCCGGGAGCCTCGCCATGCTCATTCCGGTCATGACCGTGCTCCTGAATCTCTGGCTGACCATGCGCGGCCGCCTTTCCTATTTCCACGACGACATCGGGGGCAAGTTCATCGTGGCCGGGCTCCTCTGGTACATCCTGACCTGCATTCAGGGCCCTCTCCAGGCGCTGCCCGTGGTCCAGAGGATCACGCACTTGAACAATTGGGTGATCGCCCACGCTCACATGGGTGTCCTTGGTTTTTCAGGCACCATCGGTCTCGGAGCCATCTACTTCATGCTGCCGAGAATCACCGGAAAACCCATCTACAGTCCCAGGCTCGCCGATGTGCAATATTGGCTGGTGCTGCTTGGGATGACCGGTTTCTTTCTGGTGCTCACCGCCGTGGGACTCATCCAGGGCAACAGCTGGCTCAATGGTGAAACCGTTTACCGGACCCTGCCCATGCTCCATCCGTATTTCGTCGTTCGCGCCGCAACGGGGATGCTCCTTCTTGGGGGTTCCCTGATCGGTCTGTTCAACATCGCCATGAGCATTTACGGTACTCCGCGCGCTGAGGCTGAACCATGAAAATGACTCTGCCCGTGATCATATTCGGGGCGCTGGTGGTTTTTGCCCCCGTGCTGCTCATTGCAGTCATCCTGCCATGGGTGACCGTTTCGGATCAGCCATCCGCGATCTACCGGCCGCGCACGGACCTGGAGGAAAAAGGGCGTCTGCTCTACGTGAATAACGGCTGCACCTACTGCCACACCCAATTTGTGCGAAACATCGACTGGGATCTGGGGGCTGAGAGGGTCGCCGAAGCAGGCGATTACGCGAGGGAACAGCCCCATCTCCTTGGCACCGAACGCACAGGCCCTGACCTCTCCCAGGAAGGGGGGGAACACCCCGATGACTGGCATATCGCCCACTTCTTGAACCCACGGCACACCAGGCCGGAATCCATCATGCCCTCATGGGAGTTTCTGGGCATGGAAAACATCAGGGCCCTCACGGCTTACAAGCAGAGCCTCGGCTTTCGGTGGGCGGACTACCGCGTGGTGAGGCAGAGGGAATGGAAGCAGAAGGCCATCGAGGCCTATGAGGCGGGGCCCGAAGAAAACGTCGAATGGCTCCATGGCATGGTGCCCGAGCCCTGGAGGAAACTTCCCAACCCCTATCCCGCAACCGATGCGGATCTCAAGCGGGGGCACCGGATTTACCAGGGCTTCTGCATCGGCTGTCACGGACCAATCGGGGACGGCATGGGGCCTGCCCAGCCCCACCTGTATCCACCGCCCCTCAATTTCACAGTCCTCAAGGACAGAGGCGTTTCCGGCGGCATCCTCTACTACCAGATCATGAACGGCATCACAGGCACAGCCATGCCTTATTTCAAACGGGAACTGGAATCGGAAAAAATCTGGGCCGTGGGCAACTATGTGGCTTTGTACTTCATAGGTCAGTCCGACGCCGACACGGAACCCAAGGGCATCGATGCATCGTACGAACCGCCCTTGGAGGGGCTTCGAAACCCCTTGAAGAAGTGAAACCATGAAGCGCAGAGGATTTCATGAGAGAGAGCCAGGAGGTGCCCTCAAACAGCCAGGAGTCTCTCTGCGCCCCTAGCGTCTTTGCGGTGAACCGAGTCTTCTGAACAAAGGAGGCAGGCCATGATTTCCCTTGGCTGGATAGGCCTCGTGGTGGCAAGCTTATGGATCAGCGTGATCGCCTTCATCTGGGCGGCCCGATCCGGGCAGTTCTCCGATCAGTCGAGAGCCCGCTACCTGGCGCTGGGCGAGGACATCTCTCCCACGGCCCCGGGTCCATCCGCCAAGCCCAGGCCCGAATCCTACGCCCTTCTTGCTGTGACACTCCTCGGAGCTGCTGCCATGATTATCGCCATTGCTCTGAGCCTCCTCGCCATGAAAGGAAGAGGTTAGCCCATGCGGTTTTTCACCATGCAGGATTTCCAATACATGGCCCTTGCCTATTTCTGTGGCCTGACGGCCCTCCTCCTGGTGATCCTCGCCTGGGCCGGATATCCTTACAGGAAAAGCAGCCGGTCGATGCCGGAGGATGAACCATGGGATGACCTGAGTATTCTGGACGAACATCACAGGGAGAAGAACCCCGTCGCCCCTTATCTCATCGTCGTTTACGCAGGGGTGGCCGTGTGGGCCATCTCTTACATGATCGTCATCGGCCTTCGGGGACCCGCCTTTTGATCGGTGGCACAAGAAGTTGATCCTGTCACCCGGCTTCCGGGCACGATAAGGCTCAGGACTCTGCCTGGTCGAAATTGGCGCCCTCATACGGAGTTGCTTTCAAGATGCAGCCCAGCCCCTCGTGGGCACCGCAAGGCGGGTTGGGTGAGGGGGCCCTTCGCAGGGTTGAACAAGATTGACGGACTACTGGAAATGAGTGAAAAGATGGAATCGACGTCCCGAGAGGCTGAGCAAGGAGGTCTTCGGACCTGGGCCATCGTTTTCGCCATCTCGTTCGCCTTCCTGGCATGGGGGCTGTTCCTTTACGCCACCATCGGTGACAAGGGTCCCCCGCCCTGGGACTACAGCATCGTGCAGGACATTCCCGGGGAGTCCCCTTATTCGTCACGTTCTCAAAAGCTCGTCCCAGGGGGAGTCCAAGACAAAGAGGTGGTGGGGCAGCACGTGAAGGAACCGTCGAAGGCGCAAGCGGCCCCTGGCTCACATGGGAGGGTCCCATGACTCTGACCGGATCTTGTTCGCACGGATTGACATGGTCCGGACTCTCGGCCCTTCGGGTGATCACCATGGTCCTTCTTTGGGCTCTGGTTTCTGCAGGCTGTGACTACGGAAGGATGAAGGATGACGAGGCACTCCAGACCTATGAGAGAGCCCTCCCCCGAATGCCCGAAAAGACCATGCCCGTTTCCGGTGGTATCGAGGCACTGAGGGCAGCCAAGCCCAAGGATCTCCACAACCCGATTCCGAGAACGAGGGAAGTCGTGGATCGCGGCAGAGAGCGCTACGGGTTCTACTGTGCCCAATGCCACGGGGTTCGTGCCGACGGGCAAGGCACGGTGGGACAGAGCTTCGCGCCCCTCCCGACCAACCTCAAGTCGATGGAAGTGCAGAACCAGAGCGACGGGGAAATCTTTACCAAAGTGAGCCTGGGCTACAAAAGGCACCCACGTCTTTGGGACACGGTTTCCGAAGCGGACCGCTGGGCCATCCTCTGGTACATCCGCTCCCTCACAGAACCCGCCCGAAGCTGATGCTGCTGGACCTGTTCCCCCCCCCTTGCCATCGGATTTTTTGGCAGCCTCCATTGCCTCGGGATGTGCGGCCCCCTCGTGGTGGCCTATTCGATCCCGCTAAGCTCTTTCAATCCCGGGGAAAAACGATGCAGCCCCCGGCCGGCCATCGACCCATGGCGATCGGGCATGCTCCACCATGCGACATTTCATTTGGGCAGGCTCCTTTGCTACGGGCTTCTCGGGTCCCTGGCGGCTGGTCTCTTCCACGCGGCCGACCTGAGCAGGCTTTTCTTCAAGATCCGTGTCAACATGCATTTTGTGGCTGGAAGTCTCCTGATCCTGTGCGGAGTACTGCTCATGAGGATCATTCCCTTGCCGGCAGTGCTCACTGACTTGGCCAGTGCACCCGCTTCGATCCTCCGTCGAACCGTCGCACGCCTTATCACCTCCAGGAGCCTGCCTTCCAAGGCGGCCCTGGGGTTCTCCGTTGGGTTTCTCCCCTGTTGCCTCTCCTGGGCCATGCTCCTCACCGCAGCGAGCACCATGAATGTTGGCAGGGGCTTTCTAACGATGGTCGCCTTTGGCCTGGGCACTGTTCCCGCTCTCATTTCCGCGGGGGTCATCTGCAGGTTCCTTTCGCCCAGGACAAGGAACATGGGGGAAACCCTTGCAGGAATTACGGTCGCCATCATGGGACTGGCCCTCATCCTGCGCGGCCTGGGGATCATCTCGTGAATGGGGACACACCCTGTGCCCTTTGTGGTCTGCCGGCTGGCAGGTACAAGATCAGGCTGAAGCTTGACGGCGTAACCCATCCTTTCTGCTGCGCCGGCTGCATGAACGTATACCAGATCCTCACCAACCACCCCGACGGGCCCCCCGAGGACTTCAAGGAAACCGAGCTCTACCGAACCTGCCTGACCCTGGGGATCATCGCCAATCCTGAGGGAGCCGTCCCGGACAACTCAAACGCCCTGCCAGGGCAGAAAAAGGCCACCGCAGAGACTGCAGAAACAGAGACAGCAAGACTTTGCCAGGATCTCACCCTCAAGATTCACGGTATGTGGTGCACGGCATGCTCGTGGGTCATCGATCATGCACTCAGGAAAAGCCGCGGGGTGGTTCACGTGGAAGTCTCGTTTCTCGCGGACCTGCTGCGTGTGAAATACATGCCTCACCTCACAAACCCCATGGAAATCCAGGGAAAGGTTCACCAATTGGGCTACGGGACAGCCCCGTTTTCCCAGGAATCCAACGGTTCGCTGAAGGACCGGGGACTTTTCCTGCGCCTTGGGGTTTCTGCGATCCTCACGGCCAACATCATGATGATCTCCTTTGCCCTCTATTTCGGTCTCTTCCAAGACCTGGGTGAGGACTCCCTCGTGATCCTCTCCATTCCACTCCTCGCCCTGGCTACGCCGGTTCTGTTCTATGCCGGCCTCCCCATCTTCCGGCGGGGAATTTCCGGAATTCGCCATGGTGCCATGTCCATGGACACCCTCATCACAGTGGGATCCCTTTCCGCCTATGTTTACAGCATCATGGAGATGCGGCACGGCACAGCGCACCTCTACTTCGACACGGCGGCCATGCTGGTCACGGTCTCCCTGCTTGGCAAGTTCATCGAAACGCGAGCCAAGGAAGACATCTCTAGGGGCATTCTGGACCTGTATGGCTTGTACGACGGAAAGGCGCGTCTCGTGAACCGGGGCCGCGAATCATGGGTTGCATCCCAAGCCTTGGAAGTGGGAATGCACTTCGTGGTCCGCGCCCGGGAGCGAAGCCCCCTGGATGGGGTCGTCGTCTCGGGCCGGGGCAACGTGGACGAATCGGTTCTGACCGGGGAACCACGCCCGGTCGGGAAGTCTCCCGGAGACAGGGTCCTTGCAGGGAGCCTGCTCCTGGATGGGGAACTGGAGGTCAGGGCCCTGAAGACTGCAGAGGAGAGTTCCATCGGACGCCTGATTACAATGATCCGGAACGTCCTGGCCGGAAAGAGCCCCTCGGAGGTCCTCGCCGATCGCATCACCCATCGGTTCGTTCCGGCTGTTCTTGTGCTGGCAGTCTGTCTCTTCTTCATTCTCAAGGCCACGGGAGTCTCATCCCAAGCGGCGCTCATGCGGGCGATCACGGTTCTCGTCATCACGTGTCCCTGTGCCCTCGCTGTTGCCACACCCCTCGCCAAGATTGCATCCATCACCGCGGGAAGGGCCAGGGGCATGCTCATCCGGGACCACCAGGGGTTCCAACGAGCTGGGAAAGTGGACACGGTGGTCTTCGACAAGACGGGGACCCTGACGGAGGGGACATTCTCCCTCACGGAGATCGAGACCCTGGGGGGTTCCAAAGCGGAGGCCCTGAGGCGAGTGGCTTCCATCGAGGCGGACTGCGACCACTTCCTGGCCCGGGAGATCCGAAGGGCTGCGGAGGCCCGCCGAATCCCCCTGGAAACGGTGTCTTCCCATGAATACCTGGAAGGAATGGGCGTGAAGGGGACTCTCCAGGACGGGGAAGTCATGGCAGGCAATCGGGCCCTCATGGGATCCCTCGGTTTTCCCATTCCTGAAGGGCTCGAAGCCTCAGCCCGCGCCATCGAGAAAACGGGTGGAACCACCGTCTTCTTTGCGTGGAATGGTGAGGTCCGTGGAATCATGGGGTTCGGCGACGTCGTCAAGGAAAGCGCACGGGAGACGGTGGCGGACCTGAAAGCCATGGAGATCCAAGTATGGCTGGCTTCCGGGGATTCCAGGGAAACCACGGAAGCCATCGCTGGCCAGCTTGGGATCAGCCTGAGCAAGGGCGGAGTCCTTCCCCGCGAAAAGATGGAACTGGTGGAACGGCTCCAATCCGAGGGCCATCTGGTGGCTTTTGCCGGAGACGGCATCAACGATGCCCCCGCCCTCACCCGGGCGGATACGGGTTTCGCCTTTGGCACCGCCGTCCATGCGTTTCGTGATGCAGGTCACGTGGGACTTCTCGGCGATGACCCACGAAAGGTCGTCACGGCCATTCGCTTCTCCTCTCGTGTCTCCAGGACCATTCGGCAAAACCTCTTCTTCGCCCTCCTATACAATACCCTCGCAATCCCCATCGCCGTGATGGGGGTGCTCAACCCCCTGATCGCCGTCACGGCCATGCTCCTGAGCAGCCTCACGGTCATCGGGAACACCATGAGGCTCACAAGAGCGGAACCCGCCAGATCCGTGACCGCAGAGCTTGACAATGCGGCCTGACCCGATGCTTTATGTTTGAAGGTCCGTCAATTTGGACCTGGTGACGTTGAATCTCACAACTCAACAAGGGAGCAAACCCATGAAGCGCTGCAGCACCACAAGGAAACTTCTTGCCTTTTTCACATGCACCGCACTTCTCGTGACACACGGATTGGCCATGGCGGCGGAAAGCAAGGAATCCCACGCCAGAAAACCCGTCGTCCTCATGAAGACCTCCGAGGGAGCGATCCGCATCGAGCTTTGGCCCGATAAAGCACCGGCGACGGTGGAGAATTTCCTCCGTTACATAGACCAGGGCTTTTACAACGGCACCATCTTCCACCGGGTCATTGACAATTTCATGATCCAGGGTGGGGGATTTGACGCGGACATGAAACCCAAACAGGGCCAGGAACCCATCAAGAACGAGGCTTCTCCGGACTTGTGCAACGACCGGGGAACCATCGCCATGGCGAGAACCAGCGTCGTGGACAGTGCCACAAGCCAGTTCTTCATCAACGTCAGGGACAACGACTCGCTCAATCAGAGGGACAAGACGCCGGGGGGCTTCGGCTACGCCGTGTTCGGAAAGATCATCGAAGGCATGGACGTGGTGGACCGCATCAAGAGAGTGCCGACCACAACCATTGGCCCTTATCAGAACGTTCCGTCGAAACCCGTGGTCATCGACAGTGTCACACGAAGCGAGTTAACTCGCAAGAGCGGTTGGCTTCGGATGATTTTGTGCGAAGCAGTGGCCAAGCGCGTGTAGCCTATGGCCTTGTGCCCGCCCACTTCGCGGCGCCCACACGGGGAGGGTGCACCTTTTACTCTGCTCGATTCAATCCTGGAGGCAACTCCATGTTGACCAAGGGGGTGGGAATGGAAAAGAGCACCATGGCGCTCTATCGGGAGGCTAAAGCCCTCGTCGAATACATTGAAGGCGAATACGTGTTCGACAAGATGGGAGATGCAGGTTGCGGCGGAGTAGACCCGCACCGGTCCGAACGATTCGACCAACTTATCAAAGCGGCTGCCAAGGCCCTGAAGCAATTCGAGGAAGAACTCTCAGGACGATACTCCTGATAAGATGTCACGCCGTGGTGAGTGATGCAACGAGGATTCCGGACGACCTCGATGATGGCGGTCGACACTCACGACAGACCACAGCCGCACGGGTGCTCCATGGGAGGACACTGTGCCATCTGGCGTAGTGAACGCCCACGTGGGGAAAGTCAACGGTTCGTGGAGGGTGTTCCCCGAGACAGTCGGGTTCTCAATGCAGTCCGGAGCCTTGTGGGCATTGGGGTCTGATCCCCGGGAACGGCTTGAAATGGCGGCTTGCTGGACGTGGGTTCAGAGGTTTTTCGCAAGGCAGCAGGAAAAGGTCACTCCCTTTTCACGACCGGGAGTCACAAACACTCTCCCCTGGTGCTTCTTCGCAATTTCCTTGACGATGGCAAGACCCAATCCGCTCCCTTCCACCCCTCGTGACGTTTCGTCGCGCTGGAAGAGGTCGAAGAGCCTCTCGGCATCCGTGTTCCCGATCCCAATCCCATCGTCGGTCACCGAGAACATGTGGTAGTCTTGCGAATCCTCGTATCCTATCCTGATCTCACTGAGGGTCGATCCACCATATTTGAGGGCATTGTCCACGAAATTTCGTAGAACCCGCAGGAGCGACATCCTGTCTGCTCGGATTGTGGGAGGAAAGCGCTCTGGAGCCACCCATGTGATGTGCCGCACGCTCATTAGAGCATCGAACTCCCCCCGCACCGCGTCGATCACCTCCGCTGGGTCGAACTCCTCGAATTGCAGGGGAACCTCCTTCGCCCTGATATACGCGTTCAGCTCTTCAATCAGCGCCACCACCTGCTCACAAGTCCTCTGCATCTGTTCGCAGTAACGCTGTCCCTTTTCGTCCAGATCGTTCCAGCATTGACGCATGAGAAGCCTCGAAATGCCATTGATGCCGATGATGGGGCTCTTCAGGTCATGAGAGACGGAGTATGCAAAGAGTTTGATCTTTTCGGCGCTGGACCGCAGTTCTTCCTCCATCATCTTGTGTTCGCTGATGTCGCGTATGGACTCGATGGCTCCGATCCGGTGCCCGTGTTCGTCATAGAGGGGCGAGGCCATGATCCACAGGTAGGCTCCCTCACCGAGATATGTTTCCGGCACGTGGGCCTCGGCATAATATGTGCTCCCCTTCTTCCTCACAAAATCGTATTCATGGGGGAGATGCACCTCGTCGTCGAAGACCATGTCAATGAGCATGGGACGTTTGTCACCATAGAACGGGATAGAGTAGGCGTGCCCACCCTTGCCGAGGATTTCCTCCTTGGTCACCCCTGTCATGACCTCGATAGCCCTGTTCCAAGCAATGACCTTCCTGTCCTGATCGATGACGAAGGTGGCATCGGGAAGGAATTCGATGATGCCAAGGAGCGTTTGGTTCACTTTTCTCAACGCGTCCTCAGCTTGTTTTCTCTCGGTGATGTTGCGCGCAATCCCCTCAATGGCGACCAGCTTTCCTGTCTCGTCATGAATGGGCGCAGTATGCTCTTCGGTCCAGATGACCACCCCCTCCTCGCTCATCCACCGCAATTCGGGCAGACACACGGGGGACATGTTTTCGGTGACGGGTCCTTTTAGGTAAATGGATTCGAGAAGACCCCTGTCGTCGGGGTGCACCAGCTTGAACGGAAGATCGGGGTCCGCGTAATATTCCTCGGGACTTCGCCCGGTGATTCCCCGGACCCCGGGGCTCACGTAGGTGAACCGGCGCTCCGGGACGAATTCATAGCGGTAGATGATGTCTGGGGCGTTCTCTGCGAGGCGTCTGAATCGCTCTTCACTCTTGCGCAGGGCAGCTTCCATCTTCACACGCTCGGAGATCTCGTCCTGAAGCTTGCGATTGGCGTCCTCCAGTTCGCAAGTCCTCTCCGCCACAATTCTCTCCAAAGCCTTCCTCTGTCTCTCGAGTTCCTTGTCACTCTCCCTTCGGACTACCCGGCGTGGCATGAAGGATTGGCCGGTGACCTCCGAGGAAGGTTCCGCCCCAGCGGCAGCCTCAAGTTCCGTCGGGCGTCCTTCCAGACTCGAGAGTTTTCGAAGCAGGTCTTCTCTTGTCATTTCCTCGTCTTGCATACGATTGTTTCCTGAAGACACAGACTGCTATGAAGCGGATTTCTTTCTGACGAGCTGTTCGAGTTCCTCCAGGGATTCCGCTACGAAAACAACAGTCTGAGCGTCAGCCCACTGGAACAATTTTTCAGCGACCTCCATACCGAGTATGACACACCCATGGGAACAATAGGGTCCCGTGAGGTATCCGGCGTGGATCCAGACTCCACCGTAGATCCGCATGGCGTATGGCATCCAGGCGGGCTGACCGTAGTCGTTATTGTAACTGCGAGAATACTTGTCCTCGACCTTTTCGAGGATCTTGTACATGCCTCGTTCCGTCTCCTCGCCAGGGCGCCCGAGGCACACATGCGAACCCCCAAGCATGTGTCCCTGCTCGTACCATGCGAGGTAGGGAATGTCTTTGACCACCAAAATCGCCTTGGGAATGTGGTACAGTCTGGCAACATGTTTCGGGAGCGGGTTCCAATGGCGGTAAGCCCTGAAATCGTTGGGCACCTTGAGCGGCCTCCGGTTCCTCATGTCCTCGCGAACCAGGAACCCCGTCTTGGTATTGAGGGCGGCCAGAATGGCCAGGCATGCCTGGCTGTCGAGGCTCGCGTCGCAACTCTCCCAGTGGGCGAGCTCCTCCTCGCTGATGATCCGTTCCCTCCATCCCCAATCCTGAATCTCATCCGGACATGTTTTCTTGACTACCCCATGACCCTTCTCGGCCACCGCCTGCCTTCCAATCTGTTCCGATGTCCCGGCCTCTTGTCGGGGGACAGAGCCCCCGGAGGCTGCACAGCCCGAAAGCCACCACAAGGCGGCGCACACCATGATCCACTGAAATCGAACAGCACTCATTCGCCGACTCTTCCCTTTTCGAGGCTTGCTCTCCATGCTCCTCGAGGCAATCTGAAATGCATGACGAACTGGCACCGGTTCTTGCGGTCCCGCCGGGCAGATGCTCTATGCAACAGAGCGTCACAATGGATTCCGTTCATGGAATCATTGAATGGGGACCAGCGTCTCGCTTCCGCTTCCTCCGGCCCAGGTTCCCTTGAGGCTACGATCGGACATGACCACATAGGCTATGACGCCGCTCCCCGCCTTGCCGCTCCAGTTAACGGTCAGAGTGTTTCCCGAGAGGACGCCGTTTCCGACGATGGTCTCGGCTCCCAGCTTCCAGGTGAGGGTATAGTGTTCACCCTTGCGTTCGATGACCGCTGTACCGCGATAGGTTGCCCCACTTGAGCTGATTCCTTTCACGAAGTATCCCCCCTCAAGCTTGATCGTCGCAGCAGAAGGAGTGGGGACGTCATCCTGTTTGGTGCCGCCTTTCTGTTCAACTGGTGTGGAAGACGGCGGCCGACTTCCGGTCGGCGCGTTCTGCCCTGAGGTTTCAACCGATGATGCCGGCATGGAGGTAGGCGGTTGGCTCTTCTTGAGCCCGATGATGGCCGCAACCCCTCCCAGAAGCAGAACCAGACATATGACGACCGGTGCGACAAAAGACCTCTTCAGCCTTTTTCCTGGAATGGAAGGGCTGTCATCGCCACCCGCCCCACGTGCCCACGTTCCGCCAGTCCGAGACAGGTCATCCCCACTGATTGTCACTCCCTCAACCGGCGGGACTGCGAGCCAGGTCGCATCCTCCTCGCCGGCCGAGTCTTCATGATGGATGCCATCTGTCGCCTCAGGCTGTCTCCCGGGAGAACCGGAAAACTTGACCTGGACAGGAACAGCCCCACCCGCAGTTTCCCGAACTGGGGGAGGACGCCCCGCGCTGGTGGCACCCGGACCCGACCAGGACTCGCCCGGGAACCCTCCGGCTGCTCCAATGGCCTCTGCGGCCCTTCGGATGTCCCCAAGCATTTCGTCAGGGACCTGGTAGCGCCGATTCGGATCCTTGGCAAGCGCTTTCTGCACAATAGCGGACAAAAATGGAGGAATGCCCCCCTTGCGATCAATCGGGGGAGGCGGTTCCACGTTCATGATCCGGTAGGTGATGGCTGCCGTGTTCTGCCCCTCGAATGGCCGCTCCCCCGTGAGGGTCTGATAGAGCACCGCGCCCAGGGAGAAAAGGTCGGAACGGATGTCGACTTCGTCTCCCGTGATTTGCTCTGGCGACATGTAGTAAGGAGTTCCAAGAATGGCTCCCGTCATCGTCATGGAGAACGATGGGAGCTTGGCGATACCGAAGTCCATCACCTTGACCCTGTTGGCAGAGGTGAGCATGATGTTGGAGGGTTTGATGTCCCGGTGGACGATTTGTTCTTCATTGGCCGCCACGAGTGCTTCAAGGATTTGTTCAAAGATGGGGAGGGCCTCGGAGGGTTCCAGGAATCCCTTTTCAGCCAGAATCTGCGCCAGGGTTCTCCCCGTAACAAATTCCATACAGATGTATTCGTGATCCTCCGTCTCACCGTAAGAGTGAACCGTCACGATATTGGGATGGGTGAGCCGCCCCGCCGCTTTTGCCTCCTGGATCAGTCTCCTCCTGGCTTCTTCTTTCAAGGCGGCTTCCGGGGCCGTCAACTCCTCGTTTGTTGTCTTGGATATCAGCTTCAGAGCCACCGTTCGAGTGAGCACCGTGTCAAAGGCTTTGAACACCATGCCCATGGCTCCCCTGGCCACGTACTCGTCCACCCTGAACTGGTCGATCTGCTTGCCCACAAGGCTTTGAGGCTGAATCATGATGTGGACTGTCCCCTTCCATGATCCGTCAACTGGAGTCGCACGGGTCCGGAAAAAAGCCTTCCAGTCCGATGCAGGTCCTTGATGGTCATCGCCCTTCTGGAAAGGACCAAGGGCAATCCATCACGGTGGCTCATCCACCCGTTCGCTGTTCCCCCAGAACGGGCCATAGCGTGAATCAGCCCTTCGTTGCAGGTCCAGGATACAGGCATTGGATGAAGGGCATGGCTGAATATAGAGTGTAACCCATCTCGATTCAATCACGACTGAACTCCCTAACAATGTTCAAGACATTGACCTGGGAATACGCCCATGATAGTAGTATTTGCCAATAGATGCATCCGACACATTTGTTCGCTGGGCAAACACGTGATTGGAATTCCAGCATTTCTGAAAGGATTGAATCTCCACGTTCCAATGACTGGATCCATGTCCGTCGAGGTTCCAAACTTGAGTCTGCAAACGGAGGCATTCACCAGGCTATTCCCTCTTTCTGTCATGGTCCGAAACTCACCTTGCAGGGTGGCGGCGGGTGAACCTACTGCGCCACGTCCTCATCTGATCATCATGGTTTCCACGGCCCAGGGCCTCAGCGTCTATCTCACAGAGGAATCCCCATGAAGAATACTCTCCTGGTGACCCTTATTGTCATCTCCGTCGTATGCGCTGAAATGGCGTATTCAAAGAAGATGAGGACTATCGCTTCAGGTAATGCCTATGGTGGAATTACCAAGGAAGTGACCTATTCCCATGGTGATAAAGAGTACATGTCAGGGATAATCTCAACCATTGAATACTATGATCAGAATTCCCTGATCCGTCAGATAGACTCCTATTTCAGAGAGAATTACGCAGCCGATACAGGTGTTTTTCTCACAAAACACTTCTACAACCACGAACCCATGAAAAGGCCCTCGCTGAAGAAATCTGAATTCTACTACACCAGCCAATACTCAGACACACAAGGGCTCCACAAGTCGGAACAAGTCTATGATGACGAGGGAACCAAGATAAGGGTGGAATTCTACTTCACCGAATCTTGGGGGAAGAAGAAGAACTTCGTGAAGATCGAAGAATATTACGATAGCAGCGGCGAGGTCTACAGACGTGTCCATTATGACATGGCAGGCAATCTGGTTTCATCCGAAGAAAAACAGATAAACTGAAATGTCTCCCCTTTCCAGTTCACCCTGATCCGAAATTGTAGTCAAGCCGGTATAGCCTGGGGCCTTGTACCCGTTCCCTTCATGCGGCACACAAGGGGCTGGGCTTCATCTCCAACTCTGTTCGATGCGATCTTGAGCGCAACTCCACATGAAAATCCCATTGGACGGTGTTGGAGTTGAACGGAATTTCCCGCCGTCCCTTGCGACATTCTGAATGAGGGGATGGTGATGCCCTGGGGAGGCCCTGAAGCCTGATTCAGGGGAGACTACCTCGGTCCAAAGACAGGCTCGTCGGCACTGACGGCCCCAACCGACGGGCTGAGTCCCTCAGAATCCCCCTGGGCACTTTTCGTTGCCGGAGTGGGCTTCTTGGCCTTGGGACGTGGAGCCGTCGAGATCTTCGGTTGATCGGCGTGCAGGGTCGCCATGGCTGCCGGGATCTTCACGATGTCACCTTTCTTGAGGCGCCATGGATTCATTCCCGGATTGGCCCTTTCGATCTCACGCCACTTGCCCTCCTCGCCCGAGTACCACTTGGATATGCTGGCAAAAGTCTCCC
>CAZURN010000077.1:0-14416 GCA_964623165.1 uncultured Syntrophobacteraceae bacterium
TTTCCTTGTTCCATAGGCTCTCACCGTGGCGCAGCAAAACGACCTTCTTCATAGTGCTCCTCTCTCTTGAACGTGTCCTTGAAGATGGTGGACAATCCAGTCAGCATTGGGGCAATTGGTCCGCTACGAACGCCTCATCCGCTTGAATGCATTGATGAGTCCGTTGGTCGAGGCATCGTGGCCCGTCACTGCAGTGTCTCCATGCAGTTCGTCGAGAACCCTTGAGGCAAGCTGCTTGCCCAGTTCCACTCCCCATTGATCGAAACTGTAAATATTCCAAATGACCCCCTGTACGAAGATCTTGTGCTCGTAGAGAGCGATGAGGCTTCCCAGTGTCCGCGGTGTGAGCTTTCGAAAGAGCAGGGAATTGGTAGGCCGATTGCCCTCGAAGACCTTAAAAGGAGCCAGCCTCGCGACCTCCTTCTCGCTCTTTCCTGAAGCCCTGAGCTCTGCCACCGCCTCCTCCATCGTCTTGCCCCGCATCAGAGCCTCCGTCTGGGCAAAGAAATTGGACAGGAGAATGACGTGGTGGTCTCCCAGCGGATTATGGCTCACCGCAGGAGCCAGGAAATCGCAGGGAACGAGCCGTGTTCCCTGGTGAATGAGCTGATAGAAGGCGTGCTGGCCGTTGGTTCCAGGTTCACCCCAAATGATGGGGCCGGTTTGGTAGTTCACTGCCTTCCCGTTCCTGGCGACGCGTTTCCCGTTGCTTTCCATGTTCCCCTGCTGAAAGTACGCCGCAAACCGGTGCAGATACTGGTCGTACGGGAGGATGGCCTCTGTCTCGGCTCCGAAGAAGTTCACATACCAGATTCCGATGAGAGCCAGAATGACGGGAATGTTCCCTTCCAGAGAGGTCTCCCGGAAGTGCCTGTCCATGGCATGGGCGCCTTCCAGGAGTTCCCGGAATCGGTCGAACCCGAGCGTGCAGGCGATGGAAAGGCCGATGGAGGACCACAAGGAATATCTGCCTCCCACCCAGTCCCAGAAACGGAACATGTTGGACTCATCGATGCCGAACCGGACGACGCCTTCCCGGTTGGTGGAGATGGCCACGAAATGGCGGCTGATGAAGGACTCATCCCCGGCTGCACTCAGGAACCACCGGCGGGCCGTGTGGGCATTGGTCATGGTTTCCTGAGTGGTGAAGGTTTTCGATGCGATCAAGAACAGGGCCGTCTCCGGCGACACCTTCTTCAGGGTCTCGGCAATGTGAGTGCCATCCACATTGGACACGTAATGGACCCGCATCCCAGGCTTCCAATAGGGCCGCAGGGCTTCCGTCACCATGAGCGGGCCGAGGTCGGAGCCCCCGATGCCGATGTTGACTATATCCGTCACAGCCTTTCCCGTGTAACCTTTCCATTCCCCCGAGAGCACCCTTGCGGAGAAATCCTCCATCTGCCGAAGGACGGCGTTCACCTGGGGCATGACGTCGGTGCCGTCGACCCGCATGGGAGTGTTGGACCGGTTCCTCAGGGCCACATGGAGCACGGCGCGGTCTTCTGTTTCATTGATCTTTTCCCCGGAAAACATGGCCTCGACGGCTTCTTTGACCCGGCACTCCCCAGCGAGCTCCATGAGGAGTCGAAAAGTCTCCTCCTCGAGGATATTCTTCGAGCAGTCCACCAAAATGTCTTCAAAAGTGAAGGAGAACCGGGAAAACCTGTCGGGATCTTCCCGGAACATGGAAGCCATGTGTCTTTGTCTCATGAGCTTGTGGTGGGCCTTGAGCTTCCTCCACGCACCGGTTCGGGTGGGATTGATCCTGTTGAGCATGCATTCTCCCTTTCATTGGGAAGCGGTCTGGCTGACGGGTCGAGTCGAAAGCTTTTCCCTGGGCCTTTCCAGGACGACCACGGACCTCGACTTGACCAGGTAGCGGGGACCGGAAACACGGGACCCGCGTCCAACCGGGGCGATGTCCTCAGGGCTCCCGAGGCTCGTGTCCACCACCCGCATCCACTCTACCCAGAGACCTTCCTGGATCGCGAAGAACTGGTCGTCCAGATGAGCGTTGATCATCACGTAGAGGTCACTGTCCCCAAGACGGGACCCTCGCAGGAAATAAGCCAGAGAACGGGATTCATGGGTGAGATCCGGCCCGCCGCGGTCGATGCCGTACCAGGTCACGTCTTCACGCCAGTAGCGGCTCCTGCCTATGGAGGGATGGGCTTTGCGGAAGGCGATCATGAGCTTGAAGAAACGGTAGATTTCCTGGTTCCTTTGGAGGAGGCCCCAATCGAGCCATGTGATTTCATTGTCCTGGTTGTAAGGGTTGTTGTTCCCCTTCTGGGTGTTCATGAATTCATCCCCGGCACAGAACATGGGCACTCCGTTGGCAAGCATCAGAAGGCAGAAGAAATTCCTGACCTGACGGCGCCGCAGTTCAAGCACCTTCTGGGGCGCTCCGACATCGCCCTCCCATCCACAGTTCCAGCTCCGGTTGTCGTCAGAGCCGTCGGTGTTGTTGTGGCCGTTGGCCTCGTTGTGCTTTTGATTGTAGGCAACCAGGTCGTAGAGGCAGAAGCCGTCGTGGGCCGTGATGAAGTTGACGCTCTGATGAGGCCGGTAGACTTCCTCCGGGCCTTCCGGGAAGAGGTCGTCACTGCCGTAGAGGCGCTGCATCAACGCACCGACCATTCCCGGATCGCCTTTGACAAAGGAGCGGATGTCGTCTCGAAACTTGCCATTCCACTGTCGCCACTGAAGGCCGGGAAACCCCCGTCCCAAGAGGTATGCGCCAACATCCCATGCTTCGGCCACGAGCCTGAGGTCATGGAGGTAACCGAGGAGGCCGATTTCCTCGATGAGCGGGGGATCCTCGGTGTTCACAGCGCCTTCCCGGTTCCGGGTGAAGATAGACGCCAGATCGAACCGGATGCCGTCCACATGGGTTTTGGATGCCCAGTGTTCGAGACTGGCCAGGATGAGGGCCCGCACGATGGGGTGGGCACAGTTCATGGTATTGCCGCACCCGGTGTCGTTGATGTACGTGCCGTCTTCCTTCCTCACGAGGTAGTAGCTTCGGTTGTCGATTCCCCGATAGCAGTAGGTGGGACCGTCCTCCCCGCCTTCACAGGTGTGGTTGTAAACGACATCCAGCCACACTTCGATACCCGATGCGTGGAAGGCCTTCACCATCTCCTGGAATTCCCGGAAAGGGTCCCCTGTTGACGCATAGTCCCCATGGGGACAGAAGAAGTTCAGTGTCATGTACCCCCAGTAGTTGCCCTCCTGGGGATCGAACTGGTGAATCGGGAGCAGCTCCACAGCCGTGATGCCAAGGTCCAACAGATAAGGGATCTTCTCCGCAAGGCCCGCGAACGTCCCCCGCTTTTCCGGGCTCACCCCTGAGCTGGACCTCATGGTGAATCCCCTCACGTGGAGCTCATAAACAATGAGATCGTGGGTGTGGCGGGGGCGATGGTCCGATTCCCACTGGAAAGGCGTTGAAGGGCGAGGGAGGACTCCCAGGGGGGCCTTGCCCTGGGTGGATCCGGGTTTTCGGGCCGCAGCCCTGTCAAAGGCGGGTGGAAAGAAGACCGAACGGGCGAAAGGATCCAGGAGCACTTTGTCGGCATCGAACCGGTGCCCTCGGGAGGGATCATAAGGCCCCTTCACCCGGTAGCCGTAGAGGCTTGCACCCCTCAGCCTGTCTTCCGGCACCAGGCAGTGCCAGATGAGGCCTGTCTTGTTGTGGATCGGGTGAAAGGCATATTCGCGGACAGGCCGCGTCGGGTCCTCTTCGGTGAACAGGAGGAGCGAGACGCCCTTCGCGTGCCGGGAGTACACGGCAAAGTTGAAAGCTCTCAATGGTTCGACCCACGTGACCCCCAAGGGCCACGGAGCACCCTCGACCTTTTCCCAGTCGTCCACGATGCGAACAGTTCCCTTTTTCTGAATCATGATGTGCAATCAAATTCGGGTAAGATTGGAGATCTCCTCCACAAGGAGATCCGATGGTTCACTGGGCAAGTCAACGAGAGCGCGGATAGAGCGGTCCGCAATCACCGTGCTCCTTGCATTCCCCGAGGTGAACGCGACATGATGATTCGTGCGCAGCGATGCCCGAGATGATGCTGAACATGTGCATGTGGACCGCTTCCACCGTAAACCGGGTACCGGGCAAGAAGGACGGAATGCGGCATTCTCCCGATTCAAGGTTGGCAGGATCAGGGTCTGCGCCATCCATCCAATGTATCAGAGGATCAACTCGACGCCGCTTGCAAGATACAAGATGTTAGCAGGTTTCCCTGCGAGGAGCAACAGCCGGGCTTTCTGGACTCCGAAACGCCCTGCAGGCTGTCATGGAAGGGAGGCACACCTCGGAGCACCTCATCCCGATGACGACCTCCTCGTTGAGGCTTTGCTCTCTCACTTGACTCCTGCATCAGTTGCGGTATCCTCTCCTCAAGAACCATCTTCCCATGAACCTGCACAACCAGACGTTCCTTAATACTGGCAACCACCACGCAGCTACGGACTGCGTGTCCCATGCATGAAATGTCGGCCTACGGAATGCTTCAAGACTTGGAAACCGAGCTGACGCCACAGGACCGGCAAATGATTTCACGATCTGTCCAGCAACTCGGAGGAGCCATCATCGCACTCGCATCCGGCTGGGTTTCTCTCTGGATGTGGCACGGACCATTGACGAACCACCCCCTTTACCTCAAGGGAGCTGTTCTTTTTCCGGCGTTCACGGTCATCGGTCTGGCGTTGATCATCTGCCCGGGATACAGGGAAGAGCGCATCGCCCGGGGAGAGGACGTCTCCGCCCTTCGGGGTTGTCGACTGATCACGGCGCGCTGGTGGGCAATACTCGTTCTGGCCCTGATTGTGGGCATCGGCAACCTGACGCTTCTGCTCTCCAGTCAGCACTGAGACCTCTGGAGTGACGGGAGCGATGGGCGGGTCGATGTCTTGGCATGCTTCTATCGTCGTACCCTTCAGCAAAAAGGAGAGGAAAATGCCGTTGGCGAATCGTGCAGTTGCAGAGTTCATCGGTACCTTTTGGCTTGTGCTGGGCGGCTGTGGCAGTGCGGTGCTGGCGGCCGCATTTCCCAACGTGGGCATCGGACTGCTCGGGGTGTCCTTTGCATTCGGTCTGACAGTCCTCACCATGGCATTCGCCATTGGACACATTTCAGGCTGCCACCTAAACCCGGCCGTGTCCGTGGGGCTCGCGGCGGGCGGCCGCTTCAAGCCATCGGAACTCGCCCCCTACATCATCGCCCAGGTCCTGGGAGCAATAGTCGCCGCCGGGGTTCTTTACTTCATCGCGAGCGGCAAGGCTGGGTTCGATCTTGCCGGCGGGTTGGCATCCAACGGCTTCGCCGATCATTCTCCCGGAAAGTACTCGCTGGCGTCGGGCTTCGTCACCGAGGTCGTCATGACCTTCATGTTCCTCATCGTCATTCTCGGATCCACCGACAAGAGGGCGCCGGCCGGGTTTGCACCCATTGCCATAGGGCTTTGCCTCACACTGATCCACCTCATCAGCATCCCGGTCACCAACACGTCGGTGAACCCTGCCCGAAGCACAGGCCCCGCGATATTTGTGGGGGGATGGGCCATTCAGCAACTTTGGCTCTTCTGGGTGGCCCCGATCATCGGGGCCGTCCTGGCGGGCGGCGTGTACCGTTGGCTCGGTGGCAAGGACCAAGCCTGACGCATCAGCGAACTTTTGTGGAGAGAGCGCTCATCATCAGCCGTCTGCGGGGATTGAGATCCCCACAGACGGCATCCGCTTCGGTCAAGAGTCGAATCCGCCGTGAGGATGTCAACAGACGGACGGGCAAAGTCGAGGCAACGCCCTCGCGGCTTCGGACAAGGTAGCGCAGGAGCAGGATCACAGCCTAGTTCTCCGGACTGGAATGGAGAATCGTACTCTTGACTCCCACGGCGAACATTCCTTTGGCATTGGCCCCCCAAACGGCAAAAAGATCTGAGGTTGTACCGCTTGGCATGGGTCTCCATTTGCTGCCGTCGTAGTGAACGATGAAGCCACCCGTCCCCACGGCATATGCATCAGACGAAGAGCTTCCCCAGATGCCCCAGATGTCCGAATAGGATGGAACGTCCATGCTCGTCCAGTTCAGGCCATCATAGTGCAGCATGGTACTCTTGCTCCCGACCGCAAAGACATCATTTGCCGAACTACCCCATACACCCAGAATCTGCGCCTTGACTCCACTCTTCATGGGGGTCCATGCCGTGCCGTCGAAATGGAGGATCGTACCGTCATCACCCACGGCAAAGACATTCGTTGGTGAAATCCCCCACACATTCCAAAGGTTGGACGCGGTATTGGTCTTCATGGGAGACCAACCCTCGCCGTCGAAGTGAAAAATGTGACCACCGGCACCCACAGCAAATACATTCTGCGGAGAAGTCCCCCACACACCCAGCATGAGATGGCCCTCCGGGAAAGGCATCGCCACCCATTTCCTGCCATCGAAGTGCAGGACAGTGCTTTCTGAGCCGACTGCAAACACATCGTTTGGCGAAGTGCCCCATACCCCCCAAAGATCTGACGATGTCATGCTCTGCATGCCCATCCACTCTTTGCCATTGTATCTCAGGATTGTCCCATTCCTTCCGACTGCGAAGACCTCTCTCGGAGAACATCCCCATACAGCGATGAGATCCGGGAGGAAAGGACGCTGCATTTGCCATCCGGCAAATGCAGCGTCCGAGAACACGAGCACTACAAGCAAGAAACCGAACAGGGCGCCGTATGACGTTTGTCTCATCATCCGCATCCTCCTTGAATGGCAAGCCTGGTTCACCAAACTGATGCACACAGAACAACACCCAAGTCACATCTGATCTAATCGAGGCAACAGCTCAAGGAACCTGGACACTCTATTACAGCAGGTGAACGGATGTCACACAACTTCCTCCAGGTCGTCACACATTTGTAACAAATCCGCGCTAACATGCGCACAGTCTAGGCGGGACGATGTCGTCATGGGTGTGATCTTTGCGGATCATCGAGTTCAGAGTCTTTTGAGACACCGAAAACCAAGAGGAGTGGGATTATGAGGTCGAAGTTTCTGGTTGGTCTTTTTCTTACAATGGCACTTTTCAGCGCAAACGTGGCTTGGGCAGGATCCATCAAGATCGACGGTTCCACCACGGTGCTCCCCATCGCGCAAAAGGTTGCGGAAGCCTACATGAAGGAGTTTCCAAACGTCAGCATTTCGGTCTCGGGAGGTGGGTCAGGCAACGGGATCAAGGCCATCATCGACGGGACGACGGACATAGCGACCAGTTCCCGCTTCATGAAGGACGAAGAAGTCAAGGCAGCCATGGACAAGGGCTCATACCCGGTGCCATTCGCCATCGCCTATGACTGCATCGTGCCCGTCGTCCACCCGAACAACCCGGTCAAGGACCTCACCAGCGATCAGCTGAAAGGCATCTATAAAGGCGAAATAAAGAACTGGAAGGCTGTGGGTGGCCCCGACGCGGAGATCGTTGTCGTCTCGAGGGACACATCCTCGGGCACCTATGAAATCTGGGAAGAGAAGATCATGAAAAAGGAGCGCGTGTACGCCGGCGCACTCCTTCAGGCGTCCAGCGGAGCCGTCACTCAGGCGGTTTCCAAGAACAAGAACGCCATAGGGTATCTAGGCATCGGCTATGTGGACAAGAGTGTCAAGCCCCTCACTGTGAACGGGATACCCGGAAATGCCGAGACTGCTCTCAGCGGTATTTTCCCGGTTTCCAGGGCCCTGTTCATGTTCACAAAGGGTTGGCCGACGGGGGACGTGAACAAGTTCGTCATTTACATGCTGCATCCCCAAAAGGGGCAGAAGTTTGTGAAGGAAGCGGGATTCGTTCCGCTCTATTAGCACGGTGGACCAAGGCTTCTCTGTTTGTAAAGGCGCAGGCAGGTGGGCGGGCTGGATTCCCTTGAAGTCGTGATGGGAATTCAGCCTACCCTCAATCATCTTCATGCGCAGAGCCAAATTCACTCTGCTGCATAATTCGCTGACTGAATGGTCCAGTTTCGTTGTCTCGTATAGACACGCAAGCTTTTTGCCGAGGCTTACCATGATCACGGACAGGCGGACTCGAGAGCGGATCATCCGCTCGGTATTCTTTTTGACGGCATTCACCTCCATCCTGGTGTTGACCATGATCATGCTCTTCCTGTTTGCGGAAGGCCTACCGATTTTCAGCAGACTCTCAGTCACCAAGTTTCTTTTTGGCCATGAATGGTATCCGACCTCTTCCCCGCCCGATTTTGGCATCTTCCCTCTTCTTGTCGCCTCCATAGCGGTGACGGTGCTCTCCGCCCTCATCTCCATACCGCTGGGCGTCATGACAGCGATTTATCTCGCCGAAATAGCAACCATGCGGGTGCGTGAACTCCTTAAACCGGTCGTCGAACTTCTTGCGGCTCTGCCTTCTGTCGTCATAGGATTCTTCGGCATGGTGGTGGTGGCCCCCTTCCTTCAAGACACGCTGGATATTCCCACGGGACTCAACCTGTTCAACGCAGCCCTCATGCTCGCATTCATGTCCGTGCCGACCATATGCAGCATCTCGGAAGACGCCATTCACAGCGTCCCCGTCGAACTCAAAGAGGCCTCCCTCGCCTTGGGAGCCACCCGTTGGGAGACGCTTTTCCGCGTCGTTTTGCCCGCTTCACTGTCGGGCATCAGCACGTCCGTGATCCTTGGGATGTCGCGGGCCATCGGAGAAACCATGGTCGTGTTGATGGTGGCAGGAGGAGCCGCACTGATTCCCAATTCCATTTTCAAACCGGTCAGGCCCATGCCCGCGAGCATCGCCGCCGAAATGGCTGAGGCGCCATTTCGGGGGGATCACTACTACGCCCTTTTCGCTATCGGGATCGTGCTCTTTCTGTTCACACTCTGTTTCAATCTCCTTGCGGATCACTTCGCCCAGAAACACAAGCAGGTGGGCGCCGCCACCCTTTAGCTCAGGTGAAGGCCATGGAATGTTCCACATTACAGACTTGCAGATCCGCCGAAGACACGCCCTTGAGCCGAACCATGGACCAAGACACCGAGGGCATCCGAAAACACCGACAGCTCAACAGCCCGCATTCCATGGGGAAAAGGCGCTGGACTGAGTGGGGTGTTTTCAACCTTCTGCGCGTTGCCGCCCTCATCAACGGTTTCGCCTTGATCCTGATTGTCGGCTTTCTGCTCTTTAACGGTTGGAAGGCCATCAACTGGACTTTTCTGTCCCAGGCTCCCATGGACTCCATGACCAAAGGCGGCATTTTGCCTTGCATCATCGGAACCATTCTTCTGAGCTTCGGGGCAATGATTGTGGCGTTCCCATGGGGAGTGGCCTCAGCCATTTATCTGCATGAATACGCCAAACCCGGACCCGCTTTGAGAATCATCAGACTTGGTATCAACAACCTTGCCGGGGTCCCCTCGGTGGTCTTCGGGCTCTTTGGCCTGGCTTTCTTTGTGATATGGTGCGGGTTGGGAGTCAGTGTTCTTTCGGGGGCTCTCACTCTGGGAGCCATTGTTCTTCCAATCATCATTGGAACTGCAGAGGAGGCTCTAAAGTCTGTGCCCGCGACGTATCGAGAGGCCTCCCTGGCCCTCGGGGCAACCAAATGGCAGACCATATACAGGGTGGTTCTCCCTGCCGCATTCCCAGGCATGCTGACGGGCTCCATCCTCGGGATCAGCAGGGCGGCGGGCGAAACGGCAGCCATCATGTTTACCGCAGCGGTGTTCTTCACCCCACGCCTGCCGTCCTCTCCTTTTGATCCAGTGATGGCTCTTCCCTACCACATCTACGTTCTGGCCACCGCCGGCACACAAATCGAAGCCACCCGCCCTCTCCAATACGGCACAGCCCTTGTATTGATCGCCCTAGTCCTAGGGATGAACCTCGTTGCCATCTTCTACAGGGCCCGCCTGCAGCGGCGATTGTGACAAGGGGAAGGAACCATATCGAAGAGTGGGAATCGCTCAGTTTGGGCACATTTACATCCATGCTGTATACGGGCGATGAAACCCGCCAGGGCTACAGTTTACCTTGGAAAGCCAGATTCTTAGCTCGGTACGGCAAGTGGTCAGTGGCGTGCTCCTGACTCTTAAAGATAATCCATTCCCCTGAATTGCCTGCCTCTTTCATCCATCCTTAAGTAATTCCTTTAGACTTCCGATAGGTTATGCATCCGCATGCCTGCGTGAAACTCACGTGGTGAGAGGAAAGCACCCCAAGACTCGCGGAGCGATTTGCAGACAGGGGCATGGGACAAGAGGGGACGTACCGGGAAACCCGAGAAAGGAGGGAGAGTGAGGAGGATGAGCACATGGTGGACAGCTGCATAGAGACTGAGCAGCATGTGACGGGGGACAACTGAAAAAGAGGGCAGACATCTCATTTTTTATTCTTGACCGGGAGGAGTTTGGAATCGGCATTCTGAAGTTCACAGGGATCACTGGGTCAACGCCGATGACGCCTGTCCCACAGACTTCAGAATCCATCAAAGCGGGCATCGACCTGAGAGGAAAAGCCATCCCGGCGACTGATCTTAGGTTTCGCATTGAAATGTCAGAGCGCCAACACTCTGAACGCATTGCACTATTGTGGTTGAATTCATTTCCCCTTCAGGACCACTGCACATGGGCATGGTGGTGGATTCGGTCTCGGAGGTGCTGAACATCACGGGTTTGAATAGGAGGACGCTCCCGCTTTCGGGATGAAAGCCAACGTCGATTTCATCCTGGGAATGGCCAAGATCGGGAGCAGTGGGAAGATCCTGCTCGACATCGACCGGGTCTTGACAAGAAGCGACTGCATTCTCTTGGACAACGTTGCTTAGCTGGTAAGGAGATGAATCAAGATGAGGAAATTGACATTAGGTACACGACTCACACTCGGAGGAATTCTCATCGTTGTGGTGCCGTTGGTCATTACCGGCCTGTTGGCGGTTATGAAGGCGTCCGACGCCCTGACCGAGCTTTCGAGGGAGCAAGCGGCCATCGTGGCGGCCAAGCTGGCCGAGATGACCAATGTGGCCATGTCGGACGAACTGAGAGTGGTCAAGGGATTGGCCTTGGAGGACAGCACGGTCAAGACTGCGGCCAAAGTCGCCAAGGGAAAAGCGGAGGAGGCGACAGCGGATATTGAGAGGCTGAATCAATACCTGGCCAACGTCAAGAAGCAATTGGGCAGTGATTATGAACACATTGTCGTCGCCAACACTGAAGGAGTGGTATTCGCAGACGACAGCAACGGGAAAGCCAAAGGGCTGAATATAGCGGACAGGGACTACTTCAAGGCCGCCAAAGAAGGCAAGGCAACCATCGGGGCGGCGTCCAAGTCCAAGATCACCGGCAACCCGATCGTGCCGTTGGGAGCTCCCTTGTTGGGCGAGAAAGGGGAGTTCGTCGGCAATATCGCTGTCATACTGAAGATCGACTCGCTGGTGGAAAAGATCGTCGGGACTAAACTTGGACAAACCGGCTATTCCTTCATGACGGATGCAAATGGCATCATCATCGCGCATCCCAAGAAGGAGCACATCCTCCAACTCGATCTCAAGAATGTAAAGGGGATGGAAGCCATCACAAATCAAATGCTGGGGCGCAAGGCAGGAGTGGAGCCGTACGTGTTTGAAGGGATCACCAAGATCGCCGGTTTTGCCCCAGTCCCGCTTCCCGGGTGGAGTGTCGCCACCACGCAGTCAACGGAGGAATTCTTGCAGGAAGCCACCACCATTCGCAACGGCATGCTCCTGGCAGGAAGCATTTTTCTCGCCCTGACCGTCGTGCTGGTGCTTTTCTTTGCCCGGAGCATATCCAGGCCGATCACACGAGTGGTGGAAGGACTCAATGAGGGTGCCGAACAGGTGGCTGCGGCCTCGGGCGAAGTCTCCGCCAGCAGCCAATCCCTAGCAGAAGGAGCTTCTGAGCAGGCGGCTTCATTGGAAGAGACTTCATCCTCACTGGAAGAGATGGCTTCCATGACGAAGCAGAATGCCGACAATGCCAATCAAGCCAATACCCTCATGAAGGAAATCACGCGGGTGGTGGACGAATCCAATTCGGCCATGGGCAAACTCACCTCTTCGATGCAGGACATTTCGACAGCTAGCGAAGAGACATCGAAGATCATCAAGACCATCGATGAGATTGCCTTCCAAACCAATCTCTTGGCGCTGAACGCGGCGGTGGAGGCGGCACGGGCCGGAGAGGCGGGTGCCGGATTTGCGGTGGTTGCCGAGGAAGTCCGCAATCTGGCCATTAGGGCGGCCGAAGCGGCCAGGAACACGAGCAGTCTGATTGAAGGCACCATCAAGAAGATCAAAGAAGGAACGGAACAGGTCAATAAGGCCGGCGAAGCGTTCCATCTGGTCGCCTCGAGTACGGCCAAGATGGGCGAATTGGTGGGAGAAGTTGCCGGCGCTTCCAATGAGCAGGCCCAAGGCATTGACCAGGTCAATAAGGCGGTGGCCGAGATGGACAAGGTGGTCCAGCAGAATGCTGCCAATGCCGAAGAGTCGGCAGCCGCGGCCGAACAGTTGAATGCCCAGGCAGGACAGATGAAGGTCTACGTCCAGGATTTGGCGAGCGTGGTAGGGGGCAGCAACGCGGGGAGCAACGAAAAGAGACTACTTTCCAGAATCCGCCGAAAAAAGGAGAATCCGCAATTTGGGGACACCCCAGCTACGGTTCAGCCGAGAAAAGCCCTGGTACCCGCCGAGAGGAAGGGAAACGGGAAGGCTCATCCAATGATGAAACCCAGTAAGACAGCACCTGAGAATGTCATTCCTTTCGAGGAGGATCTCACAGATTTCTGACGGGACGGAATACTTCAGCGGGGAAGGGGGCCGACCTCACGCCTCCTTCCCTGTCCCCCGATCACCATGATGAACGGCCGCCTCTGGGCCAGCCAATAACGCGTGGCTGAAAAATGCGGTCCTTTTCGCATCAGAGAGGGAAGAATTCATACTCCTTGTCATCCACCTGGAAGACCACTCTCTCTTCTGCATTCTCCTTTAATGTTCCCACGATGATTCTTCGGCACCCCGAATCGTGAAAGATGATCTGGTAGTGCTCCGCAT
The DNA here is from genome assembly GCA_964623165.1 of uncultured Syntrophobacteraceae bacterium. GTDB lineage: Bacteria > Desulfobacterota > Syntrophobacteria > Syntrophobacterales > Syntrophobacteraceae > JAAYUJ01. The sequence continues at coordinate 13,079 of CAZURN010000077.1, forward strand.
CAGCAGGATCTTCCATTGCGGCTTCTTTTCCTTCGGAACGCAGTGGCACAATGGTCAGCTTCTGGCATCTCTCCCGAGATTCCGACATCCCTGAACGGACAGTCACCTGGTAGCTCCCGAAGAACCTTACGGGCATCTTTATCTTCATGGGGACCTTTCTCTTCAAGAATCCGCCGACTGCGACCTGTTCGCGGTCCAACACAATCCAGCAAAATCCCGAATGCCATGGAGTTTGATTCCAGATCTCCCATGGACCGCTTTCCGCAGATTAGACGCTTTTGGCAACAAACTCCAGGAAGAATCCTTCCTTGACTTTCCGGCGGCAAGAGATGCCAGAGGTACTGAAGGCGCGCCAAGCCAAGGTTTGCGGCAATCGAAAGGGCTGAAAATAGCCCCGTTCTAGGGATCAAGTGTGATGAACCGGGGCGAGTCAGGACACAATTATGATTCGGGACCTGAGGATGTTAATGTATCATATCTTGTCTTGGAACCCAGCATTGCGGAGGAAAGACTTTGGATAAGGACCTGATCGAAAAGACGAGGAAGACCGCGGAACTCTATTTCGGCGGGCTATCTGGCGAGAAGCCCTTCGAACTCTGGAAAGCGTTCGATTTGGATCTCGCCAGGGACCTGTCGCTTTTTGTCACGGGGAAGATGTATGCACGGGAAAAGATACCCCACACCACCCGCCAATTCACTGCGATCGCTTGCCTGACGGTGCTTGGCAAGCCGGAAGAGTTGAGACTCCATATCATGGCAGCCCTCAATGTGGGTTGCGAACCACGGGAAATCGCCGAAGTGATCTTCCAATGCGCCGTCTATGGAGGACTGCCTTCGACCAACGAGGCCCTGAAAGTGTTGAGACAGGTGCTTCAGGAAAGGGGGGCATGGCCTCTGGCTGAGTAATGGAACCGATGGCGAGGCCTAGACCGATGGGGTAAGGGCAGGTCCATCTGATTCAAGGGAATGCTGAAGGGTGGGATGACATGGTGTTTCAGGAGACTGTTCTTGTTTCAACCCGGGGACATGGAGACATGCATGACCTCACTCATGAGGTGGAACGGATCGTGGCCGCCTCGAACATCAAAGCCGGAACAGCGCACATCTTCAACGTGGGGAGCACGGGTGCCATCGGAGTGATCGAGTTCGAGCCGGGACTTGAGCGAGATCTGCCGGAATTGCTGGACAGGCTGATCCCTCCCAGTCGCAATTACGGCCATGAACGAGCCTGGCATGACGGCAACGGGCACTCCCACCTCCAGGCTACCCTTATGGGACCGTCCCTGACGGTGCCCGTGAGCAACGGCAGGCTGGTCCTGGGGACATGGCAGCAGATCT
>CAZURN010000078.1:0-14289 GCA_964623165.1 uncultured Syntrophobacteraceae bacterium
GTGTGAAGATCATGTGGACTCGTGAAGATGACATCAAGGGAGGGTACTACCGCCCCATGTGGCTGAGTCGGATCAGTGCAGGGCTGGATGCGGACGGATCCCTGGTGGCCTGGAAGCACACCATCGTTGGCCAGTCCATCATGTCTGGCACCCCTTTTGATCAGGACACGACTGCGGACAAGGTTGACGCGACTTCCGTGGAAGGAGCCCGAGAGCTGCCCTATGCGGTTCCCAACCTCCTGGTGGATTTGCACACCCCGGTGGTCGGGGTCCCTGTCCAGTGGTGGCGCTCCGTGGGGCATTCACACACGGCCTTCGCCGTGGAGTGCTTCCTCGATGAAGTGGCCCACGCTTCGGGAAAGAATCCCCTGGATTTGCGGCGGAGCCTTTTGGCCGGTAAGGTGCGGCATCTGAGGGTTATGGAACTCGCCGCGGGAAAGGCGGGCTGGGGCAACCCCTTGCCAGAGGGATGGGGACGGGGACTTGCTGTCCACAAGTCCTTCGACAGTTATGTAGCCCAGGTGGCGGAGGTCTCCGTGAATCCGGACGGCAGGATCACGGTCCACAAGGTGGTCTGCGCCGTGGATTGTGGCAGGGTGGTCAACCCGGACAGTGTCGCGGCCCAGATGGAATCGGGAATCGTTTTCGGCTTGAGCGCTGCCCTCCATGGTGAAATCACATTCAAGCAGGGAAAGGTCGAGCAGGGCAATTTTGATGACTACGAAGTGCTGCGCATGCGAGAGATGCCCATTGTGGAAGTGCACGTGGTCCAAAGCCACGAACCTCCCACAGGGGTTGGGGAGCCCGGAGTCCCACCCATAGCTCCCGCTGTCATGAACGCCGTCTTTGCAGCTACCGGCAAGCGGGTCAGAAGGCTCCCCGTAAGACCCCACGAACTGAAACGTGTGTGAGGGGCTCAATCTGGCGCGTTCGAGGTGGAAGGGAAAATCAGACACGTTGGATGAGCTCGGAGTTCAATAGAAGGAGTGAAGGCATGAAAAGGATTACGGTATTTGCGATGATGGCTTTCGCCCTCAGCCTCGTGGGCGTCTTCCCTGCAACGTGCCTGGCCAAGAAGGGAGGCATTGGCCACGGCGGTGGATACTCGGATGACGGATTGCTCTATCACAGCCATTCGGACCGGAGCTATTCGGGCAAGGGAATGGATAAAGGCAAGGCCCTCGGCCATATAAAGGAAAAAAAGATGAAAACCAATAAGGACAAGGGGCATGGGAGGGGAGTGGAGAGAGGAATGTGATGTTCCGCAAGCACATCTGCGCCCAGAGCCAATAGGGCGAGGATTGCCTCGAAGCCGGGGAGGTCGATTCCATGAGGCCATTTCAGGGTGTTGATGCCTATCATGTGGAAGGGTTGCTGACGGATGATGAGCGCATCGTCAGGGACTCCGTCCGCAAATGGGTCGAGAACGCATATCTTCCCAGGATTTCGGAGTACTTCGACCACGGGGAATTCGACAGGGAACTCATCCCCCAGGTGGCGGAAATGGGTCTTTTTGGGATCAAGCTCCAGGGCTACGGCGGGCATGGCATGAGTCACGTCCATTATGGGCTGGCTTGCCAGGAACTGGAACGGGGTGACAGCAGCCTGCGCTCACTGGTTTCCGTCCAGAACTCCCTGGTGATTTACCCCATCGCCACCTGTGGGACGGAGGCTCAGAAGGAACGGTGGCTCCCATCCATGGTCAGAGGGGATGCAATCGGGTGTTTCGGACTCACGGAACCGGATGCCGGATCAGACCCGCAGCACCTTCGAACCCGGGCGGTGCGCAAGGGGGGTGACTACATCCTCAATGGATCCAAGATGTGGATCACCAACGGAGAACTGGCCGATGTCGCCGTCATATGGGCTCAGACGGAACAAGGGATTCGGGGATTTCTGGTGGAGAAGGGTATGCCGGGATTCCTCGCCATGCCCATCCCGTGGAAATACTCCTTGCGTGCTTCGGTGACTTCGAGCCTGGTGCTTGAGGATGTGCGTGTCCCGGAACAAAACCTCCTGCCCGGAACCATGGGGCTCAAGTCCGCTCTCATGTGCCTGAACGAGGCCCGTTTTGGCATTGCCTGGGGAGCCGTGGGGGCCGCCATGGCCTGTTATGAGATTGCCCGGGAATATGCCGGAAGCCGGATCCAGTTCCAGGTGCCCATCGCCACCTTTCAACTGGTGCAGAACAAACTGGTCAACATGCTGACCGAGATCACCAAGGCGCAGCTCCTGTGCGTCCAACTCGGCCGATTGAAAGACGCGGGCCTCGCCAGGCACACCCATGTCTCCCTGGCCAAGAGAAACAATGTGTGGGAGGCTCTGAAAATAGCCCGCACCGCCCGGGAGATGCTGGGGGCCAATGGGATCACCCTGGATTATCACGTGATCCGTCACATGCTGAACCTTGAGTCGGTATACACGTACGAGGGCACCCACGACATCCACACCCTCATTCTCGGGAAGGACATCACTGGCCATGACGCCTTCGCGCCGGGAACGCGATGAAAGGGTTGCATTTGAGGTCGGAGAAGACCGAGGTCATTGGCATCAGAAGGGAATGGCGGTGACCCGTTCCTGAAGTCGCAGGGATTCCTCGAGGATTCTGCCTGAAAGGGTTCGTTCCATGGCGGCAACGAGCATGTCCGCCGATATGGGGTCGTGGGTGCGGGCGAGAAGAAAGAGGGCCGCGAGAGCCCGCTCCGACTTCCTGATCCCGTGACTGCGGAAGTCCACTGGCAGGGTGGCACCCGGGCAGGAGGGAATCTCGACGTCGGCTGCCGCGATGACCTTCGCCCGGGATGAAATCCGGGAAAAGAGGTCCTGTCTCTTGGACACACCCTCCTGGGAAACCGCAACGACGGCATCCGGACATTCAACTCCAGAGAAGTCGATGGGTGTGGGGGCTAGAATGATCTCGCTCACCGAAGGACCCCGCATGACGGTGACATCGTGGTCGTTCTTCTGGGTCGCGTGCATTCCGGCCGTGACGGCTGCATGGGCCAGAAGGCTTCCTGCGGTGATGATTCGGCTTCCCGCCGCTCCCAGCAGTACCACTTCCCGACGACCGTCCACAGGACGCGGAAACACCGCCTCCACTCTCAAAGCAGGCAGGTCCAGACCCTTTTCCAGCCCACTGCGCGCACGGTATTGCCCGCCATACTCCGGCCTGCTGTTGGACTCAATGGGACCGTTGAAGACTTGGAGTTCCCGGATGGCCGCCTCGATGTCTTCCGGCTTCAGAGGGTTTCGCCGCGTGAAGCGCCCCGTGCAGGGACCCCAGATGTCCACCATGGAGAACCCCTCGAAGGACACGGCGTCAGCAAGGCCCTGTCTCAGGTTTCGTGCGTAGACGGATGAACGGACCACGAAGGGGGCCCCGGCTGCCGCCGCAATGGCACAGATGTCCAGAGGTCTTTCAATGCGGTTCAGAAATCCTGAGGCCACCGATGCGGTTGGGGGGGTCGTGGACGAGAACTGTCCCCCGGTCATCCCGAAGTTGAAATTGTTCAAGACCAGGAGGGTCAAGTCCAAGTTGCGCCGGCAGGCTTCCAGGAAATGAGCCCCGCCAATGCCGATGCCCCCGTCTCCCATGACCACGATGACCTTGAGCCGCGGCCGGGCCAGCTTCATTCCAGAGGCGTAGGTGAGGGCCCGCCCGTGGAGGCCATGGAAGGCATGGGTTGCGAAGAAGGTGTCGAATAGCCCCGAACAGCCGATGTCACTCACGATGACCACGTCGGCCGGCTTCAATCCGAGTTGCACCAGAGCCTCGTCCAGCGCATGAAGGCTCCGTTCATGTGCGCACCCGGGACAAAAGGCCGGGGGCCGGGAAGAGTCAAGCAGGCTCGCCACGGAACACCTCCCGGAGGATCTCGTCAGGTGAGATCAGCCGGCCATCCATTTTTCCCAGGAAATCCACACGAGTTCCGCAAAGCACCCGTCGCACTTCCCTCACCATTTGCCCGAGATTCATTTCAACCACCAGGACCCGGCTCACCTTCCGGGCAGCTGCGGCGATCACGTCCTCCGGAACCGGCCAGAGCGTCTTGAGAACGAGCAGGGACAAGGGTCTGCCCCCATCCTCCATTGCTCTCTTTGCTGCCGCCGTGGCCGCTCTGGCCGTGACCCCGTAGGTGATGATGAGAGTCTCAGCTCCGGCGGCTTCCTCCAGGTTATAGAATGAGATGCTTTTTGCCTGGGATTCGATCTTCCGCTGAAGCCTCTCCACGCTGCCCTGGATCTCTGCGGGGTTCGTGGTGATGAAGCCCGCCGGCCCATGAGTGGAGGATGTCTGGCGCACGGGGATCTTCCCCCCGATGGGCAGAAAGTCGGGAACATCGGTCCCGTCCCTCAAACCAAAGGGAAGGAAAGGGCCCGAGGTGTGGAGCTTGCGTTCTAAGACCGGCGGCTTCTCCAGTGCATCGAGATCCACGGTCTCCCGGGTCATTCCGATCTCCTTGTTGGACGCGAGGAAGACCGGGCATCGAAAACGCTCGGCCAGGTTGAAAGCGTGAACGGTCAGGGTGAAGCAGTCCCGAACATCCACGGGGACGAGGACGACGGTGGGGAGGCCGCCGCTGCATCCCCACCGCATGAACTGAATGTCCCCATCAGCCCCGAGGGTTGCGGCTCCCGTGGAAGGACCCTGCCGCATGACGTTCACGATGACGATGGGAATTTCCGCCGCGATGGCGAACGAGACATTCTCGCTGTAAAGGCTTATGCCGGGGCCGGAGGTCGCCGTCATGGCCTTCAACCCCGCCATGGAGGCGCCAAGGCAGGCCCCTATGGATGCTATCTCGTCTTCCCCTTGAATCACGATGCCTCCCGCCGGAGGAAGCCATGCCAGCATGGCAGAAAGAAGGGAACTCGCCGGCGTGATAGGATATGAGGCAAAGAATCGGCACCCGGCATGGATTGCCCCCAGCGCCACCGCTGCATTGCCTTCCAGGAACCACAAGGCCATGGGATGGGACTCCCTGGTGAAATCACGGCTTAACCGGCAAACACATCAAGGCCGCCATGGACCGAAGAGACAGCGACCGAAGTTGAGCGACTCTGACCCTGGAGTGCTCGTCCGGCATTCCTGCGAAATCATCAACCCGCGCAATAGGCGTCACCAAACGGATGCCGGCGCCTGCCCCGCACTTGATCCTGGGTTCGTCAGCATGATGAAGGGCTAGTTTCAAAATCGCTCAGTCCAGGTCCCACTTTCAGTCAGCCGGAGTATGGGCCCGTTGGCTCATATCAGTTCCCTTTAGCCACTTCCAAAGCTCTCCCGAAAAACCTCTTCAAGGATTTCAAGGCACGTGGACACTTCCTCGGGGGACACGTTGAGAGCCGGACAGAGCCGAATGACGTTCTGACCGCACCCGAGAAGCAGGAGACCTTTTCGAAACGCCGCTTCGATGACCTTGTCACGCCAATTTCCGGCCCGCTCTTTCGTTTCCCTGTCCCTGACCAGCTCAAGGCCGACCATGAGTCCGAGGCCGCGCACATCACCGATGGGTTCGTAGGTCTTCTGCATCTCCTGCAGGCCGTCTGTGAGCTGAGCTCCTCGATGGAAGGCATTTTCCATGAGCCCCTCCTCAAGGAGTTGGATGGTTGCCAAGGCTGCCTGACAGGACACGGGGTTGCCGCCGAAAGTTGAGGCGTGGGACCCGGCCTCCCAGTTCATGATCCTCGACCAGGCGAGGGTTGCCCCGAGCGGAAGCCCAGAGGCGATGCCCTTGGCCACCGCGATGATGTCTGGATCCACCGAGAAATGCTCCATGGCGAACATCTTGCCCGTGCGTCCCATGCCGGACTGTACTTCGTCCGCCACGTAAAGGATGCCATACTTCTGGGCGATGCGGTGGAGTTCCCGGTGAAATTCGGGAGGAGGCACGATGTAGCCCCCTTCCCCCTGCACGGGTTCCACAAAGATGGCTGCCACCTCTTCGGGAGGCACCGTTGTTCGAAAGAGGGTGTCCTCGATCCACGTGACGCAGGCCGTGCCGCACGAAGGGTAGCAGAGATGGTACGGGCAGCGGTAGCAGTAGGCATAAGGCACGTGAGTGATGCCGGGCACCAGCGGGTTGTAGTGTTTCTTCTGGATGGTCTTGCTCGCCGTGAGTGAGAGGGCTCCCATGGTGCGGCCATGGAAGGCGCCGAAGAAAGCAAGATTGAGCTCCCGGCGCGTGTGCCAGCGGGCGAGTTTGAAGGCTGCTTCCACTGCTTCGGCCCCGGAATTCCCGAAGTAGGCCTTGCGGGGCTCAGAACCCGCAGCCAGGCTCGCGAGTTTCCGGGCCAGTTGAATCTGGGGGGTGTAATAGAAATCCGTCCCTGACATGTGAAGGAGTTGCCTGGCCTGCCTCTCGATGGCCCCCACCACAAGGGGATGACAGTGTCCCGTGGCGCAAACCGCAATCCCTGCGGTGAAGTCCAGAAATACATTGCCGTCGGGGTCCGTTATCCACAAGCCTTCGCCGGATTCGGCCACCAAAGGGTAAATGCGGGTGTATGAGGGAGAAACGAATTCCTGGTCAATGGCGATGAGTTCGGCGGCTTTGGGACCAGGCAGGTCTGTCTTGATCTTCGGAACCCTCATAATGACTCCTCCAGATTATGCCTCCAAGACATCGGAGGGCATTGATCCGCCCGTCAACGAGAGAGAATGAAGGCGATGGAGAACGCAGCGGAACTCTGGCCTTGAGCTTCTCGGGGAAAACCGTTCACCGGTGACCATTGTCTCGAGCCAATGATTGGCATGTTCCTAACACTTCGTCAAACCAAAATCTTTCTTTCGAAATGAGGCAAGGGCCAAGCATCTGGGTGTTGAGTGCGGCTTTCCGAGGTGTCCTCAGTTTCCAATTACCCGAGGACCACCCTCTGCAGCAGTCACTTGTGGCGCGATGACCGGTTTTCTTTTTGTTTTCCATGGATTGGAAAGAAACCGTGCTTGACTGAACAGAAAGTGGGTGCTATCCAATTGGTCAACAGTGCAGCTTCCCAAGAGATCCACCAGCGGATTTGCTGTCAACTCATCGTCCAATGACCTGACGGCCTGCGGCGACCAGCTTCTCTCTACCGAGGCGTGCAGGGCGAAAGCCGCCTGCGGGGCCGGTTCCGGATAGAACGCGAGGTCAACCGTTTCCTCTCACAAGGATGGTATGATCCCTCCTGAACCTCGAAGCGCCTGAAACGGCAGTGGGCCACAGTGGTATTGGATGGCGATATAAGTTCGTATTTCAATGACTTGCTGCCTAACCATTGAATCCGAAGGAGGGGATCATGGCCACAAAATCGGAAGCCAGGAGGAACTGGACCATCATGGTTTATCTCTCCGGCGACAACAACCTTGACGGCGCGGGAGTGACAGACCTCAAGGAGATGAAGACGGTCGGTTCCACAGACCAGATTGCGGTCCTCGCCCAGTTCGACCGTGCCGGAAGCAAGGGGGAAACCGTTCGCTATTTCCTGAAGGCAGGGACGCCGCTGGACAAGGATGCCGTGCAGAGGCTGGGGGAGACCAACATGGGAGACCCGAAGGTACTGGAGGATTTCGTCACCTGGGGGTTTACGAACTATCCCTCCGACCACATCATGCTGGTCCTCTGGAACCATGGCGCCGGCTGGGATGATGCCAACATCTATCAGGGGGATGTCTTCAGCGGAGCCCTCCCGCCGGTTTCGCGCAAGCGCCGTCCAATCGCCACACGTGGGGCCGGCGCCAGTGTGAGGGCACTCCCTCTGGCCCAGGCGAGGGCCGGCATGTGGCGCACACACCGGGCCCTCTTCAGCACCACGGTGGAGACCGCCATCAAGCAGCGAGGGATCGCCTACGACGACCAGGCCCAGGACTTTCTGGACAACATCGAGTTGAAGAGGGTGATGACCCGCATCAAGAGGAAGCTCAGGCGGAAGATCGACATCCTGGGCATGGATGCATGCCTCATGAGCATGGCCGAGGTGGCCTACCAGATGCGCGACGTGGCAGACTACACTGTGGGTTCCGAGGAAACCGAGCCAGGCGACGGGTGGCCCTATGACCGGATTCTGAAGGCCCTGGCAGCCAAACCGACCATGACCCCGGAGGATCTCGCGAGTACCATCGTCGCTCAGTATCTCGCATCCTACAGGGCCACCGAGAACATCACCCAATCGGCGCTCAAGCTTGCGGCGCTCAAGCCCTTGGCTGCATCCGTGGACGCCCTGGCAAAGGCTCTCAAGAACACCCTGGTCAACGCTGCCTCCCGCAGCGCCATTGTCAACGTTCGAGCCCAGGTACAGGAGTACAGCCGCCCATACGACGACTATTGCGATCTCTTGGACCTTACCGATCTTCTCGACAAGAGGGTCACTGATCCGGCGGTAAAAACCGCCTGTGCCGCGGTAAACCAAGCCGCCACCGCTGCCATTGTCGCCACCGGGTACAAGGGGCCGGCTGTCGACAACTCGCGGGGCATCTCCATCTACTTCCCCAAACGCAGACTCTCACCCCTCTACAAGACGCTGGACTTCACCAAACAGAGCGCCTGGGACGAATTCCTGACTGCATACCTGGCGGGGCTGGGAAGATAGAGCGAATGGTGCAATATTACGGCAGCGGGAGAGGTTGAGTGAGGCTGAAGCGACTGAGCTGCTGGCTGCGGGAAGACGCCTGAAGACATCATAGGCATTGGTGACCAAACACTGAGGATATCCCGGAGGACGGTCCATGGGACCTTGTTGCGAACTCGTGTGAGTGCGCTGTGATGAATGGCGTCACCCTCGGGCCGCAGTCCGCTGCGCCGGGCCGTGTTGAAGAACTCACCTGGCTTGATGCCCGCCCCTTTGCTCTTGCCACTGGCGGCAAGGGCGGCTGCCAGGGGAATGGGCGCACATTTTTCCCCGCTGCACCGCGTAGGATGCACAGTGGTCTTGTCCTGATCATGATGTGGATGTCACTGACGCTTGAATCCCTGGAGAGGAAACTGTAAAGTCCGCTTTGACCGGGAAACTCAGTTTTCATGAAAGGCTGGGCATGCCGGAGGACATTCCCCCAATACCTATCCATCTCGAGAGGGACACATGGCTGACGACATACTCGAAAAGGGTGCCATACTGCAAAGGGACAAGACAACTTACGCCATCGCTCCCCACATTCCAGGCGGTATCATCACTGATTTCGGTCTATTGCGAAGGATTGCCGACGTGGCTGAGAAGTACGGGGCCAAGGCGGTGAAATTGACTTCTGCCGAACGATTTGCACTGGTGGGACTGCGGCCGGAAGACCTTGACCGGGTCTGGGGGGAACTGGGTCTCTCACCAGGGGCGGCCATCGGTCTCTGCGTGCGATCCGTCAAGATTTGTCCTGGAACGACCTTTTGCCGCATCGGAATGCGGGATGCCGTCGGCGTCGGTCTTAAACTGGACGAGAGGTACCACGGAACCGCGCTGCCTTATAAGTTCAAGATCGGTGTCTCCGGATGCCCGAATAACTGTTCGGAGTCGTCCATCAAGGATTTCGGTCTTGTGGGAATGCAGACCGGTTGGCGTGTCCTGGCCGGCGGCTTCGTTTCGGGTCTCAAACCCCGCCTGGCCGACGTCATAGCCACGGGCCTCAGCGACGAAGAGGCATTGACCCTGGCTGACAAGGTCATCACCTGGTTCCAGCAGAAGGGGAAAGCCAGGCGCCTCGGCCGACTCATCGATGAAGTTGGGCTGGAGGTGTTTCGAGAGGAATTGGGGTTGCCTGCAGCGTGATCGCACCTCTTGATGGAGCGACAGTTGTGACGGACCTTTTCGGTGCAGCCATCCGCTGCAGACGTGGCACCGAGTATTGCTAACGACGATTCCGGGGAGGTTGCCGGTAGGGTGAACCGGTTACGGCGTCCGGGGTCGGGGGGATCTCAGCGCATCTGCACTCCCAGTCCACCTGGGTCCCCAGGTAATGCAATCACTCTCGGCAGGAGAGATTGCGTTGCACGGTGGCACAGGCTTTCCGCGACATGGATTCTTTGTCCACTCGCCACAAATGAAGTTGTCCCTTTGTATCACCTCCTGCGATGAGCTTCCCGCTGGGGCTGAAAGCGACAGACAGGAGGTTTCCCTTGACTGGAGCCCGCGAGGCTGCCCTTCCTTTGAAACCAATGGCCGAGAATTGCCGCGGGCGCGAGAACTCTGAGTGCGCCCCCCCCTGACACTGCCTCTAATCTTAGGCGCTCAGTCTGTGCCGCGTCGCAACTCCACTACGGGTGTTGTTGGCACATTCCTCCCGCAGACTGAAGAATTCTCCTCTTGAGTGAATCATTCAATTTGATACACTTGAAACATTGAAAACACTCTTCCCTGGAGCTCAGTGCTCACATCGCTGCTTTGCCACCTCACCGCTGCGTATTGCTCAAGGCTCCCCCATGCTCGCAAGGTGTGTGGGGCTTGTTTAGGTGCCTAGACAAACCTTCGGGAGTCTGTGATTGGAGGATATGCCATGAGGCAGAACAAGGGAAACACCACTTCCCCGGTACGAGAGGCTGAAGCCTGCAAGGGTTCGCTCGGGGGATCAACCGGCCTACCCGCCTGCGCCCTGAAGATGCTGAGGCAGATGATTGGTTACGGAGTTTGGACCATGTCTAAATTGCCGATACCTGAGGGTTGCTCTCATGAGGTGCAAAACGGGGGTGTCGGGCTCATGGGGGGTGAGGAAGGGGCAAGCATGGCTGAGTACGCCATACTTCTTGCCGTGATCACCGCCGCTCTGGTCAGCATCCTGTCTGCTTACACGCGGTCCATAGCGGATGTTTTCAATTACGTTTCCAGCGTGTTGACAGCGGTAACCGCGTCAGGTTCATGACGGGGATGGAAGCTGATTGAGGTCACAGATCGCCGACAACCTGAATCACGCACATGCAATGCAAATGGATATAGGGTACCCGCCGGTTCCCCGTGGGATGGTTTGTTGTATCTGGCCCAATTGGTCCATTTCACTTCTCCCATGAGGACTTGTTCATGCCGCGCAGTTAAACTCCCTCGACGGGAACTTGCAGGCTCAGAACCGGGGCGTGCTGCTGGGCTCCGTACACATCGGCATCCCCCGGGGTACCGGAAACCATCGGTCGAACCAGAGTGCATTTCACAGCCGAAGCAGGATCGAACCAGACCAGGTTGATCACTTTCTCTGTGCTCACCCCGTAGAGTCGGGCAAAAAGCTCCTTGGTGAAGAAGCTGATATTTTTCAGGTATGAATAGTGCCGGTCCTCCTTGAACAGGATATCGATGGTCAGTTCGTACGGCCCGGCATTCTTGCTGCGGATGACCGCTGCAAGCTCAGTGAGGGGGACGGTCTTCATGGGCTCACCTCATGCACGCTTATGGGGAAAAGGGACTCAGGGTCGTCCACCTCCATGAGGTGATACAGGTTGAATTCATAGACCTCACCGCAGGGTATGTCGGAAGGACTGTACAGCAGCGCCAGGTTACCCGCAGTGGAAATGCGCCCCGGGTAACCGTGATGCAGCAATGTGCTGCGGAGGTATGAACACACGGTGTTCGCCTCCTCCTGTTCCGGGGCAATGACCTCCATGACCAGTCCCAGTTCATGGGACACACGCTCTCTCTCGGGTTCCATGTGCCCCATGACTCCATTTTTCCCGTACACATGGAAGAGCAAGGTGCCTGCAAAGCCCAGATCTTTCCGGACCTGGTCCTTTACGGCTTCCAGGACGGGATCGATTTGACCGATGAGGATCGGGTCCCTGATTCCCGCGATGGAAATGGTTCGAGCCCCCGTGCGCTTCACCCCCTCGAGTTTGACCGTGTAGCGGTCTGCCGGAATGAATCGGGTTCCTGAAACACGCACACGGCCATCGTCGATGGCTTCGAACCTTGTTCCCTTCAAATCCAGTGACCCGCCGGGGCCGGGCAGGGCATAGGGGTCTGACTTCTCGTACAGCGTATGGGCTGCCGTTGAAACACAGGTGAAGCGTCTTTGCGGGTTTAGTGATTCCAGTTCAAAGCAGTCGTCGTGGAGAGTACCCATCACACAGTCGCAGCCACTGCCCGGAGTGGTCGCAATGGCGGCACACTCCAGGATTTTGCCCATGTGCACCGCCAGGCCTGTGTCAAACCCCCGCTGGATGGCCGGGGCGGCAAAAGGTATGGGATCGTAGCAGCGGCCGCAAAGAATGACCCGGCACTCCAAGTTCAGAGCGCGGAGCACAGGCTCCACCCCCATCTGGGCGACAATCCGCACACTCTTTTCCACCTCTTCCGCTGTGATTTCCGGTGCGGGATGCAGTGGGCGCACCCGTTGCCGCCGCATTGCCTCCAGCACATCTTCCTTGGTCACATCGGCATGGATGACGGCCATGCGAAAGGCATGGCCTTTTTGTGTGGCTATTTCCCTTATGATCGATTCCGACCATTCCACGTGTTCGCGTGCACCACAGCCCCCGGCGGTTCCAATGATGCAGGGGATGGAGTGTTCCAAAGCGGCTGCAAGAATGAACTCGAGATCGCGCTTCACCGCCGACCGGCTCGTGAACGATTTGCCCGCACCGAGGTAGTGCGGCCCAGGATCGGTGCTACCCGCATCAACCCCGATGAGGTCAGGCCTCTTGCGCAAGCCCGCCTCGAAGGATTTCTCGGGGAACCCATAGCCAAGGATCGCCGTGGGAGAAAGAACCCTGAATGCGGTATTCGTCATGGGAGTGCGTCCAACCCTTCATGCCTGCCCGGTGGGCGTCGCGCCTCAAGCCACATTGCGGACAGCATTCTGTCTCAGCAGATGTTCGATATGCATGACCACATTCAACGCCAGTGTGACCGGATCCGTGATGGCGCCTTTCAGATCATTGATTGGGGCACAGGGAACCCCCCTTTCTTCAAGGATCGCGAGCCATTCACGACTTGTTCTGGTAGAGAAAGACTCATTCAAAACATCCAAGAGATCTGTTCGATTCTTGTTGCGAAGGTCAAGGTATGGAATCTCCGGCCATGATCGAGACCCTTCTTGTGCAGCTCCGTTCCGAATAATTCATTGATGATCGGGGGATGAAAATCAAGCATTTATCTGACAAAATGCTTTCCGGCAACCAGGGTTTCCGCCGTGAGTGGTTTGAGTCATTGACGGCGAGGGAAGGTTGGGGGCATACATCGGTTTGCAGAATTGGAGAGTTCACCACGCTGACCCTGCAAGTCCATTTCAAGGAGCACCTGATATGATCATGCATGAAGTGCTGGTGGTGGGAGGGGGGCTGGCAGGCCTCATGGCAGCCCTCGCAGTCTCAGATGGGGTCGATGTCGCCGTTTTGAGCAAGATCTACCCAACCCGCTCTCACAGCGGGGCGGCGCAAGGCGGGTTCAATGCGGTCCTCGGCGAGGATGACAGCATCGCTGCCCATATTTTCGACACGGTCAAGGGAAGCGACTACCTGGGAGATCAGGATGCCATCGAAGTTCTTTGCTCTGACGGTCCCCAGGTGATTCTGGAGCTCGAGAAGATGGGCGTGCCCTGGACCCGGAAGGCTGACGGCTGGATTGCCCAGCGTTCGCTCGGGGGGGCCGGCTTCCCCCGTGCGTGCTTTGTGGCTGATTTTTCAGGGCATGTGGTCCTTCATGCCCTGTATGAACAGATCCTGAAAAGGGGTGTGAAGATCTACCCGGAGTGGCACCTGCTGGAGTTGCTCGTTGAAGATGGGCGAGTTGCGGGCGCCCTCACATACGATCTTGCCCATGCCAGGCCCGAGATCATTCGGTCCAAGCAGATCATTCTGGCAACCGGTGGTTACGGTCGGGCGTTTTCCAAGACAACAAATGCGCATGCCAATACCGGGGACGGGATGGCCATCGCCTATAGGGCCGGGGCGGTGCTCTCCGACATGGAGTTTGTCCAGTTTCATCCCACGACGCTCTATGGAACGAATGTGCTCGTCTCGGAGGCGGCCCGTGGAGAAGGTGGAGTCCTTAGGAACACGGATGGTGAAAGGTTCATGGCGCGTTACGCTCCGGAGAAGATGGAACTGGCTCCCCGTGATGTGGTGGCACGGGCCATTTTCAAGGAGATCAGGGAAGGGCGGGGTTTCGACGATCACTACGTTCAGCTCGACCTCAGCCATCTCGGCGAGGTTCTTGTCGCAGAACGGCTGCCCCAGGTGAGGGATCTTGCGATCCGGTACGCCGGGGTCGACCCCGCGAGGGTGCCCATGCCCATTGAACCTGCACAGCATTACAGCATGGGTGGTGTGAGGACGGACACGTGGGGTGTGACCTCGTTGCCGGGGCTTCTCGCCGCCGGCGAAACGGCCAATGTCAGCGTGCACGGAGCAA
>CAZURN010000079.1:0-14045 GCA_964623165.1 uncultured Syntrophobacteraceae bacterium
ACTGTGCACTCGTCTTGAAGCTGCTTCCCTGTTATATGAAGGAAGGCAAGCGCTATCTGACCATCGGGATTGGGTGCACGGGTGGGAAACATCGATCGGTGGTTCTGGCTGGGGAAATCGTGGCAACACTCAGACAGCATTCCTACTTCGTGAACGTTTTTCATCGGGATATCCACCTTGAGTAACTCATTCAGAATGACTAACAATGGCGAACCAGATGTGATCGGGATTCTTGCGGTTTCTCACTGCCGACTCGCACACGAGATGCTCAGTGTTGCAGAGCTCATCGTCGGGCCCCTGAAGCAATGCAAAGCCATCAGCCTGGATCTGGATCAGGATGTCGATGAGATGACTCGGCAGGTTGAGGAGTCCATCCGGGAGGTTGATTCAGGGAAGGGAGTATTGATCCTCACCGACCTGTTCGGGGGAACCCCTGCGAACATAAGCATGGCCTTCCTCGGGCCACGGGTTGAGGTGGTGTGCGGGATGAACCTTCCGATGCTCATCAAACTTGCTGGCTGTAGGGGGCAATTGTCGCTTGAAAAGGCCGCCGAACAGGTCAAGGAATATGGTCAGCGCCACATATCAAGGGCAAGCGAGGTGCTGACACGATCGCTGACTGCCTGAGGGGCAAACCCGTCCCGCGTGTTTGGGCGGCTTCTTATGGTCCAATGTGCGGACTTTCTTGGGGATCCCCGGAGGGGGCAATCACAGGTGACGCCATGCGCCCCAGAGTAACTGTCGATGCCATGTTGGGGGTGGATCTTCCTTTTGTTGTCGATATTGAACGGGAAAGTCAACTGGAACCGTGGTCTCGAAGCGCCTTTGTCGAGGAGTTGGCAAACAGCCGATCCGTGTGTTACGTGGCTCGCCGTTCGAGTGGTGGCTTCAAGGAGGCACGCACGGCACCGCGAAGGTTGAGGCGATTGCCCGGGGTAAGCGTTTTGAAGCAAGAAACTGGACCTTTCTGCGGCTCTCCACGGTGGAGTTCCAACCTTTCGCTTTTCGGGTCCGTACAAAGGGTCACTCACAGGACGCCTGGAATCAGAGCGCGCTGGAACACGAGCGTCCGACATGGAAGCACAACAAGACCCCCTGGTGTCATGGGCTATATCTGCTTCTGGGTTGTGGCCGATGAACTGCATATCCTGAATGTTGCGGTTCACAGGGCATATCGAAGAAGGGGTGTGGGGAGGGTTCTTCTCCTCCGTGCCATTCGGGAGGGGCGAATCCGCGGGTTGAAAAAGGCCTTGTTGGAGGTTCGGTCGAGCAACACGGATGCCAGAAGGTTTTATGAATCCTTGGGATTTCAGGCTGTGGGCGAGCGACCCGGCTATTATGGCAGGAACGGGGAAGCCGCGGTCTTGATGGATCTGATATTGGAAGCTTCAGCAAATGGCTGCTCCTGATTGCGAGCCTGAATAGGAAACATCGATTTGCGATTCGATCTCTCGTGCGTGAAACTCGAACCCGGATGCTGACGAAGGGATAAGTCAATGACCAGCACAATCACTCGCGAGGACATCCAGTCGGATGCCCTGAACAAGAACATGGATCTGACCAAGGTCGAGGTGGTGATCTCCGACCGTTTCTCAATCCTGCAAGAGGCGGTCAGGGGTTTTGCGGGAAAGGAACAGCAGGCACGGGAGCTGGTTGTTGAGTATCACCATCGCTACAGGAACTGGCAGTTTGTGGTCCAGGAGACCTGGCGTTATGCCGTCTCGAATTTGCGCCTCTATAAGAGTCAGTCCTTCAATGGGTGTGTGGTTTACCTCCTTTCAACCATCCTCCTCGATGCGCTGAAGAACTCAGAAAGGGAGGAGGTTCGAAACCTCGCCGCCGATCACCTCATCGCATACTGGCAGAAACTCGTCGATGAGATGCCGGAAGAACTGGCACATCCCATACCCGGGGACGTGAGGGTTGAGGATGTGGACCACCTGATCGAGGAATCCAAAGCCTGCCACCGGGGGGTTTTGCGGTTCCTGCTGAGCCGACTACTGGAACTTCCGCCGGAGTCTTTCGAGCCTCTGATGCGGAGTTACTACCAGTTCAAGCGCCTGGCAAGGAAACTCCTGGCCATTTGGACCGATTCCGACTCGTTTGTTGAAGTTCGCGCGCTCCTGCATGCAATGTTGAAACGCACCTATGAGTTCTGGCTGGAGAGAGAAGATCCATGCAAGTGGTTGGCTCAGCAATGGGGGGCCAAATCCGGGCAGGATTCCTGGTACAATCCCTGCTCACCTATCAGCCACGAGCAGTTTGTCGGTTACCTGAATGCCCTCACGGACGGGATGGCTAGGGAAGCGGACTCGAGGGAAGCTGTGTCCAAGATGGTGGGTCTGCCGGATTTCCATGAGATCGTCAGGACGTATTTCAGGGTTCCGGAGGACCTGAGGGCGATTGAGGATCCCGCTCAGGCATCGCATCTCAGCCTTCTCATGCGCCTCAAGATCATGGAGACGAGAGGCTTGGAGGCCATCCACCCGGAGACTCTTCGGGAGATCAACTTCGATGTGGCCAAGTGGATTCGCCAGGAACATCCGGATCAGCTCCAGACCAAGTTGGAAAAGATCTTCGACGTGCTTGCGGTATGCATGAGGAACTACCCGGAAGCAGCACTCCAGATTGTCAGGACCATCGGGATGGAGGTCATCGAGACGGACGATCGAAGGCTGATCCCTTTTTTTCTCAGGCGCATCATCCGTCTTGGATTTCAGGTGCCCAAACTCGGAGGTGTGAGTCAGCATTGGCAGGTGGAGATGAACTCGGCCCACCTGCCCAATATTCGGATATGGCTCGAAATCATCAAGAAGAACCCTGGCCGCACCAAGATGCTGCTCTCGGCGTTGATCGTGAACCTGTGTCTCGGAGGAATCTACATTCGAGATACGGACCTCTTTCAAAAGGATGTCAGTCAGCTGCTGCATGCTCCCATTAACAGCGTGTACAACCTAGTGAAACAGCTTGCAAAGATTTTCCCAGTTTATTTCAACCAGATAGGAGCAGAAGGGCAGTTGCGCACCGTCTCTACCGACGTGGATGAACTCACGGGGAGAAGTGATCGTCTCATCCACTTCCTGCGCAAGCAGAGTCACGTCGAGAGCAACAACATCGTGGTCACCTTCATTGAGGCCATCATCGAGTTCTGGCGCACTCTCGACAAAAGCCGGCTCCAGCAGTTGGTTCCAGAGGAGGTCTACCCGGAGATTGTCACATCGGGTCCATTGGTGGAAGAAGTGCACCGCATCTTCGTAGCCATCTTTCAGTCTGGAAAGGTCCATCAGGTCAAGGATCTCCTGGATCTCTCCGAGGCCGAGATCAATGCCCTGTTGGATGCGGTCCCTGAGGTCACCAAAGGGGAGCGCCATCGGGCTTTCCTCCTGATTCAGTTCTACCAGCTGCTCCATGAGAAGTATGCTTTGAGCTACAAGGACATCCAGGTTCACCTCCAGAGAGCAGCCAGCACGGGCCTCCCGGATCCCGGCGCACTGCTTGCCGCACTGGAGACCTCCGACGATTCTGTGAAACTCAATGCCATCCTGGATTACCTGCTTGAACTGAAGGAGGTGATCCTCGCTCCCTCGGAGATGCAAATCCTTGAGAACATCTACTACAAGCGCCACATTGCAGTGGATATCCCATCCATGTATGGCTCATACAATGAGCGCAAGTTCGACGCCCTCGGCCTGACCTTCCGGCTGGAGAATCTTGCCAATGTCCTGTTCGAGGAGATCATCTACTCTTTCAACCTGAGCTTTATCACCCGCGCGACCTTCTTCCGGATACACAAGGTCCTGCCTTTGTTCATCAAGGCATTGAAGATCGACGGCATCACCTCCTATCGTCTCGAGCGGCAGGCTGAACTCTTCGAAAAGGCCCTGGAGGTCCGCCGCTTCTCCCATTCGCAGTATGTGGACATTTTCCGGGGGTTCTCGGAAGCCATCAAGCAGGTGATTCAGACCAATTATCACGCAATTCATGAGGAGAATCTCGATCTGATCACGCGTCAACTCGGTACGGAGAACCTTCTCCCGAGGTACCAGAGGGAGGCGTCGGGAGAGTCCTTTGCCGAGAGGTCGCACAGGACATCTGAGAGCTTCCTGAGGGATCTCATTGCGAGGACGTTCGGTCTGCAATATTTCGATCATTTCATCGGGAGCATCCTCACCACTCTTGCCGCCCAAAGCGGGCAACTGAACGCCGAGAACCTCGATCTCCTGCTGAGTTACGATCCGGAGAAGACGGTTTCCCTGGTAACAAGGCCGAATCCGAAAACCTATGATCTCATCCATCTCGGCAACAAAGGCTACAACCTCACCAAGCTCAACTCCCTGGGCATCAAGGTGCCTCCCGCCTTTGTGATCACGACGGAATACTTTCGCTGTCAGAGTGTCATAAGGAGTTTTCCTCAGTCGGGCGAGGATTTCGAGGAACGGGTCATGACCCACATCCTGCATCTGGAAAGGGCCACGGGGCGGTGCTTCGGAAGCAGGAACAACTCCCTCCTGCTGTCGGTTCGCAGCGGTTCGGCCGTATCCATGCCGGGCATGATGAACACCTTTTTGAATGTGGGCATCAATGAAGAGATCGTCGAGGGGCTCATCGAGCAGACCGGTGAGGCCTGGTTCGCATGGGACAACTATCGTCGGTTCATCCAATCCTGGGGCATGTCCTTCGGGATGCAACGGGACGAATTTGACGCCATCATGAACAACTTTAAGAAGAGATATGGGCGCCATGTGAAGAGGGAATTCAATCCCGATGAGATCCGGTCACTTGCCCTGGCTTACAGGAATGCCCTCAAGGGGAGAAACATCGAGTTTTCCGATTCCCCCAGGGAGCAGTTGTTCACCGCCATCAGCCAGGTCGAGTCATCCTGGCATTCCCCCAAGGCCAAAGCCTACCGGGAAATCATGGGGCTATCCGAAGACTGGGGTACGGCTGTGACCATTCAGGCGATGGTCTACGGAAACCTGCACGGGCGATCGGGGGCTGGGGTGATGTTCACCCACAACCCAATGACATCGGAAGACCAGGTGGAAGTTGTCGGCGATTTCACCATGGGGAATCAAGGGGAGGACGTGGTGGGGGGGCTTGTGAAGACTCTCCCTCTCAGCGAGAAGCAGCGCCTTGGCGAACGGGAGCCCAGGGACATTTCCCTGGAGACCATGTTCCCGCACGTATATCAACGTCTCGTGAAAATTGCCAAGGACCTTGTGTACGGGCAGAATTGGGCGCCTCAAGAGGTGGAATTCACATTTCAGGGAGACCGTGAAGAGGATGTCTATGTGTTGCAGTCCCGCAATATGGCACCTCGCGTGAAACGTTACAATCCGGCATTCAAGCCGTCGGAGAGCCTGCAGGCGGGTTATCTGGGCAGTGGGATCGGGGTGAGCGGGGGCGCGCTTTCGGGGCTGGTCGCCTTTGACCTGGAAAGCATTCGCAGTCTGCGGAAAGAGCGCCCGTGCGATGCCATCATCCTGCTACGATCGGATACGGTCCCCGACGACATCCGGGAGATTTCCATCGCCGATGGCATCCTCACAGGCAAAGGCGGTGCCACGTCTCATGCCGCAATTGTGGCCAACCGTCTGGGGAAAACCTGCGTTGTGGGTTTCAGCAAGATGCGGGTCTGGGAGGCGGACAGGCGGTGTGTCATCGACGGACATATTCTCCAGACCGGTGACATCATCGGTATCGATGGACAGAGCGGAGCCGTCTATCGAGGCTATCATGATACAGAAGAGGTGGAAATGCCCAACTGAAGCCGATTGACAGAGAGTCCACGCCTACAGTGCAGAGCCTTCTCGATTGGAGGGCCCTCCTTCAGCCATGGCGGGCGGACTTGCCTCGAAGCCCGAAAGATACCAAGGACTTGGCGTGTTATGGGTGCAAAGGGTGTGACCTTCACCGCAAGGGAAGTGGATGGGCTTTGCTTTTCGGAACGATCCGGCGGATTAGACGATCGGACCCGTTTTCGGACGGGTGGAAACAGGGATTATTAACCACTGTTTTTTTGGGGGGGCGTGATGAGTGACATGGAACCTACGGTACCTTTGAAGCTTGGCATCAATGGACTGGGTCGAATTGCAAAGCTCACTATTTGGCACCAGGTTGAGAGGAAGTACTTTTCCGAGCTCTTTGTGAACATCGGCCGGCCAGTCGGCACAAGCCTGTGTGACATCGCCCAGTTTGTTGAGAAGGACTCGACGTACGGTGCCCTCCACAAGTATCTCTATGGAATCCGGGGAGCCAGGGTGATCCAGGAGCTGAATGAAAAGGAGGGTTCCATGAGGATCAATGGGGTCAAGACGACCTTCCTGCTCAAGGAACGCAATCCGGCGCGCATCCCCTGGAGGGAGCACGGAGTGGACCTTGTGGTGGATGCGACGGGGGCGTTCCTGGATCCGACGGTACCGGCCGACGATCCCAAGGGATCGCTGCGAGGTCATATCGCCGCTGGCGCCAAGAAGGTCATCGCTTCGGCTCCATTCAAGATCAAGGACAAGAGTAAGGAAATGCCCGCCGACGCCATCACGACCGTCATGGGCATCAATGACGAGGATTACGATCCCCAGAAGCATGTGGTCATATCCAATGCCTCGTGCACCACGACCTGCCTCGCTTACATGATGAAGCCGCTCCTCGATTACTTCGGTGCCAATCGGATTCTGTCAGCCTCTATGACTACCGTGCATGCGGCGACAAGCTCCCAGCAGGTGCTGGACAGGGCTCCCAAGTCCGGCGCTGCGGACCTGAGGAAGAGCAGGTCGGTATCCAACAATATCATCCTCACCAGCACCGGCGCTGCAAAGGCGCTCGGACTGGTCATACCCGAGATGAAAAGGATAGGCTTCATTGCAGAGTCCGTGCGGGTTCCTGTCACCACCGGCTCACTGATCATCCTCATGGTGATGATACAGGACGAGAGCATGCGAAACCCTGTCAACAGGGAGAGAATAAACGATATCTACAAGGAAGCCGTGAATCATTACCCCGAGGGCAAACTGGTTTTCTCGGAAGAACAGAACGTGTCTTCCGACATCATCGGCTGGCCAAATGCGGCTGCGGTCATCGAGGGATTCGAGACCCATACGCGCACCGCCGCGGTACGCATCGATGTCGATCGGGTGTTGAGTGCATGCGCTTACTTGAACTCCCTTGGGGAGGGTTCCCCCACCACCTCGTTTGACATCACTCAGTTGAACAAGGTCATGGGAGACCAGTCCCCAGGAGGAATCAAGGATCGGATTCTCGAGGTGCCGGTCACGCAGGCGGTCATCTACGGTTGGTACGACAACGAACTGGGAAGCTACACGAACATGCTTGGAGACCGTACGGTGAGCATCGCCGGGATGTTCCACTGATTCTAGACCCCCGGTGAGGATTGGACGAAGCGATGAAGGGGGGATGGCTCATCTCCTGGCGACAGGGGCCGCTCCCCCTGAAGACTGGTCGATCATGATTAGAGGTGCTCAACGACTCCCTGAGTTCCTTTCGGCAGGGTCCAATCGCCCCTTGGTTCCAGCTGTTTCGGGCGTGCAGTTGTGTACGGTCTCACCGCGTTGCCCTCAAAAGTTTTCCCGCCACTTTCTCGCCCCCCATACGAACTGACGCAAGGCGATGCTCAAAGCCACACGGGGGTGGTGTGGGTCCTTGGGCCTTTCAGGGCTTGGCCGTGCTGGTGGCGGGTTTCAGGCCCCCTTCTCCGATGCGGGTCGTTGAGTCCGCTCTCCCGGGCCGCCAGGGGTGGATTCGTTTGGCGGAATGCATCGATGCGCTTGCGAAAATCTTCAAAAAAGGATTGATATGTCATCGGTTAATCATTAAGAGAATAACTTATTTCACATTCGGCATGTGGCATCGACCTTTGAAAGCATTCGGTGGCAGCCGGATGCCGGTCTTCAACTGAATCGCGTCTTTCCCGGGGCGGTGGAAGCACGGGAAGGAATGGTTCCCGTTACCCGTATGAGCCTGGAACTTCACACCCCTTTGCTGAACATGAGTTCCGTTTGAGTGGGCTGGCCGGCAATTCGGCAGTCCTGTTCTCTGATGAAGCTCGAAAGGAGAGGAACATGGCAACGCGCGTGGCAATCAACGGTTTCGGACGGATTGGACGGACGATCTTCAAGGCGATCATCGACAGGGGGGCCCCATTGGACGTGGTTGCCCTCAACGATCTTGCCAGTCCGGTGGAACTGGCCCATCTGCTGAAATACGATTCGGTTCATGGGGTCTGGCCTCAGGAGGTGACAGCGACGGACGACCAGATCACCGTGAACGGGAAGGCCTACAAATGTTTGAAGGTGAGCGATCCGGCCCAGTCACCGTGGCATGAGCTCAAGGTGGACATCGTCTTGGAGGGCAGTGGGCGGTTTGCTGACCGCGACGGATGTCAGAAGCACATCCACGCCGGTGCGCGCAAGGTGATCCTCACGGCTCCAGGCAAGGGAATGGACGCAACCTTCGTGATGGGAGTCAATGATGGGAATTACGATCCCATGGCTCACCACATCGTCTCAAATGCATCGTGCACGACCAACTGCCTGGCACCCATTGTGTCGCTGATCCATGACAGATTCGTGGTGGAGCACGGGTTCATGACGACCATTCACTCGTACACCATGGACCAGCGCCTTCTGGATGCGCTGCATAAGGACAGGCGCAGGATGCGCGCGGCAGCACTTTCCATGGTCCCCACAACCACCGGCGCTGCGAGGGCGGTGGCGGAAGTCATCCCCGAGCTCAAGGGCAGAATGGATGGCGTGGCGATTCGTGTGCCGACGCCGAATGTCTCCCTGGTGGATCTCGTGTGCCGTCTCGGTCGTGACGTGACTAAAGAGGAAGTGAATCAGATCCTCGAAGAGGCTGCCAATGGCCCACTGAAGGGAATCCTTCAATTCGTCAAGGAAGAGCTGGTCTCGGTGGATTTCAACCACACCGCTTTTTCCTCCAGTGTGGACGCGAGCCTCACCAACGTCATTGGTGGGCGAATGGTCAAGATCTTCAGCTGGTATGACAATGAATACGGTTACTCCAACCGGGTGATCGATCTGTCTCTCCTCATGGGCAAGTCCCTGGACTAGGGCACGGGAGAGGCAAACAGCAGAATTGAAGCTCCAATTGCCGAGTTGGCATGGGGGGCGACCAATTCGCCCGGACATTGCAGGGAGGGGGGTTCACACATGAAAACCATTGACAGTCTTGATCTCCATGGAAAACGGGTTTTCATCCGAGTCGATTTCAATGTTCCCTTGGACAAACAGGGGAACGTGAGTGACGATCTTCGGATCCGCGCGGTTCTCCCGACGATCGAAAAGGTGATTGAAGGAGGGGGCAAGGCTGTATTGGCCTCGCATTTGGGGCGGCCCAAGGGCAAGGTGGCCCCCGAGTTCTCCTTGAAACCCGTTGCGGAATATCTCTCGCGGCTCCTCGGCAAGCCTGTGCCACTGGCTCCGGATTGCATCGGTCCTGAAGTCGAGACGATGGTGGCCGCCATGCCCCGGGGGAGTGTTCTCATGTTGGAAAACCTTCGGTTCCACGCAGAGGAAGAGAAGAACGACCCCGAATTCTCAAGGCAGCTAGCACGGTTGACGGATATCTACGTCAACGATGCCTTTGCCGTCTCACACAGGGCCCATGCGTCTGTCCACGGCATCGTGGATCACGTGGAAACTTGTGCGGCGGGCTATCAGCTCGAGAAGGAAATTCGATACTACAATCAGGCCATGGAGAACCCGAAGCGCCCCCTCGCCATGATCATCGGCGGAGCCAAGGTATCCACCAAAATCGGAGTGCTGGAGAACCTGATGTCCAAGGCGGACTATCTCATTATCGGCGGGGCCATGGCCAACACATTTCTCAAGACCCAGGGCAAGGAAACAGGCACCTCCCTGGTGGAGGATGAACACCTCGAGACAGCGGCCCGCCTTCTCAAAACGGCCAACGAACGGGGAGTGAAAGTCTACCTGCCCGTGGATGCGGTGGTGGCTCCGAGCCTCACGGTGTGCGGC
Source organism: uncultured Syntrophobacteraceae bacterium (assembly GCA_964623165.1). Taxonomy (GTDB): domain Bacteria; phylum Desulfobacterota; class Syntrophobacteria; order Syntrophobacterales; family Syntrophobacteraceae; genus JAAYUJ01. Next base: position 10,017 of record CAZURN010000079.1, read on the forward strand.
GATGTGCGGCAGGTCTCCGTGGACAGTGTCCCTGCTGACATGCAAATGCTGGACGTGGGTTCCAAGAGCATCGAGCTTTTCAAATCTGTGCTGCAGCAATGTTCGACCATTGTCTGGAATGGACCGCTGGGGGCATTTGAGACTCCGCCTTTTCACAAGGGGACGTTTGCACTGGCCCAATTCCTGGGTGGCCTCGATGCCCTCACGGTGGTTGGGGGCGGGGATTCCGCCGCCGCCGCGAAACTGGCTGAAGTGGACCAGAAGGTCAGTTATGTGTCGACCGGCGGGGGTGCGTTTCTCGAAATGCTCGAAGGGAGGATCCTCCCTGGAGTCGCCGCATTGCAGGGATGCATGAATCGCTGATAAGCCGCGGATCTGTGTGCACGGGTCACATGAACCTCGTGATCAGAATGAACCCTTCCTTTTCTGTGTCGTGAAAGAGGCCCGGGTGCCTGGCCAAAATGAAGGCATGCGAGGCCATCACCGCTGAAGAAATGATGGGGATAACGAGCGGCTTGGGGCAACATCGAGCCCGTGAGGCTTTCAACCATTATGATGAGCAGAATGGGGATTCCATGAGTGATCGAAGACCATTGATTGCTGCAAACTGGAAGATGCACAAGAACCGTCGGGAGGCGGTCGCGTTTTCGGAGGAACTCCAGGCGCGTGTGGGGCCTGTTGAGGACCGGGAAGTCGTGCTTGCCCCTCCCTTCACAGCCCTTTGGGCTGTAAGGGAGGTTCTGAACGTAAAGGGGTTCGCCCTCGCTGCCCAGAACAGTCACTGGGAGGAAAAGGGGCCATTCACGGGTGAAATCTCCGTGGTCATGGCGAAAGATTGCGGATGCGACTACGTGATCCTGGGGCACTCGGAACGACGCCACGTATTCGGAGAGACAGATTCGGTGATCAGAAAGAAGGTCGATGCCGTCATCAGGCATGGACTGATGCCGATACTCTGCGTTGGCGAAATTTTGGAGGAGCGGGAAGAGGGAAGGACCATCAGTGTCGTCAGGGAACAGGTGGAGAAGGGAACGGAGGGCCTGAGCCCGGATCAACTGGGGGGATTCGTCATCGCCTATGAACCGGTGTGGGCCATCGGAACCGGGAAGACAGCCACACCTGGCCAGGCACAGGAAGTCCACGCTTTCATCAGGGAGATTCTGGGATCGCTCTTTGACAAAAGCATTGCAAAAGGAACAAGAATATTATATGGAGGCTCGGTTAAACCTGATAACGTCGATTCCCTAATGGGTGAACCGGATATTGACGGTCTCCTGGTTGGAGGCGCGAGCCTCGAGGTGGAATCGTTCCAGCGCATTGTGAAATTTCAAAACTGAAAGGCATGAACCTCTGAATGTATACCGTCATCGTGATATTGCATGTTCTGGCCTGCCTTGCCCTCATTCTGATCGTCCTTCTCCAGACCGGGAGAGGGGCGGAAATGGGTGCGGCTTTCGGTGGTGCGTCTCAAACCCTGTTTGGGGGAGGCGGGGGCTCGACATTTCTGGGCAAGCTGACGACCGGGGCGGCCGTGGTATTCATGCTGACGTGCCTGAGTCTGACGTATCTGTCGGTGGGACCCACGGGGAAATCCGTGATGGAGGACGTGCCGGTGCCGGTCCCCCAGGGGCCGGCGGTGCCTGATGCAAAGCCGGTACAGCCTGTTCCGGAGTCGGCCAGGACTCCTGAAGCATCCGTGAAGCCGCCTGAGACGGTGCCCGCACCCCAGGTGAACAGAATGCCTCTGGAGGAAGGTGCGGGGACTCCGCAACCCACGGCACCCACACAGCAGGAATCACCGGCAGTTGAGAAGGGGAGCGACCCAGATGCTGGCAAGGGCGGCGGCGATGGGAGGGGACCAGCCAAGAGACAGGACAAGGGAACCCCACCTGTCAAGAAACAGTGAGGCCGCGAAGAGCGCTCACGAGTCTGTCCTATGACCAGGGCCGCTTGACAGATGTGTTGATTGCGGCCGGCATCACTTAACACTTGCAAGAAAGGCAGTTTCAGGGTTATTTAAAATATAAGTGCCGAAGTGGTGGAATCTGGTAGACACACCATCTTGAGGGGGTGGCGGGGCGACCTGTGCCGGTTCGAGTCCGGCCTTCGGCACCATCAAGTCTTTTGAGGCGCGACTCACTTGAGTCGCGCTTTCTTTGTGGCGTCAATTCCTCTGAACAGACCAAAAGGCTCTCCCCAATTCGTGCCGCGATTTGTTGTGTACCATCCCCAGCGCAACACATTGCAAGCCACTTCCAACAGTTCCGGCAAGGTCAGATTCTTCGCCCTGTCTGATTCCCCTGACCCGTTCCCGCCCATGCTTCACCGGCGTGTGGCATTCCTCGTCGAGCGGATCCACGCAACGCCTGCACACCGGTGAAGATTCGCTTGATTCCCATTTTGTGACAAAATATTATGCAATGTGACGTCATATTCATTTTATGAATCATACTTACAAGGTATGGCCATGAAAACCGAAGCGCTCCCCAGGCGGGCACGAGAGAGACTCAGACAGCGGCAGGAGATGCTCGCGGCGGCATACGATCTCTTTTCACAGAACGGATATCACGATGTTTCCATGCATCAGATCGCCGAGAAAGCGGAGTTTGCCATCGGAACACTCTATAAGATCTTTCAAAACAAGGAGGATCTTTACAGGTCGCTCGTTCTCGACATCTGCGACAGGTTCGAGGAGGCAGTCACGCGAGCAATTGAGGAGCCTGAGGATGAGGTAGAGAAATTGCGGAACTACATCCGGGCCAAAGGCGAGAGAATTCGCGAGCACCTTTCTTTCTTTCGCTTGTTTCTTGCGGAGCGCAGGGGGGTGGGCTTCAGCATCAAGGCGGGCCTGGATGAGGAACTGCGAAAACGGCATTATGGCTTCATAGAGAGACTGGGCTCGATCTTTGACAGCGCCATCAAGAAGAAACGGTTCAAGAAGATCACCGATCCCTTTTACCTTGCTGTCGCTCTCGACAGTGTTCACGATGCATTCTTGCTTCTCTGGCTCGACGCGCCTGAACAGTATCCTTATCCGGAGGATCCGGAAGCCGTTCTGGATGTATTTTTCAAAGGACTCTTGGAGCCGTGATTGTGTGCGTGAATTCCGTGACTGTATGCGCTCAGGGATATTTTGGAGGCTTTTGATGGAATGCGATGCGAGAAGTGATCGGCCACTCAGATGGATTTTGGCGTTAATGGCTCTTTCGACCTTGCTCTTTCTGGATGGCTGCACGGATGGACATGGGCAGCAGCAAGTCGGCCAGGCTCCTGTCCCGGAGGTCGCCACGGTGACCGTTGCACTGGAACAGGTCCAGCTGACCACAGAGCTGCCAGGGAGGACTTCCGCCCATCTCATTTCGGAGATTCGACCACAGGTCAACGGCATCATTCAGAAGCGACTCTTCAGGGAGGGATCCGATGTCAAAGCCGGCGAGCTCCTTTACCAGGTCGATCCGGCTCCCTTCCAGGTGGCTCTTGACTCCGCCAGGGCATCCCTTGGGAAGGCACAGGCCAATTTGCCCTCCATTCGCCTGAGAGCTGAGAGATACAAGGAACTGCTTGCCGACAAGGCAGTCAGCCGGCAGGACTATGATGATGCGGCAGCCGCCGTGCAGCAGGCTCAAGCCGAAATCGAATACTGGAAAACTCAGGTTGAAGCGGCCCGCATCAATTTGGGCTACACACGTGTCGTCGCGCCCATTTCCGGCCGCATTGGCAGGTCCAGCGTGACAGACGGGGCGCTGGTGACCGCGTATCAGCCCGTTGCCCTAGCCACCATTCAGCAGTTGGATCCCATCTATGTGGATGTGACCCAGTCCTCGGCCGAACTGCTGCGCCTGAAGCGCAACCTGGAAAGCGGCCGGCTCAGTACGGATCGCGAAAATGGGAGATCGGTCCGAATCCTCCTTGAGGACGGCACACCATACCCGCTGGAGGGAAAGCTCCAATTCCGGGACGTGACCGTTGACCCTGCGACGGGCTCATACACCGTGCGCATCGTGGTCCCCAACCCCGAGCAACTGCTCC
>CAZURN010000080.1:0-13992 GCA_964623165.1 uncultured Syntrophobacteraceae bacterium
GTGCCGCCTTGTTTTTGGTGCCGAAGCCGGGACTTGAATGCAAGAAAATGACTTTCAGCTAACTCCAGGTGTTCCGGTCTTTTCCTTTGATTTCGATAAGATAGAATCATTTTTAGCGACGTTCAATAGTCGCAAGCAGTTCATTATTTTCATCCAAAATCGTTTGAAGGGGACCCAAAAGGGACCCAAGTGCCGAAGTTGAAAGGTTGACCCGGGCTCGCCTTTTCACCCCCAGGATTTCTCCATTACAGACCTGTCCGCAACCTTCGGTAGACCTAGCATTTCAGCCCAAGCCATAACGATTTAATTTTTTCTTGACATGGTGTAGCATAGCTGCTAATTAGCATGTTAGCTAACATGTTTATATTGTGTCACGGAGTAATCTTGCCGCCGGCAGAAGCAAGAAGACGTCAGAATGGAGGTAGGCCATGAAATTCGGGAGGAGAGTGAGGCAGCTTAGGGAAGAGAGGGAGATGCACCTGAGCGATCTTGCCAAAGCAATGGGATGGTCGTCGGTATACATGTCCGACATAGAACTTGGACATCGCAATCCCCCCTCACTGGAAAAAATCTTAAAAATTGCGGAAACGTTGAAAACGGATTCGGCAGAATTAATCGATCTTGCTGCAAAAACAAAGAAGAAAGTAGAAATCGATCTCGAAGGGGTACAACCTCATCGAGCTGAAATGGCGTTGATGCTCGCGAGATCATTGAGCGGATTGAATGACGAGGAGGTAGAGAAAATCAAAGAAATCCTGCAAGGAGGTGGCAAATGAAATGAAGAATAGAGTTCACGTTCCTGTTGTTCAAGCGAGAACCTGGTTTGCGGTGGGGAAAAAGGCCGAGAAGCTGATTGACGAGCAATATCCTCGTCTTCAGCGTATACCAGGACCCTTTCCGATCGAGAAGTTCATCGAATTCCGGCTGAGAAAGACATTCGGTTTTGAATATGCGGTAAAGGCGTTACCGGATGGTCTGGAGGCTATGACGGTCCTTAGGAAAAAAATTATGATCTTCTCGGAAGAAACATGGGAGGGACTCAGGGCGGGAACTCCAAGGGCACGATTTACGGCGGCACATGAAGTGGGGCACGTATCGCTACATGTAAAAGATCTTGGACCTCAGATTCTTGAGAACAGGGGCGTGTTGACTCTTAAACGAGGAAACATACCTCCCTATAGAGATCCGGAATGTCAAGCGAATGCATTTGCTGCGGCACTTCTCATGCCAACATATCATATGGAAAAGTTACTTAAAGAAAGGAAAGGGCCTCAGGAAGTATGTGAGATATTCAATGTCTCGCTTGAAGCAGCCTGCTACCGGATCGGCAACATTGAAAAGTACCTGAAATGAGAATCTCCCGGATTGCGGCCGGGAGATTTTCTGTGCCCCCTAATACCTGGTAGGAACCGGGGGCCCTTGGCAGTTACGCCTATAGTGTATTTATCGTACACTGACCTGTCATTGTCAAGCGGAAAGGTTCCTCCGAGGGAGGTGATCAGCCTTCTGCTTCAACCTTTTCGCTATTCAAACGCCATTCCAGAAGCAAATTTCATTTACGGAGGTTTACGAATGAGAAATTCAGGTTCGACGAGATCAGGCCAGTCATTTGACAACGCAACCATCAACGCCGTGTGGGCTAAAGGGAAAATTGTTCCAGGGTATGATCCGGCAGTTTACCGTCAGGATGTTTGTAATTGGTGGATGCAGAGGAATGCCTACGGGAACACCTCGCATCAGTTCGGATGGGAAATAGATCACATCGTTCCGGTTGCTGCCGGCGGATCTGACAACTTGAGCAATCTTCAACCGCTCCACTGGAAGAACAACCGCAGCAAAGGGGACAATTATCCCCACTGGTACTGTGCAGTAGCTTAGTAGAAGAGAGGCCGTCCTCGAACTTTTCTGGACGGCCTCTTTCTTTTGATTTCTCTGATCAAAGACCCTTTGACAGGATAAGCGGTAATTTTGTAAATTGCTCCTCGAAAATTCCTCCCTTCTATAGAGCTAGAATCCGGCAAGTTGAGTGCTGGATCTATATAAATGCTTTTTATCCCCTCACCAGGAGCAATCACCTTGTTTGAACAGACCTTCAAGAACATCGACGATATCCTGTGGAAAGACGCCGGATGCAGCAGTGAACTGGACTACGTGGAACAGACCTCGTGGATTCTCTTTCTGAAATATCTCGATGACTACGAGAAGGACAAGAAAACAGCCGCCGAGCTGTCAGGGAAGACCTATTCCAACATCCTGAGTCCGCAATTTCGGTGGGATAACTGGGCGGTTCCCAAGAGCAACGGGAAACTCGACCACCACAAGGCGCTCTCAGGAGATGACCTGAAGGAATTCGTTGACAACAAGCTCTTCCCCTACCTGAGAAAATTTAAAACATCAGCGGAAAGTGCCAACACCATCGAGTACAAAATTGGTGAGATATTCAGCGAGCTCAAAAACAAGCTGCAGAGCGGGTATAACCTACGAGAAGTCATCAACCTGGTCGATGAGCTCCGGTTCCGTACTCACGCTGAGAAACACGAAATGTCACACCTCTACGAAGATAAAATCAAGAACATGGGGAATGCGGGGAGGAATGGAGGGGAATACTACACCCCCCGACCTCTCATCAAAACCATCGTAAAGGTGGTCTCCCCATCCATTGGAAACAAGGTTTATGACGGCGCTGTCGGTTCAGCTGGATTCTTGGTCGAGTCTTACGAATACATGAAAGCGAGCAAGACCCTCTCCACCAAGGATGCAAACACCCTCCAGAAATCGACCTTCTACGGGAAGGAAAAGAAATCCCTCGCGTACATCATCGGTATCATGAACATGATTCTGCATGGGATTGAGGCGCCCAATATCATCCACACCAACACGCTATCTGAAAATCTGGACGATATCCAGGAGAAGGACCGCTATGACATCGTGGTGGCCAATCCTCCTTTTGGTGGTAAGGAGCGCTCCGAGGTTCAGCAGAACTTCCCCATTAAGACGAGCGAGACCGCATTCCTTTTTCTTCAACATTTCGTCAAAATCCTGAAAGCGGGTGGCAAAGGGGGTGTGGTCATCAAGAACACCTTCCTTTCTAATACCGACAATGCGTCTGTGAGCTTGCGCAAACAACTGCTGGAGAACTGCAACCTCCATACGGTGCTGGACTTACCTGGTGGAGTATTCGCAGGTGCAGGGGTCAAAACTGTTGTCCTCTTTTTTGAGAAGGGAGTGCCTACCAGAAAGGTTTGGTTCTATCAACTCAATCTGGACCGTAACCTCGGGAAGACAAATCCGCTGAATGAAAACGATCTTGCAGATTTTTTGAAGCTGCAAAAGACCAAAGCGGACTCGGATAATTCTTGGACCGTAAATGTAGTGGATGTGGACAAGACCATTTATGACCTGTCGGTAAAGAACCCGAATAAAAACCACGTGACGAAGCTTCGTGACCCGAAAGAGATACTGGAAGAGATGAGGCGTCTGGACAAGGAAAGCGCTGAAATATTGAGCTCCATCAGGAAGCTAGTATGACGAAACAGTGGAAAGTAAAGAAGCTTATCGACCTTTGTGATGTATTTGCGGATGGCGATTGGATTGAAAGTAAACACCAATCCTCAAGAGGTATTCGATTAATTCAAACAGGAAATGTTGGAGACGGGTTGTTCAAAGATAGAGCTGAAAAAGCTCGATACATTTCCGAGGATACATTTAGACGATTACGATGCACAGAAGTCTTTGAAGGTGATTGCTTAATATCAAGATTGCCAGACCCAGTTGGGAGAGCATGCATTTTGCCGGACAGCGGCGAAAAAATGATAACAGCGGTCGATTGCACAATTGTGCGTTTTAAAAAGTCTATGCTCCCGCAATTTTTTAATTATTATTCTCAATCTTTTAATTACTTGAATGATATCGAACATGAAACAACGGGGACTACCAGAAAGCGGATAAGTCGAAGTAAGCTCGGGGAAGTCAATATTCCCGTTCCTTCCCTCCCCGAACAACAGCGAATCGTATCCATCCTGGATGAATCATTCATTGCCATTGCCTCAGCAAAAGAAAAAACAGAAAAAAGCCTCCGATACTCTCGCGACATATTCCAAGCGTATTTACAAAACGTATTCGGAAATCCCAGCGATGGATGGAAACAGAAGAAATTGGGGGAAATTGCCCAACACTCACTTGGGAAAATGCTCGACAGGGCAAAGAATCGCGGATCATACAAGAAATACCTTCGAAATCTTAATGTAAGATGGTTTGAATTCGATTTGTCTGATTTGCTCGAAATGAGATTTCGTGATGAAGAGCAAGAGCAGTATACCGCTGTAAAAGGAGATATTTTAATCTGTGAGGGTGGCTATCCGGGACGTGCTGCTATTTGGAATGAAGATTATCCAATTCATTTTCAAAAAGCAATTCACCGAGTGCGTTTCCATACTCCGGAATATAATAAATGGTTCTTATATTTTCTGTATTTATCGCATCTTAACAGAGACATAGAAAAATATTTTACGGGTGCTGGAATCCAGCATTTCACTGGAGAAGCGCTAGATCGATTTATTCTCCCGATAGCTCCCGTTACGGAGGTTAAAGAGATTACGTTCAAGCTAGACACACTCTACGTCGATACAAGAAAACTTGAAAAGGTCTACCAGCAAAAATTAGACGAACTGGAAAAGCTAAAAAAATCAATCCTCCATAAAGCTTTCAATGGTCAACTCTCAGGGGCGAGCTGATGAACGAGAGTGCCTCCATATCGACATGGAACTTGCTTCCGGAATTAGGATTTGCTCCGGATTCAAAAGTAGTTTCAGACATCATGCCGGGACTAAGCATAAATTTTGGTAATTTAAAGTTATCGGCGAGCTACCTGATGAGCATGCAATTTGCCAAAATAGTGCTGCTTTCAGGCGTTCTGAAGACTCCTGACAGTATCGCTGAGATTCACATTGAGATGCCCCGTCAAGTCTCTTCGCGAGAGCAGTGCTATGCTTGGATAGTATGGCATCTGGATGAACATTCAAAAAGGGGAGTATTTAAACCAATAAATGAATATGGATGGATAGCTGAGGGAAGAAAAAATAAGCATCTTTTGCCATGGGTCGCGGACATGATGGCGTATGAGGCACGTCCCATATGCGAAGTCAGGCGTGATTGGGCACGAATTGCTTTAAATACTATGGCAGAGTATTTCAAGGTTGATACCAGTTCAAAAGTCATATTTAGTTTCGATGGAAACGTGCTTCGGATAGATTACACAGGAAAGGTAATTCCCCTTCCAGGAAAGGGTAAGAAATGGCCTAATAGTTACTCGATACCTGCTCGATGTCTGGAGAATTTGCCAAAGCGACTAATGAAGGAGCGCGTCTTTTTTTCTATCTGGAAATCACAATTATATATCGGGGGATATGTCTATCCTGGTGTGGAAGAAGTGTTGCTATGAACGAAGCGGATACCAGAGCGGAGCTTATCGACCCCAAGCTCAAGAATAGCGGGTGGGGGGGTGTAGAGGGTTCGAAAATACTGAGGGAATATGTCATTACGCTCGGCAAAATTCAGACCGGTGGAGGACGAGCAAAACCCCTGAAAGCTGACTATGTATTGGTTTACAAGGGGCAGAAGCTGGCCACTGTCGAAGCAAAAAGCGACGAACTGGAAGTGGGTGAAGGGGTAGCACAGGCAAAAAACTACGCCGAAAAGATGCAACTGGAGACCACCTTTTCCTGCAATGGGAAAGAGATTTACCGCATTTGCATGAAAACCGGCGCAGAGGGTCTGATTGACACATTCCCCACACCCGATGAGCTCTGGAGCAAAACTTTCGCAGTTCCCAATAAATGGCGTGACAAATTCAACCAGGTGCCCTTTGAGGATGTGGGGGGAACAAAGAGCGCCCGCTATTATCAGGAAATCGCCGTAAACAACACCATGAACGCCATTGCCGAGGAGAAGCCGAGGATTCTGCTAACCTTGGCCACTGGTACCGGGAAGACCTTCATCGCTTTTCAGATAGCATGGAAGCTGTTTCACACCCGTTGGAACCTCATGAGGGATGGTTCCAGAAGACCACGAATTCTGTTTCTCGCTGACAGAAATATCCTGGCGGACCAAGCATTCAACGCTTTTTCTTCATTTCCAGAAGATGCACTGGTCAGAATCAACCCAAAGGACATCAGCAAGAAGGGAAGCGTTCCCACAAACGGAAGCATCTTCTTCACCATCTTCCAGACCTTCATGAGCGGACCGGATAACAAACCCTATTTCGGGGAATATCCCGCTGACTATTTCGATTTCATCATCATCGACGAGTGCCACAGGGGAGGTGCCAACGACGAGGGGAACTGGAGGGGCATCCTGGAATACTTCTCTCCCGCAGTTCAGCTCGGTCTTACCGCAACCCCAAAGCGCAAGGACAATGTGGATACCTACAAGTACTTCGGGGAACCGATCTACATATATTCTCTGAAGGAGGGAATCAATGACGGGTACCTCACTCCCTTCAAGGTAAAGCGTATCAAGACCACACTGGATGATTACATCTACGTCTCGGATGATCAGATAATAGAAGGGGAAATCGAGGAAGGGAAAATCTACACGGAACCGGATTTCAACAAAATCATCGAAATCAAGGAACGTGAAAAGAAAAGAGTAAAGATATTCCTCTCAGAGATTAACCAGCAGGAAAAGGCGATAGTATTCTGCGCTACTCAGGACCATGCTGCAGCGGTACGGGATCTGGTAAATCAACATAAAGACAGCAAGGAACCAAACTACTGTGTCCGTGTTACCGCCAACGATGGAGCTCTCGGCGACCAGTATTTGAAGGAGTTCAGGGACAACGAGAAGACCATCCCGACGATTCTGACAACCTCCCAGAAGCTCTCCACCGGTGTGGATGCAAGGAATATCCGTAACATCATCCTCATGAGACCCATCAACTCAATGATTGAGTTCAAGCAAATCATAGGGCGAGGGACAAGGTTATTCGACGGGAAGGAATTCTTCACCATCTATGACTTCGTTGATGCATACCATCATTTTCTCGACAAGGAATGGGATGGTGAATCCATAGCACCTGAACCGAAACCGGAGAAACCAAAGAAACCGAAAGAGCCTGTTCCGCCCGAACCACCGGAACCGCCAGAACCTCCGAAGACAAAAATTAAGGTGAAGCTCGGCGATGGAAAAGAGCGTCAAATTCAGCACATGATTTCGACATCATTTTGGAACGCGGATGGAAAACAAGTCTCTGTGGAAGAATTTCTGAAGCAGCTATTCGGGAAATTACCGGATTTTTTCAAGGATGAGGAGGAGCTTCGGAAAATCTGGTCTTACCCTGCAACCAGGAGAAGACTGCTCGATAAACTCGCTGAAGCTGGATATGGAAAGGAAGAACTCTCCACCCTTCAATACCTGATTGAAGCTGAAAAGAGCGACCTGTTTGATGTTCTGGAATATATCTCCTTCGCCATAAAACCGATTACAAGGGAAACACGGGTCGCCGGCGCACAGTCCAAGATATTCGCCATGCTGAATAACAAACAAAAAGAGTTTCTGGAATTCGTGCTTTCCAAGTACATTGAAACCGGGGTCGAGGAGCTCGATCAGGAGAAGCTGCCGGACCTTCTGATGCTGAAATATCAGACAATCAGCGATGCGGCAGAAATGCTGGGAGGGGTTGATAGTATTAAAACGACGTTTATTGATTTCCAGAAGCATTTGTATTCGAAGAGTACAACGATTTATGAATGAAAACATCTTGAGCTGTTAACGGGTGGAGCAACCTTATCTTTGACCTTATTGTTTCGCAAGGAGTACAGACGTGAAAACACTTACCGTCAAAGTTAATAGTGATCACCTGAATACTTTATCACAAACCAAGAAACCAATTCTAGCATTGGCAGAATTGATTTGGAATTCTCTCGATGCGGATTCAAAAAATGTCGAAGTTATCATTGCTGAAGATGCTCTGGGAAGTATGGAATCTATTCGTGTCATAGATGATGGACATGGTCTGAATTATGAACAGGCAGAAAGCGATTTCAGCAATTTAGGCGGATCTTGGAAAAGAAAGCATATAAAATCTAAAGGATACAAGAGACTTTTACATGGGAGATTAGGCAGAGGCAGATTTCGCGCATTTGCCATTGGACAATATATAACGTGGTTGACCCGCTATAGATGCAACGGAGTCACTAAAGAATATCAAATAATTGGAAAAGCAGAAGATCTTGGACACTTCACACTTTCGGATCCTTTGGAATCTCACTCATCCTCTGGAACAGAAGTCATAATAAATAATATAAACAAAAATTTCACTTCGATTCGCGGAATTGGAGCTGTTAATGAAATTGCCTGTCATTTTGCACTCTACCTGCGTCAATATCCTGATATCTCCATAATATATGATGGTACGAGAATAGATGCTAGCCATTTAGAATCAGGCGTATATGATTTTGAAATAGAAGAGAATGTAGGGCTTAACGGATCACCAGTAAAAGTAATTCTTACAGTTATTGAGTGGACCCAACAGGCGGAACGTTCTCTGTATTTATGTGATTCCGGGGGATTTACTCTTTTAGAAATACCAGCTGGCATACATGCTAGGGGATTTAATTTCACAGCATATATGAAATCTGATTTCTTTAGAGAACTTAATGAGACTGGTGATTTGCAGTCAGCTGAGCTTTACCCTCCTGTCAAACAGCTAATTGAGGAAGCGCGGAATCGTTTACGAGTGCATTTTAGAAAGCGATCTGCTGACGAAGCTTCCATACTTGTGAAAAGATGGAAAGCTCAACGTGTCTATCCGTATGAACAAGAGCCAAAAACACCCGTTGAAGAAGCAGAACGCCAAGTATTCGATGTCTGTGCGTTGAATATCCATTCTTATCTACCCGATTTTGAGGAAGGAAGTCAAAGGAGTAAGCAATTAGCGTTTCGATTATTGCGGAATGCTTTAGAAACGAGTCCTGCATCGATTCAGGTAATCCTCGGTGAAATATTAGAGCTCCCAAAACAAAAACAAGAGGATTTTGCTGAACTAATTCAGCAAACATCATTAGATTCAATTATTACTGCCTCAACTACTGTAACCAATAGGTTAACATTTCTAAGCGGTCTCGAATTACTCCTTTTTGATCCTGAATCAAAGAAGGCATTATTAGAACGTCGTCAACTACATAGAATGCTCGCAGAAAATACCTGGATATTCGGCGAGGAATTTAACCTGACATTGGATGATCAATCTCTTACTGAATTACTAAAAAGACATTTGAAGCTGTTAGGTAAAGAATGTGATGTAGTGGATGAGGTTAGACGATCAGATGGTTCCAAGGGTATTCTTGATCTCGTTATAGGACGGAAAATACCGACACCACATGGTGATGTAAGAGAACACCTTGTGATAGAACTGAAACGCCCGAGTTATAAATTAAATGACGAATCGTTGAATCAGATCAGGAGCTATGCATTCACCGTAGCAAATGATGACAGATTTAGAGGAGTTGATGTCAAATGGAGTTTCTGGCTTATATCCAATGACATGGAGGATAGCGTTCGAAGGCAAGCGAGTCAAAAACACTTGCCCCCTTGGTGTCTGCATGATGATTCCGAACAAAACATAAAGATATGGGTAAAACCTTGGGGTCAGCTCATTACAGAATGTCAAGGGCGATTAAAGTTCTTTCAGGAGCAGCTACAGTTTAGGGCCAATAGGGAGGATTCGTTAGAATATCTCAGAAAACATTACAATAAATACTTACCAGAAGCGTTTCAAAAGGATGAAGAATATTCACCGGAATGTGAAGAGAACTAAATACTGAACGGTTTAGCAAGTTAAACCATGAACAAAATATGAAGAGAAGATCAGGGCGCAAATTGTATTTTGCCCTGATCTTCTTCTATTGACAGATTCAGTTCAGTTTACCATCCCCAACACCATCCCACCCACCTTCTGCAACCGAAACCTGCTCTCCGCAGAGAGGAGCTCATACTGCGAAGCTTTCGTGTACGTGTTGACCACCGAGAACATTGTGAACCCATATTCCTGCGCAAGGGCCCACTCCACCGCTTCCTTCTCCTCCTTCCGGAGTTCGAACTGGCGATTGAAACTCTCGATGGTTGCCTCGGGGTTTTCCACCTTGCTTTCCAACGAGATTTTGAACTGCTCTCGCTGTCGACCGAAACCTGCCCGCAGTTCATTCAAGACTCCCGGGAGGTTTGAAAGGAGCTTGCTGGAGACGTGCCTGTAGGATGCGGACACCTCTGTCTTGGAGATCATCCCGTTGGTACAGATCAGTCTCAGGGTAAACGTCGATATCGACAGAGCTGCCAGTCCTACTTCGGAGTTGCTCACAGAAATGCCAGGAGTCATCTTGTCACCATTGATCCGGAAAGTATCCCGCTCATCCGGGATGCTGACCAGCATGAACTCGTCGTCCAGCGAGCATTGAACTCGGGTGTTGGGTTTGTATCCGTGCTCGAGCAACCTATCAAGAACCTGCTTGTTGTCCGTGGGAATGTATCTCGGGGTAAAGATCGCCCTGACCTCGTTGCCGTCGAACCGGAAGAACAGATTTTCGTTCTTTTCGTGCCTGATCCAGTAGTCGAGATTGTTTTTCTGGATTTCTGCAGGGCACTTCCGCAAATACTGGATCGGGATTTCCAGTCGCCAACAAATGCTCTGCTGGGCGATAGGTCGCAAATTGTAGCTTGCACCCGAGATGCAAACCCGTTCTAGGTCCGCAAAGGAGACGTCATCGACGGGAATCAATCTGTCTTCATGGAACCTAGCCATGCTAGTTACTCGGTTATAGACCTTCTCAAGGGTCGTCATGTTTGACATGTTTCAATCTCCTCCTTTTCCGACCTAACCTTAGGTCGCTTCCGTTTCTTCTCAGCCTTCTGGACACCATCCGTACCAGGTTCCTGATTGCCCTGATGATCATCTGCAGGGTCAGCATTGCTTTCGGCTGTCTGGTCATTTTGGATTTCTCCCTTGGTCTCCTGCGTGTAGTTGCCGGGTTTCCCCAGGTCGAAGAGGGCAACGATCACGGGCATGCTGATGGTGGGGTAGAGGTCCTGAATCTCCTGCTCGACCAGTTCCCTGGTGCTGCCGAGAGGGGATTTCTCGCTTCTCAGGGCGGTCAAAAGGACGATACCTGTCTCGATCTTCTTCTTGTCGAATCCCACCTGGAGCCTGAGCAGGGCATCCTGCACGTACTCGTAGCTCGAAAAGCTGCCGTCGATGGCCACCCCGTTAAGCAGACCCTTGTACTGGTAGCGGCGCCCGTCCAGAATGCTCAGGGGTTCCTGCCTCCAATCCATTTCAGAGAGAGCCTGCCGCAGAAGTTCCCCCCTGTAGAGTGTCCCCTGCAGAACATCATCAAGGTAACGCAACGTTGAGAGGATGACGCTGCCCATCTTCTTTTTCCTCACGATCCGGTCGGAATCGCGAAAGTATAGTAATTCAAATGACATAGATGTTCTCCTTTCTGGCAGTAACCTGCTCTTTGATAAGTAAGGGGAAGGTCAAAATTGATCCTTCCCCATTCGAGATAGGGTTTAAGGGAGTTCTCTTGCTGTGGACGGTTTTAGAAGGTTCTGGAGGGGTTTATGGGTCCTGTTTGACCCCCATCGCTTCGTCCAGAAAAAGGGAGCGCTTTGAGGGTTGCCCCAGGTAGGTGTGGGACCAAGAGAGAAAGAGCAGCTTCATTGCCCTACTCATGGCAACGAAGCAGATCCTTCGCTCCTCCTCGATGTCGCCTTTCTTGGAGGGGAGTATCCCTTCGACCAGTCCGACCACGAAGACGACCGGGAACTCCAGCCCCTTCGCTTTATGTATGGTCATGAGGGATACCCCCTCCTCGTCATTGGTAGTCTCGTCCTGGAAGGTCTCCGTGTATTCAATAAATGCCTTGATACTGGAAAACCGTGTCGCAGCGAGTTGTAGCTGATTGAGGTTCTGGATCTTGGAGTCATCGGGTGTTGGGATATCCTCATCCGTGACGTAGCGGTCGTAGTCGAGATTGTTTCTCAACAGATTGATGACTTCCGCTGGGTGCAGGGTATGGGCAAGCTGGGTCAGGGGGTCCAAGAACGAGACAAGCTCCCTGACGTTCTTCCGGATAAAGGGGATATCCGGTCTGAACGACTTTAGAGCCTCGTAGAGATGGACCCCCTTGCTCCCTGCTTCTTCCTCAAGCTGAGTGATGACCTTCCTTCCGATGTAGCGAACAGGGACATTCAGAATGGACAGCAATGCCTCGTCGCCGGCATCGGAATTGGGGTCAGAGATGACCCTGAGATAGTCCAGGAGCTTTTTCACCTCGGGGCGATTGTAGAAACCAAGACCATTTTCGATGCGGTAGGGGATCTTGTGCTGGGAGAAGCACTCCTCCAGAACCCTGCTCTGAAAGTTTGCACGATAAAGGACCGCGATGTCCTTGTACTCGAATCCCCTGTTCCAGATGAGCTCCTGAATCTCGTTGACCAGGTTAAGAGCCTCCCCCTCTTCGGAAGAGCCTTCAAGGACTATAACTTCCTCGCCATCGGGATTCTTGGTCATGAGTGTCTTTTGAATCTTACGCTCGTTGTGCTCGATGAGGTTCTGGCAGACTTTCAATATCTGTGGGGTGCTCCGGTAGTTGCGGTTGAGGATGAAGATCCTTGAACCCGGAAACATCTGCTCGAAGTTGATGATGTTCCGGACCGATGCGGAGATGAACCCATAGATGCTCTGCCAGTCGTCACCACAGACCCAGAAGCTGGAGCCGTTGTTGGAACCTTCGATGAGGGTCTTCAGGATTTCAAGCTGCAAGGGATTAGTGTCCTGGTACTCATCGACCAGCAGATGCAGGTAACGCTCGACATACTTCTCCCGGATGGAAGGGTTCTCGCTGAGCAGTTGATATGCCCTGACCAGGAGGTCATCGAAGTCGTAGAGATACCTCTTCTCCTTCTCAGACTCGTAGTGCTCGTAGACATCTGCCACTTTCAGCATGGATTTGTCGCCATCATAGAGGGTCCTGAACTCCTCGACCGAGATCAGGTTATTTTTGGCAAGTGAGATTTCCTGCATGACCATCCCGATGGAGAGATTCTTTACTTTTAGATCCCTCATGACATTCCTGATGAAAACAAGCTGGTCTCTTCCGGAGAGGATCTCGAAGATCCTCCCTTCTGTTCGAAGCAAATAGTGGCAGAAGCTGTGGATGGTGCTCAGTGTGACTCTGGATGCCTGATTTCCCAATACTGGGATCAGTCGTTGTCGCATTTCCTCTGCCGCGTTTCTTGTGAACGTGAGTCCCAAAATCTGCTCTGGTGCTACCCCATGTTCAATGACGAGTTTGCCAATCCTCTCCATCATGGTCCTTGTTTTGCCTGACCCCGGAACCGCCACGACAGCACAGATCCCCTCAATGAAGCTCGCCGCCTTCTCCTGTTCCTTGTTTAAGCGCATTGCTGATACTCACCTCGCTTTCTCGCTCCAGGACTGTTATGGCCATGCCGATCCGGAAGGTTTCAGAGACGAGTTGATCCAGGTAAGGGCTCGTCTTGTCCTTGACCAGGTATTGCCTCATCAGCTTCTGCTTTTCCCTCAGGAGTCCCTTCAGGAATCGAATGACCGCATCCTCCGTGTGGTTTTGAAGAAGGGTCGTGATGTCCAGGATCCTTCTCGTTCTGCCGCCGTAGTCGATGACCAGGAACTCCTGCGCATCGTTTATGATCTTTTCCGTCATGGTGTTCACCTCTCGAACCATTCGTCGCAGTGTTTTTTGTATGAGCAATTCTTGCATCTCCAGTTTTGTGACCCGTCGTTTGGAATGAATACGCCGTTGGAGATACCCCTCCAGACTTCATTGATCTTCTTTTCCGCTCGTTTGAAATCATTCTCTGTTCTCGACGTGTAGTACTGCTCAAACTTCGGGGTACGAGTTTTGATGAGGCAGTCGAATCTCAGCAGGATCTCCCTGTCCGCATGACCGTTTGCCT
>CAZURN010000081.1:0-13815 GCA_964623165.1 uncultured Syntrophobacteraceae bacterium
GAAGGATCAGTTCCCTAATGAGGAGCGTCAGTTCATTGGTGCGGGTTCGAAAGAGCTTGCCGGTGGCTCGGACGATATCCCCGACATCCAGCTTCTTCACCAAGGCGAAGTGCTCCTTGGAAAGGTTGTTCTGCTGGATGTACACCTGGATCCGTCCTCCCGAGTCCAGAAGGTGCATGAAAACGGACTTGCCGAATGACCTGACAGAGACAATACGACCCGCGACGGTGAACGTCTCCGATTCCTCTTCGAGTTCCTCGCCGGTTCGGGTCCCGTAGTCCCGCAAAAGATCCTGAATGCGATGCGGGACCGGATATCCGTTGGGATAGATCGGCGTGCCTTCCTTCTCGATCTCCTCCGCCTTCTCGATCCGTTCACGCATGACGACATTCAGATCTTCCATCTTTCCAGTTTCCTCAATCGATTACGAAACAAAGGACTCAGCCGGCGGCCCCTCAAGTCGACGAAAGTTAGTAGATTTGCATTGGCCCGTCAAGGCCATTTCCCTCAGTCTTTCTTCTGTCTGCCCTTCATGATGCCGGAAGCGGAAAAAGCGACGATGAGGGTGCCAAGGATGGCCAAAACCCAGTCTCCTTCCTCATAAAGCTTCTTGACCCCCAAAAGGGCGATGCCACAACCGGCGGCAAGGCAAACCCATCGAGTCTTTTGGTCCATGGTGTAACCTCCATTTCTGTCTTTGTCTCCGGACAACCCGGAATCAGCCGTGGCAACAAGACCTCGAATCTTTACTCACAGTTCCAGGAAAAACGCAAAGCAAAAAGCCTCCATTTATCAATCCGTTACTTACTGTCCCCACTGGAACACGAAGAGGGAAACCCTCTCATGGCGCCTCGGGCACTGAAGTCCATTGCCCCCAGGATGTCCTGAACCAGCCTTTGAAACCTGTACGGCAGGGAATTCAGGGAGGACTCCAGTGTATCGCCGGATTTCCGAATCTGTGGTAAGGTTGAGCCGTAAGTTGGACATCGGACATTACCTTTTGATCGGGGAGCGGACAGCAGTGATAGAACAAATGGAAATACGATGCCCAAGGCTGGGAGGGCAGGTGACCTTCAGCTACTGTCAACGGGAACAGGGTCGCCTGCCCTGCCGTCAGGCTCTTGTGTGCTGGCGGGCCCGCTTTCCCGTGGAAGCCTATCTCAAGGCTGTACTGGGAGAAGAGGAATGGGACAGGTGCTTCAACCAACAGCCCGAGAGCAAAATGCAAACACTCCTGGAGTTCATCGAAAAAGCCAAACGGGACCTAAATACCGAAAGCTCATGACCCCGCCAACAGGCTTTCTCAGGTTGAACGGCCTTCCCAAAGCCTCCTCGTTCTGGCTAATGTTGTGATCCCACCCTGACGTTCCTGAGGGACTCCGCCACGAACATGGAAGCATGCAGGACCCTCCAGAAGTCTTCCAGCATGCCTCCACCCATACGAAGACTCCCTCATTCCTCCTCTTCACCGGTTTCATCCCCTTGGGCCGACCACCCTCTTTCGCGGCTCTCCTTCAATGCCCGCCAAACCAGCTAAATCAACAAAACTCACGGTGAAAGGATTTGGAATGAAACCCGCATAGGCTTTCATGTGCCGATATCGCCTGTGACGATGCACGTTTGCGTCTTTTTGCCGTGACTGTTTCCAATTCCTTGTATTGTCTAATGATTTTCAATTTCTTAACATGAGATTCCAAACCGCTGTGATTTCCTCTGGAGATATCTCACAACAATTTGGATGTTGGAATTTCAAAACCGTCACCCCAAGCCGCGACTGGCATCATCTCGGCCATTTCCACAGACTTTGCGAAACCTGCAGAACCAAATCGACTCTGAACAAAGGAGGATTTCTGATGATGTGAATGCAGAACTGATCAATCCCTGAGGCGCAATGAACTCTTCGTTGACGCAAGGAAACCTGGTCAGGAGATAGAAAATTGAACCAACTCGAAGTAAGGCGGATTGAGCGGGGCGGATATCAGATTGGCGAGGGCCAATCCATTGATCGCCTGCCCTTGGAAATTCTGACCTGGGACGGCACTGAAAGGAGAAAGCATCCACGCTTCAAGGTGAAATGGAATGGGATCCTGGAGTCTGCGTCATCCAACTCTCAAGCAAAAATTCCTGTCCGCCTGATGGATATCTCGGAGGGGGGATGCTGCATCCGAGTGGACCGCAGGTCTTCAGGGTCCAGTCTATTTTCAGAATTGGGGCTTCACAACCGTTTCGAGTTGACGGTCTACCTCAACGCGGCCATGGCAAGGATCCTCGTGGAGGTCCGGTGGTACATGCCATTGTCCGAGGGCGTTTACGGCGCCGGGTTGGAGTTCATTTGGATGAGCAAGTCGACCCGTTCATTGATCCAACTGGCATTTCAGCGGCTTGAATCCTGATTGTAGCCTCCCCTGTTCTTACCCACCGCTTCTCCTTAACCCAGGCGGCTGGGGTTCGAAAGGGAAGTGAACAGGGTACCTGGCCCATGCCCGGTTCCCTGTTCATCGGAGGAAAGGCAGGCCATCAAGGGTGTTCGGAGCCTGGGGAAGACCAGGCCATCATCTTGCGTCTGAGAGATCAAGGTGCTCGGCGCAGATGTCCATCCCATCGGGCTCATGGCTGCAGGTCCGATCACCGAGTCAATCCATAATGATATGGCGCTGCCGGAGGAGGAGCAGAGAGGCATCTCTTCATCCGTTGCGAGCATCAGGATTTCCGCCTTGAAACCCCAGTGATTAACGCTTCTTGATTCGATCAGCCGCCTTTTCACACACAGTTGCTCTGGGTGGCTACACCAAGGTTCATTTCAGCCCGTATTTTCTGATCTTGTACCGAAGCATCCTTTCACTCAAACCGAGAATCCTCGCCGCCTGGCTCTGGTTGAACTCGGCTTTTTCCAGCGCGTCCTGGATCATCCCCCGCTCCAGCGTTTCCATCGCCTGTTGGAGAGAGCCATTGTCTTGCGAATGACGGGAATCACCCTTGCATGCCGCCTCCTGGAGGGACAGGTCCCCCACGGAAATGACCGGGCCACGGGATACCACCACGGCTCGTTCGATGATGTTCTCCAACTCCCTCACATTCCCGGGATAATCGTATCTGATGAGAAGATCCCGGGCCTCACGGCTCATCCCTTCGATGTTCCTTCGGTTTTCCCTGGCGAAACGCTTGAGGAAGTGATCGAGCAGGACGGGGATGTCTTCCCGGCGTTCTCTGAGCGGTGGAATGCTCAGGGTCACCACATGGATTCGGTAGAAGAGATCCTCCCTGAAGCTTCCCTCCTTGACCCGCCCTTCAAGATCCTGGTGGGTCGCGCTGATGATACGCACATCCGCCTTGAGCGTCCTCTCACCGCCAACCCTCTGGAATTCCCGCTCCTGGAGGAATCGAAGAAGCTTCGCCTGAACGGGCATGCTGAGTTCGCCAATCTCGTCCAGAAAGAGCGTCCCGCCGTTGGCTCGCTCAAAGTGGCCGACCCGCCGCTGTAACGCTCCGGTGAATGCCCCCTTTTCATGCCCAAACAGTTCGCTTTCGAGAAGTGATTCCGGAATGGCCGCACAGTTGACGGCGATAAAGGGATGGCTGGAGCGGGGACTCGAGCTGTGTATGAGCCGGGCAAAAAGCTCCTTGCCGGTTCCTGTTTCGCCCTGGATGAGGACGGTGGCCTGGCTTGGCGAAATTCTGGCAACAAGATTGACCAGTTCAGCCATCTTGGAACTCTTGTACAGGATCGCTTGGGAGGGGCTCCCTATGGCCTTCAATTCCTCCCGCAGGATCTCGTTCTCCTTGATGAGTCTTCGCCGATCCGCGATACGGGCAATGAGGATGGTGAGTTCGTCGAGGTCTATGGGTTTGGTGATGTAGTCCCTTGCACCGGCCTTCATGGCAGCGACAGCCGTCTCTATGGTGCCGTGCGCGGTGATCATCACCACCTCGAGTTCCGGATTGGCCATTCTTGCCTTCGTCAGAACCTCGATGCCGTCCATGCCGGGAATCCTGTAATCAAGAAGAACCAGATCAAAGGAGTGCTCTGCAATCAAGTCCAGGGCCATTTCCCCATTATCGGCCTCAGCCGTGCGATGGCCTTCCTTGACCAGGAAGTCCCTGAGCATTTCCCTCTGGAAAAGTTCGTCCTCGACGATCAGAATGTCGAGATCATTCATCAGCTCAAATTACCTCTTCATATGCGGAGCAAAGTCACTTGGTGAGACTGGTCCCTATGTTTTGGCCCGGGATGGTGCCGGGAGCAGTATCTCAAATGTGGTGCCCTTCGTCGGCTCGCTATGTACCCGAATCTCTCCTCCATGGGCGAGAATGATCTCATGGGTGATGGCCAAACCCAGGCCCACCCCATTCTTCTTCGTCGTGTAAAACGGATCGAAAATGCGTCCCTGCTCAGTCTCAGGGATTCCACATCCAGTGTCCCGCACGGCGATGGCGGTCCATCCTTTCCCTTTTTCCTGACACGACAAGGTCACCACCCCCGCGTCCGTGATGGAATCCACTGCATTTCGGACGATGTTGAGGAGCGCCTGCTCCATTCTGCCCTTGTTCATGTGAATCCTCGGGACCTTGGATCCACAGTCCTTCTCGATTCTGACCCCCTTCAATGCCGCCTCTTCACGGGTGAGAGCAAGCACCCGGTCAAGGAGGGGACCCACCGGCTGCTCGCGGAATTCCATCTGGTTGTTTTGGGTCAGTGAGAGAAAATCCTCAACGATCCCATTTAGACGTTTGACCTCGTCCCTGATGATATGAGAGATGCCGTTGAATTCCGTGTTTTCCTCCGGATCCGATGGAGCGAATTCGCGCTGGAGTCTTTGTGCCGCCATGCTGATGGCATTGAGAGGATTTCGAATCTCATGGGCCACTCCCGCACCAAGCTTCCCGAGGGAGGAAACCCTCTCGGCATGATGCAACCGCTCCTGCATCGCCTGCAGCCTGGCCACATGTCGATTCTGAGTCTGGTAGAGGACGACCATCGCAGACAGGCCGATCATGATCATCATTCCCGCCCACAGGAAGATGTGCCGCCTGTTCTCGCCAAGCAGTTGTTCCGTCTCCTGGGTCTCAATCCCCACGCGCGTCGTCCCGAGAAAGCCTTGCTGCAACTGGAATGGAAAAGAAAGCTCCAGGAATTTCGTGTCACCGACCCTCAAGCACTCTCCATTGTAGCTGTCCGAGCCCTTCGTGGCGCTGGCCAGGAGAAGGCATGCCTCGACCTTTTCCTCCGGGTGATTCCCCGCGCGGGCGAGCAGTCGGCCATGGGCATCCTCAACCGCAAGATAAACGATCCCTCTACCCCACCGAAGCTCTTCCAGGGCTGACTGGATTGCCATGGCCCAAGCCCGGGCTTCGACGGCTTTTCGATCGAGGGCGACCACCACAGCCCCCTTTCCTTCTCGCCGGCGAACCCCTACAAGCCCTAGGGAGTCCTCATCCTTCATCCCATGGAAGAACTGAACCACCAGCTCTTCCTTGCCTTCAACCAGTGCTTTTGCGAATGCCAGGATGTCGGACGGGAGGGGGCCTGTCCCGAAGACGACGTGCTTCCTGCCGTCGAGGAGAGCCACTGCCCGAAGGTTTGCCGATGCTATCAAATCATGGAGTTTCTCCTGGTAGTCCGCTTCCGTGGCTTCCAGCAAGTCGATGTGCCTCGCCACCTCGATTAGCGGGCCGGCCAAACCCTCCTGCATGGAGAGAGCCTCATCGTCCACGGCAAGACCACCATAGACCCTCCTGGACGGGTAGCCACCTCCACTCAGACGCCTGTGTTTTTCGCTGGACGATTTCTCGATGACTTCCGCCACATATAGGGCCTTCTTTCTCAACGCATCGAGCAGGAGGGCCTCGAGACGGTTCAGATCCATCATGGCCATGCCGAAAAACAGCACGCCGAAGAGCAGAAAAACCAGAGCGACGGCAACGGGTTGAAGAAACCGCTGCCTGTATCGAGACCCGGAGTTGTGCATGAAACCCGTTGGCTTCGTGATTATTGGCTTCTCCTTTGAATACACGGAAAGTACCGACCGGTGCAATTGACCATGCTCCGGCATCGGTCGGAGATGGCTACTCTTCATGAATGAAACCGATAGTCAAACCTCAACTGCCTGCCAGCAGTCTCGAAAAGATGATGGCCCTCAATAGTTGGCAAGCCATTCCCCATCACTCGTCCGGCTCGACATGCAATCAGAATTCTTGCTTATGCCAGATTGCGGCTCATCGCATCAAGATGGACAAGGAGTAAATCCAGGAACTTAACCGTGGGACTTTCATGAGGGCATCCCCACTCTCGACATTTATGTCGAATTGCCGCCAAACCCCGCCACCGCCGTTTCAGCCGATAACCTGCTGATTCATCGTGAAATACCGCTTGCAGCCCGGAATATGCCTTCGACATTTCTTGCCGTGAGCCGGCGAAGCCAAAGAGCCTTGTCATCCCGCCGCACGCACCGCAAATCCCGTCATGCAGCCGATTGACGCATGGACGTCGCAGAATGGCCCTCTTGGCATAAGTTATGCATGTAACATCCCCGGTCAAAAGCCTGGCAACCATGGACAATAGACGGCGGTGACTTTTATGGCAAGAAGTGAGTGTTCAAAGGAGTTCAAAGTGAGAAGAGGTGTGGGATTGCTTGTGATGCTGGCTCTCGTGTATTCGCTGACCTTCCCTGGGGTGGTCAGCACATCGCACAGTGCGGATCAAGCCGCGGAACAGCCCGCAGAACAAACTCCTGAAAGAGGTGATGAAACGAGTGCTGATCAGCCGGCTCCTGAAATTCCTGAAATCCCCGTCAAAGGGAAAGTGACCATGGTGGACATCGGGGCCAAGAAATGCATCCCCTGCAAGCTCATGGCCCCAATCATGAAAGAACTCGAGAAGGAGTATCATGAAACAGGCAGGGCCGCGATTTACTTCATCGACGTTTGGGAGAACAAGGAGCAGGGGAAGAAGTTCGGCATCCGGTCCATACCCACTCAGATCTTCTACGACAGTGAGGGCAACGAGGTGAAGCGGCACGAAGGTTTCATCAGCAAGGAAGACGTTGTGGCAATGCTTGAAAAGCTGGGTGTGAAGTGATCCCCAGGAAAGCGATCAGAAGGAACCCCTTTTTGTGAGGTTCAAACGAGGCCGTCGGGCCCTGGATAGAATCCCTTGAACATGAATGGGCAGCGAAGGAGCACGCATGATGCTGGAGCAGGCTTTTCTGACGATAAACTCCTGGATGATGGGTGGGGTGATGATCGCCGCGTTGGGCTGTCTTCTGTGGGGGATGGTGAGCGTTGCCTTGAGCCCCTGCCACATGGCATCGATTCCTCTCATCGTGAGCTACGTCGCAGGCCAGAACAAGGCTCTGAGGGTCAGAGAGGCCGCCTATTATGCGGGAGTGTTCAGTATTGGGCTGTTCATCTCCATCGCCATGGTGGGGATTGTCTGCACTCTTCTTGGGCGCATGCTGGGCGAGATCGGTCCTTACTGGACGATCCTGGTGGGGGCCATCCTCATCTGGGTAGCCCTGGACATGTGGGGGTTCTCGAGTTGTTCCATGTCGGGAGGTCTTCTGGGCCGAATAAAGATCAAAGGCTTGATCGGAGCCTTTGTACTCGGCCTGGCTTATGGGATTCTTTCCGGTTCCTGCACTTTCGGCTTCATCGCCCCCATCCTTGCAATCATCACCATCCAGCAGAAGATCATCACCGGTCTTGTTTACATCCTTCTTTTCGGCATCGGCCACTGCATTCCGATTGCCGTGGCAGGAAGTTCGACTGCCAAGGTCAAGAAGCTCCTCGAGAGCAGCTCTTTTCATGAGGGAAGCCTGTGGTTCAAGAAGTGCGCAGGTGCCGCAATAGCAGTACTGGGATTGTATTTTGTCCTTCGCCCATTCATGGGTATCTCGTGAGACTTTCCACCCGACACCCATGGGATCCGCCATAAAACACGGCCACCTGGCTTCTTGCCCCACCGATGGCGCATACTCCCTCCAGGCTTGTCTGGAATCCACTATTGAGCATTAGGAGCTTTGAGCCTTCCCTGCCGATCTGGCAGATGCCCTCGGTGCATGTGATCTGCTGCAAGCCGAGGCGTTCAAACATGTTCGAAGGGCCCTGTGTCCCGGCTACAGGCAATCACATGTTTCATGGGAAAACTCATGGCCTGATGCATTTCGACCCCGTACGGGAGCACACAATCCTTTGAGTCTGAACGATGAGCCGCTCGACTCCTTCCTAGTACACCTCGCCGATGCGCGGCAGTACTCCCTCGAGTATCTTGATGTTGCCACCGTGAAGGATCTCCTCGCCAAAATCACGGGCAACGGCAACATCCTTGTCCACCTTGAAATGTTCGCGGCGGTGGCCCCGATAGACATCTTTCGCAGCCTCCCGACATCAAACCTTGGCAATGAGCGGTATAGATGAGCAAGTCCGGGTATTGTTCAAGTCTACTGCATTCACAGGGGACAATCACATGTGACATGAGGGCCAGCAGAAAACTGTTCTTGTATCACTCAGGAAAGAGCGGAGATATCTGGCAATGGCGAGCTGGGTTCAGCTTGACCGAATCGTGCAGCCATTCGTCACTCAACCATCGCCCGGTCGACCGACGAACCGTTCACCACCCGCAGCGACTGAATTTCACCCAATTCTCTCTGGACGGATGCAAAACGCCTGCGATGCGCCTGTTGCCCTCGAGCGACTTGATGATGGCTGTCACGGCCGATGCACTCTCAGATCAGCCGGCCCAGGTTGAGGGCGTTCCGGCTGATGCTGATTCCGAGCTCAGGCTGCAGCAGTTCGCCACCCTTGAGCAAGAATGGGAAGAATGTCAGTTGGGAGCTGATATGCTGGAACCGCATCTTGCCCAGTAGAGGAAGGTGGGTTTTTTTGGGGACAGCCAGGGAACCCACCAGGATGGGAAGGGTTTCCAGAGCTTCTTCGAGTGGCAGTGTAACTGGGTGGAGCGGGGCTCTGGGGATCTCTTCGATGGGACGCGTGTCCGGTTGCTTTAGAGTGAAGGTCCGCGCCAGACGGAGGAAAAGCTGTGGATGCACCTTGAACGCTGAGACATAATACAGGAGGCTTCGTTCCTCCATGATCTGAGGGATGACCGTCGGAGCATTGGCCAGCCGAATGAGGTCTGCTTGCGTCTCCAGCTGGAGTTCTGAGGTTTTGGCCCGCACCGCCCAGAACGGAAGGTAAAGGTCTCCCGGGTCACTGTAGGGCGGCACACTGAAAGGCAGCTCGCCAAATCGGCCTCCTCTTGAATCCCAAAAAGAGTGGCAGTTCCTGCATACGGCAACAAGCGTATCCCTCTCTCCGGCGAGATCCCAGCCGCATTTCGGACAGATCATGGGAAGAAACCGGAGTGACTCACCCGATGTCGGCCCATCCGCCATCCGCCCCAGGAACTCGGTGTCTGCTCCCGTCATCGCTCGATGGGTGATGGGGTCCCAAAGCACATTGTCCATCCAAACCAGTGGTGAATAGATCAGCTGGACCGTTTCTCCGATGAGCACCTCGAAGGACCTTGGCTGTTCCGGCCCTTCGGCGCTGTCAGAATCAGCCCATCCTGACCCGTTCATGCTCATTCGCACCTGTTCGAAGGAACGCTGTGGCTGCAAGAAGCGGTTTCCTCTCCCGGACACCATGGGCTTGAGCCTGAAAACCTGGGGGCGAAGCCCGAGGCTCGGCGGAAGCCAGGACCCGGGAATGGCCAGATGTGAGTTGTCGGCTACCCGGTGTCCGATTTCCAATCCGTGAACGAAGAACGACATTCCTCTGTATCGCCAGTAGGGAATATAGACCAAGTTCTCATCCGGAATGCCCGCAGTGGTCAAACAGTATGTCGCCGCACCGCCGAAGGAGAGGCACAGGCGAACGCGGCAGAAAGCGCAGGACAAGATCCGGTCACTCTCTTCCAGTATGACCGGGGCGCTGCATTGCGGGCAGCGGAGCTCAATGGGGATTTCCGGTGTCATGCCTGGAGACGCTCGCCACAATGGTTGCAGAAGACTGACTCGGGCAAGTTCTCGGATCCGCACTTTCCGCATTTCCTGGGCTGCAGTTTGGCTTCGACGGCCTGGCCGCATCGCGAACAGAACCGGGCATGCGGCGGCAGGTTCTTGCCGCACTGGACGCAGCGACTGAAAACCAACAACTGATGGCCGCAATGCATACAGAACCGTGATTCGCAGGGAACCGGCTGTCCGCATTCCGGGCAGGCCGTCGAGTCACCGTCGGGCTTCGCCGGGGATGCTTGGGTCGCCCACTGAGCGGCCATGGCCGGCATGACCATCCCCATGCCCATGCCCAGCCCGGCTCCGGCTTCCCCCTGCGTGGCCGATGCCTTTTCGACGGCCATGGCCATCTTCATTTTCATGAGCTGATTCAAATCGTCAAAAACGGCCAGTCTGCTCTTGTCGTCGATGGCCTGCTGCACGTCCGGGGGAGGTGTGATGGAATTGACGTAGAGGTGCGAAAGCTCAAGGCCAAATTGCCGAAAATCCCTCTGGAGATGGGCAACAAGCCCCGATGAGAGGTCGTCGTACTGCCCGGGAAGATCAAAGACGGAATCCAGTTTTTCACCGAGGTAATCATTGAAGCGCGACACGATGACCCGGTTGAGGTACTCCTCAATCTCCTCTGTCGTGTAAAAACCTTGCGTACCCACGAGACTGTTGATCAACAGAACGGGTTGAACGACCCTCACGTTGAAGACGCCGAAGGCGCGCAGCCGGATGAGCCCCAGGCGGGAGTCCTTGAAGGCCACGGGATCCCGGGTTCCCCACTTGAGGTTGGTGAATACCTTGAGGTTCACGAAATAGACTTCGGCCCGGAGGGGGCTGGTCATGCCCCAGGGCAGGCTCAAAACCTTAGTGAGCAGGGGAATGTTGGCGGTCTTCAGTGTGTGGCGACCGCCAACAAAGGCTCCGTAAGCCTTTCCACTATAGAAAAGGACAGCCGCCTGGCTCTCGCGGACCACGAGCTGCGCGCCGTATTTGATTTCACCGGAGCCCTCCTCGGGGATCCGCTGAACGATGGCCTTCCCCGATGGATCGAACCATTCGATGACCTCTAGAAAAATGACCTTATTGCCCATATCCCTGCACCTCACCTTTCTCTCGCTTTTGGCCAAGAAGAACAAAAGAACGACGATCGCTTGGATTTCAAATCCTGGAGCGCCGCGCCAGCCCATTAACCCTGGCATAACCTGTACAGGCAGGATATGCCTTCAAGTGCTTTACAAGAAACATTCCATTGCACAGCGAATTTTGAAGGGAAGGCCATGAACGTTCCATGCATGACTTCGAGTCAACAATCGTTCCTCGGTTCTGCTCACGGGATTTGAGACAGGTGCTGACCTCACGTCATCCGACCGGAATTCAGGGACATCACACCTTCCTGGCCTTGCGGACTCATCTCATATTCTGAATTTGGAATATGAGATTTTCGGATAGGCTCTAAGCGAATGACGCGACTTCTTGAAATAGTCCGGTATTAGAGAGAATTTCATTTAATTATATGCAGTTATGTCTCCACATTATCCCAAGAAACCCTGTGAGGACAGTGAAAGAACGTCGTTGACCCAGCACAACCCGTTTTGTTATATTACCATACGTCGATTTATATGGAGGCAGCAGTGAGAGAATTCGTGCGGGTGATGAAAGCGTTGTCCGATCCAAGCCGGGTCAAGATCCTCAAAGTGCTTCAACACAAGTCCATGTGCGTTTGTGAAATACAACAGATCCTCGGCCTGGCCCAGTCCACCATTTCAAAGCACCTGAAAAGCCTTGGGGATGCCGGCTTGGTCGCCTCCAGCAAGAGCGGCCTGTGGGTCAATTACACCCTGGGCGAAGGGAATACAAGTCCATATGCAGCCGCGATCCTTGGGAACCTGCGGCACTGGCTCCAGGAAGATTCCGAAGTTGTCCGAATGGTTGGCATTCTCCACGAGGTTCGACGCGAGGACATCTGCAGAAAGCAGAACTCCCATGGGTAGCACACAGGGAAAACACGGGAGGAACGGGATGTCGGAGAGGGGCATTTGCGCGTTTGCAGGATTCGAGTTGCGCTTGGGATTTCTCAGCCGACAGTCTCCAGCCATCTCAAAGTCCTGGAAGAGGCAGGACTGGTAACGTACCGCAAGGAAGGACTGCGGGTTCATTATCGCGTCTCCGACGGCAGGAGGTCTCCTTATGCGGCCAGTCTCCCGGGCCAATTGAGGCACTGGCTCGAGGATTCGGAGGAAATCAGGCAGGCGGCGGAGAGTCTGCAAGGAATGGGGCATGATGATCAAATGGATGGTCGCAAAAGACGGAACCTTGCCTGAACCTTGATTCCAGGAGAGGGTTCAGTACGGATTAAAATAGGAGATTGTGAAATGAGTAATGCTCAAGTTGCTGAAAAGACGCTTTCAAAGGACGACCTGGTGGAGGTTCAAGAAGAAACAGAGCCGAGTCTCATCGACTGGAAAACCATCTGGATGCCCATGGTGTTTATCGTGGGGATGTTCCTGGCGGCCTTCTGGTTACCGTTGGAGAGCAAGCGGTTCACCAACGCGGTCCTGGAATCGCTCGCCCTGGTCAAGTGGTACGCCCGTGAACATGTGTTGCTCTGCCTGGTTCCCGCTTTTTTCATTGCCGGGGCGATTTCCTGTTTCGTGTCACAGGCCGCCGTGATGCGCTACCTGGGACCGACGGCCAACAAGGTCATCGCGTACGGTGTCTCCTCCGTTTCGGGAAGCATCCTAGCGGTGTGCTCGTGCACGGTGCTGCCGCTCTTTGCCGGGATCTGGAAGCGGGGAGCCGGGCTCGGGCCGGCCATTGCCTTCCTCTATTCCGGGCCCGCCATCAACATTCTGGCCATCGTCCTCACTGCAAGGATTCTCGGATTGCCCCTCGGAATAGCCCGGGCGGTGGGGGCGGTTCTTTTCAGCGTTGTCATCGGACTGCTGATGCATTTTTTCTTCATCAAGGAAGAGGAACAAAAGGTGCAGGCAGCGCTGCACATGCCCCCCGCGGAAGTCGAACGGCCTCTCTGGGTGAATGTCCTCTACTTTGCCACCATGGTCGGCCTCCTGATCTCCGCCACCTGGGGCAGGGCTGATGAGCCGGTGGGATTGTGGAATGCCGTTTTTACGATCAAATGGTGGTTGACGGGCGCCTTCGCGGTGGCCCTTGGTGTTGAGCTCATCGCATGGTTTCGCGTGAAGCCAATCAAGGTCATTGTCGCCGGGATCATCGTCGCGGCCCTGGCCTTCGCCTTCCCCCATGAACCCCTCATCGCCTTCGGAGCGGGCATTGTTGGCCTCACGGTGCTCATCACGACGACCCGAGGCGAAGCCGAAGAGTGGTTTCTCTCCACCTGGGGCTTCACGAAGCAGATCACGCCGCTTCTCATCGGCGGAATACTGGTGGCGGGGCTGCTCCTGGGTCAACCGGGCACGGAGGGGATCATCCCCTCCCAGTGGGTGAGGAACTGGGTGGGTGGCAACTCCCTTGCAGCCAATTTCTTTTCAGCAATTGTGGCGGCTTTCATGTATTTCGCGACGCTGACAGAAGTCCCCATCCTGCAGGGGCTCATCGGCTCGGGGATGGGGAACGGCCCGGCACTGGCCCTGCTTCTGGCCGGCCCGGCCCTCTCCCTCCCCAACATGCTGGTGATCCGAAGTGTCATGGGTACTAAGAAAACGGTCGTTTTTGTGGGCCTGGTTGTCGTCATGTCCACCATTTGCGGTATGATCTTCGGTCACTATTTTCCCAATTGAGGCATCAGCGCCAAAGTGGCGCACACAACTCGAACTTGAAAGGAGAATCTCATGGA
>CAZURN010000082.1:0-13640 GCA_964623165.1 uncultured Syntrophobacteraceae bacterium
TCCCCGCTTTGTCAACGAGAAGTGCACGGCATGCAACAAGTGCAGCGAAGCCTGCGCCATGGAGATCGACAACCCGTTCAACTATGGAATGGACAAGATCAAGGCGGCTTACCTGCCCCATGACATGGCCTTTCCCCTGCGTTATGTGCTGGATCCCGCCCTGGTGAAAAGCAGCGAGGCCCAGAAGGTCAAGGACGCATGTCCCTATGGCGCCATCGAGCTTGACATGGTGCCCAGGACCGTGGGCTTGAAGGTGGGTGCCATCGTGTGGGCGACCGGATGGAAGCCCTATGATGCCTCCAAGCTGGATACCTATGGCTTTGGCAAGTATCCCAATGTCATCACCAATGTCATGATGGAACGCCTTGCGGCATTCAACGGTCCTACCCGGGGCAAGATCCTGCGGCCATCTGACGGCAAGGAACCCAAGACGGTCGCATTCCTGCAATGCGCCGGATCCCGGGATGAAAATCACCTGCCGTTTTGTTCCACCATCTGCTGCCTCGCTTCCATGAAGCAGACCACCTATGTCCGCGAACAACTGCCCGAAGCCAAAGTGACCATCTTCTTCATCGACATCAGGGCCACGGATCGCCTTGAGGATTTCTATCGCAAGGTGAAGGAAGACCAGAATGTGGAGTTCTTCAAAGGCAAGGTGGCCAAGATTGAACAGGACGAAGCCACGAAGAACCTCATATTACGAGTGGAGGATACCGCGTCCATGACACTCCATGAGATCAACGTGGACTTGGTAGTCCTGGCGACGGGAATGCAGCCGAACACTTCCGAGACGCAGATCCCCACGACGGTCAACTACGATGATTATGGATTCGCTGCTTCACTCGAACCCGCTCCTGGCCTCTTCGCCGCGGGTTGCACCAGGACCCCCCTGGCGGTCTCGGAATCCGTACAAGATGGTACGGCAGCAGCACTCAAAGCCATCCAATCCGTTGTCAGGAGGTAAGCTCGATGGATAAAAAGTTAGCGATATACATTTGTTCAGGATGTGGCATTGGAGAGGCTCTCGATATCGAGAAGCTCAGCGGCGTGGCCGCCAAGGAATGCAAAGCCCCCATCTGCAAGACCCACCCCAACCTGTGCAACGAGGATGGGGTGAAGTTGATCCGTGACGACATTGCAGGTGAAGGAGCGAATGCCCTGGTGATCGCAGCCTGTTCGCCGAGGGTCATGTATGATGTCTTCAACTTTGACGGGTGCATCGTTGAACGGGTGAATCTCCGGGAGCAGGTGGTGTGGTCTCAGGAAGCAGGTCATGAAGACACGCAGATGATGGCCGAGGACTACCTGCGCATGGGAGCGGTCAAGGCCGACCGCAGCGAACTGCCGGTGCCCTACCAGCCCGAAGGGGACATGTGCAAGGATGTTCTGGTGGTGGGTGGTGGGGTGAGTGGACTCACGGCAGCCCTGGAGGCTGCGGACGCGGGTTATTCTGTGATCCTGGTGGAGAACGATAATGAACTCGGCGGCTTCCAGAAGAACGTGGCCATGCGGGTGACCTTCCCATACAAGGACATCCAGCCCAACACCGTGAACGAACTCATCGGCAAGGTGACCAAGAACGACAAGATCAAAGTCTACACCGGGTCCAAGGTGGAAAAGATCGTGGGGGGCCCCTGTGTATTCGATGTGACCGTCAAACAGAACGGCACCACTGCGGATCACCGGGCGGGTGCCATTGTCATGGCGGCAGGGTGGAAGCCCTACGATCCTGAGAAGCTCGATGCCAAGCTCGGATACGGCCAGTCCCCCAACGTCATCACCAACGTGCAGTTTGAGGAGAAATTCAAGTCCGGTTCCATTGTGCGGCCAAGCGACGGGCAGCCAGTGAACAACGCGGTGTTTCTGCAGTGCGCCGGGCAGAGGGACCCGGATCACCTGGCCTATTGCTCTTCCGTCTGCTGTTTCACGGCCCTGAAGCAGGCCGTCCAGATCAAAAGGCAGAACCCGGCGGCCAATGTGTTCGTGATGTACAAGGAACTGCGCACCCCTGGGCAGGGAGAGGATTTCTACAGGAAGGCCCAGCAAGAGGGTGTCATCTTCATAAGGTGTCAGTCCCCCCAAGTGACGGCGGGAGCGCGTCAGCTTTCGGTGGAGGGCCATGATGAGCTCATGGGGGAGAGTGTCACCATCGAGAACGTGGACTTGGTGGTGCTTGCGACGGGCATGGTCCCCGCAGCGGCTTTCGGTGAGGATGTCAAGGCCATGGCCCCCAAAGAGGGCGAAGAGGAGAAGAAGGACGAGATGCAGGTTCGCCCCGATATCATCTTGGCTTCCGACATCCTGAACCTCCAGTACCGTCAGGGACCGGAGCCCCCGGCACTAAAATACGGCTTCCCTGACTCCCATTACATCTGCTTCCCCTATGAAAGCCGCAGGACGGGCATCTATGCTGCCGGGCCTGTGCGCCGGCCCATGGGCATTGCCGCCTCGGTTGAGGA
Source organism: uncultured Syntrophobacteraceae bacterium (assembly GCA_964623165.1). GTDB lineage: Bacteria > Desulfobacterota > Syntrophobacteria > Syntrophobacterales > Syntrophobacteraceae > JAAYUJ01. The sequence continues at coordinate 2,460 of CAZURN010000082.1, forward strand.
TGGAACAGGTGCCGCCATGAAGGCCATCCAGTGCGTGGAGTTGACGACCCGCGGTCAGGCTGTCCATCCCAGAGCCGGGGACATGACCTATCCCGAATTCTTCATGCAGCGCTGCACCCAGTGCAAGCGGTGCACGGAAGAGTGTCCCTTCGGTGCCATCAACGAAGACGAAAAGGGCAACCCGCTTCCGCAGCCCACCCGTTGCCGTCGTTGCAGCATCTGTATGGGCTCCTGCCCTGAGCGCATCATCAGCTTCAAGAACTACTCGGTGGGAATGATCGGCGACATGATCAAATCGATCGAGGTTCCCGAGGAATACGACGAAAAACCCAGAATCCTCGTCCTGGCTTGTGAAAACGACGCCTACCCCGCCCTGGACATGATCGGTTTGCGCCGCATGACTTACAACGCCTGGGTGCGTGTCATCCAGCTTCGCTGCCTGGGGTCCCTGAACCTGGTCTGGATCGCCGACTCGCTCTCCAAGGGCATCGACGGCATCCTGCTCCTGGGATGTCAGCATGGAGAGGACTATCAGTGCCACTTCATCAGGGGTAGTGAACTGGCTAATATCCGCCTGAGCAAGGTCAGGGAAACCCTGGATCGACTTGTCCTCGAATCAGATCGGGTGCGGTTCGAAACCGTTTCCATTGCGGATTGGGAGAAACTCCCCAATTTGCTCAACGAGTTTGCGGATCGCTTGGCCGAGGTTGGGCCTAACCCTTACAAGGGCTATTGATATTGGATTTGGTTGCCGGAAATCGGAAATGGGCAGGGCAATGCATGACATTTCCGATTTCCCCGTATCGTGTTTCATGATCTTAGTGTAATCGCCAGCCCGCGACCCTGAGCAGCCCGCAGCTGCTCAGCTGCCTCAAGCTCCCGTGTGCGTTAAGAGCCGGTCGGAGGTCCTTTCGAGGATTTCTTCCCGGCTCCTGCTCTCTCAAATGGAATAACCGAATTTCTTGGTCGTCTAGGCTGTCGACACTGCCCTTTTGGAATTGCCGGAGTGTTGGAGGCATCAATCTCTTGCTGTGAGGAGGCTTGGCATGAGCAACAAGGTTGACCCGAATCTGATCAAGGATCTCGAGGCATTTGGACTGAAGGATGCCTACAAGTGCTACCACTGTGGAAACTGCACGGCCGTCTGTCCGCTCAGTACACCGGAGAACCAGTTTCCCAGAAAATTCGTTCGATACATGCAGTTGGGGCAGAAGGACAAGATTCTGAGTTCTCCTGAGCCCTGGCTGTGCTACTACTGCGGGGACTGTTCAGACCGCTGTCCCCGTGGGGCCGAACCTGGCGAGACCATGATGGTGGCCAGAAGATGGCTCACATCCATGTATGATTGGACGGGTTTCGCCAGGAAGTTCTACACGTCGGAGAGGTTCGAGGTGATGGCCATCGCCATCGTCGCGATTCTGGTGGGACTGGGTCTGCTGATCTTCAACACAGGAAAGCCCAACTGGGATCATGCCCACCTCAATTCGGTATGGCCTTCTGACAAGATAGAGATTGCGGACCTCGTCATGGCGGCAATCCTCTCGTTTCTCCTGTTGAGCAACGTCTTCAGGTGTTTCAAAATCATCATGGGCGATCTGGCATTCAAGATCCCGCTTCGCACCTATCTTGCGCAAGCCAAGGACCTCCTCATTCACGTGCTCACCCAGAAACGATTCGGATTGTGCACGGACCGGATGCAGTGGTTCGTCCACCTGATGATCATGACTGGGTATGCCTCGGTGTTCCTGCTGGTCGTGGTCTTCATCAACGGTCTCGGCTTCGAGAACATCAAGTTCCAGCGCGACCTGCCGGAATACTCCCTGTGGCATCCAATCCGCCTCATAGGCTACTATTCCACGTTTGCCATCATGTACGGGACCACCTACGCCATCGTCGGTCGTTTGAGAAAGAGCAAATCCGTCTACAAGCATTCCCACCCGACGGACTGGATGTTCCTCATTCTGCTCCAGTTGACCACCATGACAGGGATCTTGATCCACTTCACCCGGCTCCTCGACTGGCCTTTCCCCACATATTTCCTCTATGTGATCCACATGATGGTCGCCATTCCCATGCTGGTGCTCGAGGTGCCCTTTGCCAAGTGGGCTCACCTGGCGTACCGGCCGTTTGTCCTGTTCCTCCTCAAGGTCAAGGAACAGTATGCCAAAGAGCGGGAAGCGGCTCCGGTGCCCGTTGTCGCCGTGGCGGACTAGTTGCACGGCAAGGGCTTTTCTTGCCTGCGTCGTGATTTGACATTGAACCCGCGAGAGCCAAAGCGAGGCACTCGCGGGTTCTTTTTTGGGGATCTTCAGGGTGAGTCATTTGACTGCCTCGCCCCGCGCGAGGTGCACCCTACCCTAATACTGAGGATCCAAACGCAGTCTCGCTGGGCGGGCATTTACGCGGGTGATGTTGCCCCGGTCCTTGGGCACTGCGCAGGAATGCATCCAAGGTTCTATGGATACCGCCTGTACTTCCACGGGTATTTGTCTGATTTGACTCGCTTCCAAAAGAGCTTGCCAGAGTCTCTCCATCCATCCAGAACGATTCCCTCTTCAAATGCCTGACCCTTGGCTGTGACAACCACGGAGTTATGTGTTCGCCAAGCCGTCTCTGGGTGCGCGACGCCCCAATGAAAATCAAAGCTCTTCTGATCGAGCTTGCGGAGCTGTAAAAGAAGGTCGGTGGTCCAGTGCGAGCACAGTCCTCGCTTCTTGGTGCCTTGGTTGACCTGCATGTTGTGCCACAAAGGGGAGCTCTCCACCTCGTATTGTCTGGCAAGGACTGAGGATACCCGAATGGCCGTGTCGGCAACCAAGAAGGCATCCCTTTCATCGACTCTCTGCCCAAGGACCAGCAAATCCATCTGAAGGCGAAGTATCCTACCTCTTTCAGCCTGATCAGGTGAGTGGAGGCTTGGATCACCGTAGGTTCCGTACTCAGCCGCCCAGCAGGCGGCGGTCCCGAAGTCTCCGAATATCACCAAAGCCAAAACCAAAGTTCCCACGCGTAACAAATTCCACATGCTTCTCATCCCGTTCGCAACCTCTTGTGCATCCTGTTGTGACGCCCTGCTCCAGCTTGGCGAAAGGTCTTTTCTCTTGCTGGGATACAGCCCAGACAGATCCTCACGGGCCTCTCACTCTCTACTCCGATTGAAGTTGGCACCGATCCTTTGGAATCCACAGCCCCATCTGAACGGTCCAAGAGAGACAGATCAGCCACAAGAGGCCATAAAATACTCAAACGTTGGAATTATTCAAGCGGGTGATGAGGATTCTTTGAAACAACAAGAGGGGAACGGTCGACCACGATGCCCTCGCAAATGGAAAGCTCTGCTATTCACCCCAGCCCAATGGAGGAACAAGAGCAGCCCAATGACACACGGCATAAAAAAAGGAAAGCCTGGTTTTGGGGGAAACCAAGCCTTCCTTGCATTCCAACGAGGGCCGATGATGGGGGTCACGACCCTGATTGGTAAACGTAAAACCCGCCTTCAAACCTTGAGAGCCTTCGCACCTCTTCACTCTACGGTCTGTCTATACGGCGCAAAGTATATTTACAACAATTATGCCAAGTTGAAATCCGTTTGGTGTGATCATGTAACTGGTGAATATACTAATAGAAAAGTGGCTCTTCTCAGGGGATCTTCATGGGTGAAACTGTGTGAACCAGAGAACTGTAAATTTTCTCGACAGCGAGTTGGAGGAGGAAACCCAGAGCATTATCGTCATCAGAGAGAGGTTTGCATCTATTTATATAGTAAAAGCAGTGATTTGACAATGTGGCAGTTGGCCTGATCATCATTGTGCTGCTGTCTCCCTGTCAATTCAATCAGAATCTCCGAAAGAAACCTGTTAAGGAAACCGACAGATATTTGGAGGTTGTGGTGATGGCTGTTGGAGGACACGTGGTGAGTTGTCTGGACGTACCCTGCACAGAAACCCTGAAATGGATGGCAAGAGTCCTGCTACGCCTTGCAGGACAACTGTTGAACGAAGTTTATCTGATCCTGTGGCGGGTCACTGAAGAACCATCTTTCAGGGAATGGAAGTGCAGGGCGTCGCAATGCAGGCAGGAAATCCTTGTTGATTGTCCTGTTAGCGATACCGACACCAAACCAGTCGGTGTCCGTCTATCCCCTCCGATCACTTTGTGCTGGCATTTGGCTACGGTTGGCAATTCCAATGCAGGAAAGGACGATTGGGATTCATGGCTATCCCACGGTGAGAAGGATGATACCTGCCACGGTGAGGATCATGCCCGCGATGGTCTTCAGCGTGAGGGTCTCATGGCCGAAACACAGTCCCATGATGGCTCCGAAAAGGGGAGAGGTGAATGCGATGGGCATGACCTTTCCCAGTGGAGCTCCCTTAATGGCTGCATAGAAGCAGAGCATGCCCACGGACCCAGCCACGATCCCGCCACCGATGACCATGTGCCAGAGAGCCTTTCCGCCTGCCTGAGACAAGGATTTCCATTCAGGGAAGCTCACTGTGGCGAGGATGGCAAGTGCCACGGCAGTACGGATGGTGATGCCCATTTGAGGAGAAAGGTTGCCCATGTGGAGCCCTTTCTTTTCGAAGTATCCTCCGACACCCCAGGCGATGGCAGTCAGCAGGGCGAGTAGTTGTGGTTTCATTGGTTCAGCTCCGTAAGGGCGACGTGTTGGTAAATGTGTGGCAAGGTTCAGGTCCCTGCATTTACTACCACTGTTTGGCCCCAGGCAAGCCCGAGTTGAGACGCATCAGAAAATCATTGCAGGGCTTCCAGGGGGTGTGCGTATCCAGTAAGCTCCACATAGCCCACCGCCTGCACGGGCTGGCTTCGCGACGTCCCTTGAGCCGAGACGCTTCCTTCCCAGTAGGTGACTCTTGTCGATGCTTCCGTCTCAAGTTCCTGGTCCAAGAGGTTCGGGTGAATGGCCACGTCCAGATCAAGAGTGGGAACAAGAAGCCGCCATCCTGCCGGGTAGGTGGCTCCCGAGCGGGGGCTCTTCCAGGAGTTGAGAACCTCCATGGTGAAGTCGTTTCGAGCCAGGTGACGGGTACCCCCTGTGGGATCGATGAAGGTCCCGCTTGACGCCGGGCCGAATGAGCCGTCCCTCTTCCGGAGCAGGTATACCATGAGCTCGGTCTTGTCGGAGAATTGGAGGCTGAACCAGTCCCAACCCACGTAAACCGGCTCCAGGGGAGCTGAGCTGAATTCATGATCCATCCAGGCGGTCCCGGAAACGGTCATCTCTCTTCCTGCGACAACCAGGGATCCGGTAGCCTCCAGGCGAGTGAAGGAATAGTAACAGCTTGCCCTGTCGGTTGTGGCCCCTTTGAGACTGGTTCCGCCTTTGCCATGCAGTGCCGGAGGTTTTACCGGCTTGAGGCTGAGCTGGATTCCCAAGCCGCCTGAACTCGCACTCAAGGAATGCTCTGTTGGTCCGATGATGGCGGCCCACTCCTCCAGGAATATCTTGGTGACTCCCAGCGAATCCTGCCGGACTCCAGCCAGGCCCAATGCACCCCTCGACCTCTTTTCCCGGTGCGTGAACAGCCCCTCGGCGATGTCGGATATTGCAGCATGGGCAAAATAGAGTTGCAGAGTACGCCAAGGGGATGGCGGCTGTGGCCATCGGTCCTTTTCTCCCAAGGGGGCGGTTTGTCGGCGGAAGAAGGTGAGCTGGAAACCGTAGTGGCTTCCAGACGTCGATTGCAGGTTTCCCGTGTAGTACCACCATTCGGTCTGGTAACCAGGATGGGCTCCATGATCTCGGGGGAACTGCAGATCACAGTTCCCATCAACGGATGTGAACCCGCTTTCATCGCCCCCGAAGACCGGGGCGGGATTCATCCAGGATCCTGTGAACAGGATGAGTCCAGCCCAAGCGACCAGACTAAGGGTCAGGGACTCAGCACCGGTCTTCTTCCGGCTTCTGTGGTCCCCGCAGTGTGGGAACTCGGGCGACGAGGGATCGAAATGGTGTTGGGCATTATTGTATGCCACGGGATGTTCCTTCTGGACATGCGTGAAAAGCAGGGACTCAAAGCCAAAGGCATTTGCGAAGAGATGCTTTGTCATCAATGGACGCACTCTTTTGCACCGAGGATCCATTGGATCAGATCTTCCATGGCACTTCTGTAATGCCACCCTTTTCAGAACTCCGAGTCCAGATCAACTCCAAATGCGGCATGCGCATTCACCGAAGCGCTCACCTTTCACTCAGGGCCGCAGCAGGAGATTGTCTGAGGATGGCTTGACCCGCCGGGAGAGCGGCAGCGAGGGCCGCTGTGAGGATAAGGGGCAGTGAGAGAAGAATTGCAGCCCAATCGACACTGTAGATAAAGGTCCAGCCAAAAGACTGAAGGTTAACGACAAACACAAGAAGCCGGGATAGGAGGAGCCCGCAGGCCAGGCCGATCAACTCTCCTGCAAGGACCATAAGGATTGCTTCCCAGAGGATCATCACGCGTATCTGGCCAAAACTTGCCCCAACGGCGCGCAGAGTCTGCAACTGCCTTGTCCGCTCGAGGACGAGGACAGTCAGGGTGGTTGCAATGCCGAGAGTGGCCACAAGGAGCGCGATCAACAGGAGAACGCCAGTCACAGCAAAGGTTTCGTCGAAAATTCTCATGATGGCGCGGTGAAGCTCTCGGCCCGTGGTGATTTCGATGCCCGCGGCGGCGTTGCCCATGACCTCGAGGAGTTCATCCCGAAGCTTCCGCGACGCATCCTCACGGTCCTCCGGGTTTCCGGTGAGGAAAACCCTTACGCCGCCCCAGGACCTGTCACCCGTTAGCTCTTGGAGTCGGGGCAGGGAGTGGAAGACGACTCCTCCCTGGGTGCGGTAGTCCCGGACGATTCCAAGGATGGGCAAGTCCAGGGGGAATCCGAGGATCGTCGCCTTAAAGCGTTGACCCACGGAAAGGCCGGTTTGGTTTGCGAAGACCTCCGAGACGAGGACTCCCTCGCCCCGCGCGAGGGGTGCTCGGGCCCTGCCCTCATCGCCTTCGATGAAGAGGAACCGTGCATGATCCATGAACACGTCCACATCTATGGAGTCGAACTGATAGAGGCTCTTCTTCCCATAATGGAGGAAGATCCGTCGGTAGGGCATGAGGGCTACGGAGGTTTTGAGCTTCCCGAGTCCCGCAATGACTGTCTCGGGCAGGGGGGTGCGGTACCGGTTGATGTCCGCCATCTTGGGGCGCAGGAAAAGGTCCCCGCTGACACTCTCCGAGACCCACAGCTCCAAGGTGTTCCGGAAGCTGTGGATCATGATGACCAGGCCGACGAAGAGCCCCACGGCGGTGATGAGGGCACCCACCGATATGGCCACCCGGGTTCCCGCGTCGTGCACATATCGCCCTCCAAGGTATGCCGGTTCACCGATGGATTTTCGAAGAAGAGGGGAGGCGACCCTTCCAGCCGTCTTGAGACACCAGGGGGAAATAAGAGAAAAGCCGAGGAACATGAAGAACGTGGCGGCATATCCCGAAAAGGGGATGCCGAGCATCGCTGGAATCTTTGAAATGGGCCAGACGGCAGCGATGAGCAGCACCCCGAAAAGGGAGATCCGGCCGACAGAAGTCCCGCGTTTCCCCGAGGCCCCTTCGTGGATGACCAAGGCTTCGCGTGGTGAAACGAACATGACCTGCCTCGCCGGCTGCGCGGCCGCCAGAAGGCAAACCCCAACGGTCAGGGCAAAAGAGATGAGGATTTCCCATGGATTCAGAATAAGCTCCTCCACACGCACCCGCACAAAGAGGAGGCTGATGGTGGAGCTCACCATTCCCAGCAGTTCCCTCACCAGAACTGAGCCAAAGGGTATGGCCACAACCCATCCCACTACGCCGAAGAAGGCACCCTCGACCAGGAAGATCAAGAAGACGAGGCGGGATGAGGCACCCAGGGAACGAAGGATGGCCACTTCCGGACGCCTCGACTTGGCGTGAAGAGCCACAAGGCTGTAAACCAGAAACATGCCGACAAAAAGCGAAACGAAGCTGAGGACGGAGAGGTTCAATTGATACGAGCGGATCATGAATTCGCCAGATTCGCTCGCTTCGGAAGGCCGTTCGAGAGCCACCCCGTCCGGCAGTTCAGCCCGTACGGCGGCCATGTCCGATGGAGAGGCTGCGGGTTTGAGGATGAGATCGACACGGTCCACCACGCCGAAATAGCCCGTAAACTCCTGGAAAGTGGCAATGTCTGTGATTGCGACATCCCCGCCATCGGCCATTGCCAACCCCTGAGACTCGAGAGTTCCAAGGATATGGAAGTTGGCTCGATCCTGGCCATGCTCCACCGCGACCGTGCCTCCCGGGTCGATTCCGGGATGCCTGGCAAGGCCAGGCCCTGCGATGAATGAAAAGGGCTGGGTCATGAGGTCCAACCAGACTGCGGGCTGCAGTCCCGCTTGAGTACCGGCTGCCTGCCATGTGCGGAAGGGTTGATCCAGGATGGGGTCTACACCCACGAGGAGGAAGAAAGACCTGGGTTCCCCGGCCAGCCTCACATAGGTGGTCATGACTGGAGATGCGTGGAGTATGGCAGGGTGCCTCAGAAGTTTCGGGACGATCTCCTCGGGAACACCCTTGCCGGGACATACGACACTCCAATCGGCCTTGCCCGTGATGCCCTCCATGCTCTTCTTGAATGAGTGCACCGATGCGCTTGAGGCCAGACGAACGCTCGTGAACACGGCGGCGCCAAGGCCGATTCCAAAGAGGACTGCCAGCGTGCGCCAGAAGTGAACCCGCATATGGCGAAAGGTAAACCAGATCCATAGACGCAGAAGCAGTTTCAGGCGGCCCATTTGCCCTCGGCTATCGACCCGTCCTTCATGTAGAACTCCCGGCTTGCATAAGCGTCGGCAAGGGTGCTGTGGGTGGCGATGATGACCGTGCGCCCGTGCGCCTGATTCAGTTGGGCCAGCAGGGCCATGACGATATCCCCATTGGAGCTGTCGAGGTTTCCCGTTGGTTCGTCGGCCAGGATAATTCGAGGGTCGTTGATGAGGGCCCTGGCGATGGCTGTGCGTTGCATCTCTCCTCCTGAGAGTTCGGCAGGCCGATGTCCCTTGCGGGATGCAAGGTTGAGCCAGTCCAATAGTTCATGGGCCTTGGCTTCCACGGTGTTTCTGGGACGGCCTGCCAGCAGTGCAGGCAGGACCACATTCTCCAGGGCGGTAAGGGTGGGGAGCAGGTTGAAGGATTGGAAGACAATCCCCACCACATCGCGACGAAAGCGAGTCAGATCAGTTTCAGATGCCTCCTGCAGACTGTGGCCCGCAACCTCCAGGCGCCCTGATGAGGGTCGGTCGAGGCCAGCAAGCAGGGCCAGAAGCGTGCTCTTGCCCGAACCACTGTTGCCTTTGATGGCCACCATTTCGCCTTCTGCGATGTCCAGGTTGACCGAGTTGACTCCCACCACCTCGGCGGCTCCGAGCCGATAAAGACGCGTGAGGTTGCGGGCACTGATCAAGGGTCGGGGTAAGGCGGCACTCATAGTGTCGACAGGCTCTCCAAATGTTAGGGTTTGCATGCAAATTCACCCCTGCGGTATGATTCGATCCACAGGCAACAAGCCCTTTGGACGAGGACGCAGCCTGGTCCCGCCATGGGCCAACTGGGCATCAACAATTATGGAGGGGCAGCGTGGATTTAAAAATCATCAATGCAATGGATGAACACCAAGTGCGACAATATCTTGAATTCCTACTCTGGCACTACCGTGTGGCGGACGCCTTCTGGTTTCTATACGTTGAGGAGGAGTTCGGTGTCGCCACCGCCGAGCGTCTGAACCAGCGTGTCTGGGGAAAGGCCGCGTCCCTGGCTGCCAAGAACCTGAAGAAGCGGTTCAATATCCATGAAAAGGGACTCGATGGATTTGTGAGTGCGTTGCGGTTGTTTCCATGGACCATCCTGGTCGGGTATGAGATTGAGGAAAAGGCGGGGGAAATCCTTCTTTCCGTTCCCCACTGTCCGCCTCAGGAGGCACGGATCAAGCACGGCCTCGGCGAATACGAATGCAAGGCCATGCACTACGATGAATTCGCCAACTTCGCCCACGAGATCGATCCGGCCATCGTGGTGGAGTGTCTTTATGCCCCTCCCGACCCACACCCCCCGGAGTGCTTCTGCAAGTGGCGATTCACGGTATCTGTCTGACTTGGCCGACTCGCATGTCCCTTCACCAACGGTTGCGATGCACCCGATCTCGACGGAAACGGTCCTCGGGGCCTGGTTGTCGATCCGGCCAGCCCGCGACGACCAGGGCAAGGGGGATGATGTGTTCAGGCAGGCCGCAGAGGTTTCTAAAAGCTCGGATTCTTTCCTCGAGAGGGTATATCCCTGTCCACACTGCCCCAAGTCCCTGATCGTGAGCGGCAAGAAGGAGGTTCTGAGTGGCTGCGGAACAATCCTGCACCCAAAACCCCTTGAACTTTTCGAGTGTCGTGTCGCCGCAAACAAGGATACCCAAGGGCGCCAGGCGAGCCATCGCCGCGTAGGGATGGATGTCGGGGACGGCGTCCAGGATCTGCCGGTCGTCAATGACCACGAAATGCCATGGCTGCTGATTGCCCGCTGAAGGGGCACTCATGGCCGATGAAAGAAGGTGTCGGATCAGATCCTCTGAAACCGGTCCGTCTCTGAATGATCGGACGCTTCGCCTTGTACGGATGGCATCAAGAGTCTCCATGGATTCACCCCACCTGATGACTGCGAAATTGATTTCCAGACAAAATTTGTAATCATATGCCCATTGATGTGGACCGATATGACAGACCAACAGAAGCCACCTGGTTGCGGTCATGTCCTCGGGAGAGCATTAGGGCTCATTTGACCTGAACCTTGATTTCCTTTTTCTTGGCTTCTTCAGTCTTGGGGAGGGTGATGACCAGCACTCCCCTCTCGAAAGTCGCCTCCACCTTGTCGGTTTGGATGCTCGCCGGGAGGCGGAAGGATCTCTGAAAAGAGCCGTAATAACGTTCCACGGAATGGAACCGCTCTCCGGTCCTTTCTTCCTCTCTCTTCTTTTCTCCCTTGATGGTAAGCGTATCCTCCGAAATGGACACATCGATGTCGGAGCTCTCCAAGCCAGGAAGCTCGGCCTTCACCACGATGCTCCCCTCGGTTTCGACCACGTCGGCGGAAGGCTGCCAGCTCTCGCTGAACGGCTTCGAGA
>CAZURN010000083.1:0-13413 GCA_964623165.1 uncultured Syntrophobacteraceae bacterium
TTGGAGATATGCCGAGGGCCAACTGAAGCCACTTGTCCGCCGCTCGAAGGCTGGCGATGAGGCTCGCGCTCAGCCACACCAGACCTGGCCTGCAATCCACCAGGAAGGCCACGGCGACGCCGTCAAATCCATACCCCGGGGAGAAAGCCCGGTAAAACCGTTGATGGACTGTCAGCACTTCCAGTGCCCCCGCCAGGCCGGCCAGTGCGCCGCTCAACAGGAACAGCCGCCCCTGCCAACGCCCGGCTGCGATTCCCGATGCCTCTGCCGCAGCCATGTTGCTCCCCGTCATGGTGGCCTCATATCCCCAAACGGTCTTGGAAAGCCACAACTGCAGCGCAAGGGCGAGAATGAGCGCACCGAAAGGAGCTGCAGTGATCCCGAGTACGCCCGCTTGAAGAATCGGTTGAAGCCTTGCGGCCTGCGGGATTTCACTGGTTCTCCCCATGGCCGTCCCGTCGCCGAGGGGTCCCAGGACAAGATATTCAGCGATGTAGATGGCCAGGGTGTTGAGGAGAAGGGTGGTGATCACTTCATGGACGTCCCGCTTTCGTTTCAGCCACACTGCAGGATATGCCCAAAGACCACCCACGACCAATCCGGCCATCATGCCAATGAGCGGAACCTGCCAGGACGGAAGGGAACCTGCCAGGTGGGGCACTGTTGCCGCTGAGAGAGCTCCCAAGGTCAGCTGACCTTCACACCCAATATTGAGGAGGTTGACCCGGTAAGCCAAGGCAACCGCTAGCCCCGTAAGGATCAGGGGAGTCATCTTCGTGATGGTCGCGGCAGACACATCCGCATTCCCCCATGCCCCCTCCCAGATCGCCGAGAGGAGCCCCCATGGCCCGATTCCCGCCAGCAGGGCGATGATCACGAAGATGCCAGCTCCAGCCAAGGCAGCGGAAAGTAACCTTGCTGGGAGCATCCAGGGCCGAATCGCTGCGAGAATGAGACCCTTCCCGCCACTCGTTGCGTCTCTCATGAGTCCCGTCATTCCACACCCATCATCCAACGGCCGAGTTGCTCCCGCGATGCATCCGCCTTTGACACCGTTCCCATGAGACGCCCCCGAAACAGGATGCCCACTCGATGACACAAGGCTAGAAGTTCATCCACGTCATATGCGATGACCACAAAGGCAGCCCCCATGGCACTCAACCCCCTCATGCGCCCGTGGATTTCCTCTTGTGCGCGCACATCAAGACCGCGGCTCGGCTGTTCCAAAACGCCCAACATGGTTGAATCGGATATGATTCGGCCCAATGCCACCTTCTGCTGATTTCCTCCCGACAGTGAAGAAAGCCGTTGAAAGGGGGAGGAGAAACTCACATGGGCGCGATCCAGGCAATTGGCCGCCCAATCCTTGATGTGGCTTTTCCTGAGCCATCCCATGGTTTGAAAGGCGTTCTCGCGCTGTCGACCCAGCAGGAGATTTTCCCATAAGGGGCGATTTGCTGCGAGTCCCTCTTCCAGGGGATTGGCCGGAAGCCAGTGGATACCCATCCTCATGCGGTTGGAAACGGAGGCATTGGAAATGCTCTGCCCCTTGAACCGGACCTCCCCCCGCACCGGTTGAGTCATGCCCGCTATGAGACGGGCGAGGGAGCGCTCCCCATTGCCCACCACCGCGCCAATGCCGAGGATTTCCCCAAAGAACACCTCCATGGTAACATCTTGAAGCCCCGACTCCTGATCCATGGGATCCGTGACGGCATTCAGTATCTGGAGCACAGGCTCGCCCGCTCTGTGCTCAACGTCTTCAAGAGCGCCTGGGGATGGATCCGCATGAGCGGCCGGAACTGGGGAAGGGACTCCGGAAACCATGATGCCCGCAAGGTCTCCCGGTGTGATTTCATCGACTGTGTAAGTTCCCAGAAAGCGACCCCGGTGAAGAACGGAAATCCGATCCGCGATCCTGAATATCTCTGGGAGCCTGTGGCTCACGAACAGGATCGTCTGCCCCCGATCTTTGAGAGACGAGAGGAGTTCCATCAAGCGGTCCACATCGCGGGGTCCCAGTAGGCTTGTCGGTTCATCAAGGAGCAGGATACGGGAATTGTGATGAAGGGCCCTCAAGATCTCGATCTGCTGTCTGTGTGCGAAGGAGAGCGACCCAGCCGGGGTGAGCAGGGGAATGGAGAACCCGAAGAGACGCATGAGCCCCTCCACTCTCTCCCGGGCTTCTTTCCAGAGAACCCTGCCCCAATGCACGGGCTCACCGCCGAGGATGATATTCTCCAGCGCCGACAACTGAGGGAAGATGAGCAGTTGCTGGTGAACCATGCCGAAGCCGGCCCCCATGGCGTCCGAAGGGCGCCTGAACCTGCAGGGCCTACCTTCCAGGAAAACGGTGCCCGAATCGGAACGCACCTGCCCGAAGAGGATTTTCAGGAGCGTCGATTTTCCAGCTCCGTTTTCACCAACAAGGGCATGGATCTCCCCCTGGCGGATGTCCAAGAAGATGTCCCTGTTGGCCCAAAGGGAACCGAATTGCTTGGAGATGCCCCGAATGGAAAGAAACGGCCCGCTCTCCTCTCGGTCGACCACAATATCATGTTGGAAACCGGAGGAGACCATCGGACCCATCTTTCAGGTGTGGCGCACAGAGAAAAGGGAAAGGGTCATGGAAAATCGGGGAAAGAGAAACTATCAACTTCCTCCGTGCGCCGGGGTATTCGCAAACGGCCGCTTGCGAGAAGTTCCCGGGCGTGGTGGAGGACTTGGAGGTCCCGGGGTGAAAACAGATGGCTGGAATGGCGCATTTCAGTGATTCCAACGGCCCCTTCCGGAGCCCCAAGCCATTGATGACCTTTCTGAAATCTGCCTTCCACAATTCCCCGGAGTGCCCCGTACACGGCCACGTCCATGCGCTTGATGGTACTCGTGAGGATTCTTCCGGGAAGCTCGGAGTCCTGGTCCAGGTCCTCGGCGATCATGGCCACCTCCCTGGAGCTCTTGACAGCCTCGAAGACCCCCACTCCCGTGTTGCCAGCCGCCCGAAATATGACGTCGACACCCTTGTCAATGAGCGCCTGGGCCAGGGATTTTCCTTTCACCGGATCATTGAAGGACCCTGCGGAAGTCACCACCACTTCGATCCTCTCGCCGCGCCGTTTTGCCGCGGTGTCGACACCGGCCCGAAAACCGCTCACATACGCTTCCACCGGCGGGATGTCCATCCCCGTCACGATGCCAACCCATTTGCTCCTGGTGTAAAATCCTGCCACGAGCCCTGCCAGGAACCCGCCTTCCTCCGACTTGAAATCGAAACAGGCGACATTGTCACCAAGGATTTCACCCTCGATATGCACAAAGCGCGTCTTGGGGAAACGTGGAGATACCTGCCGCACCGCATCCGCGAACAGGTATCCGAGCGTCACTATCACATCGGACCGCTGGGCGGCGAGGGTCAAGTTGGGCACGTAGTCCGCCTGTTCTCGTGATTGGAGGAATTGGGCCTGGAGTCCAAATTCCTCTTTCGCACGCTGCACACCCCGCCAGCACACGTCGTTGAAGCCCTTGTCACCGAGTCCGGACGCATCAGTGATGACCACAACTCTCAGGGAATCTCCCAGGGCCGTTCCAAACACAACAGCCTGGCACAGCAGGACCAGGCAAAGAATCTGCCAAGGACGCATCTTCACTGTTGCGCCGCTTCCTTCGCCAGCTCCTCCGGGGACATGGTCCAATAGGGAGCTCCGTCCTTCGTCCTCCTCACCTTGAGTTCTGTGTCCTCACCCTTCTTCACCTTGGATGCCAGGAACACGTCTTTGCCTCCCATTTCGACCCAAACACCCTTTACCTTGACCTTGTCCCCCTTCCGCAATCCGATGCTCTCGACCTTCACAAAGGACTTGGGACCGAGCTGCACCTCGACCTTGTCCCCGTCCTGATCGCGCACCACAAGGCCCACGCCCGGAGCCATCCCAGGCAGAGGGACGATTTCCTTGATCTCCTCCACGACCCCCTTGAAATCGTCGAACTCAACGGCGTCATAGTAACGGTTATATTCGCTCCCCTTTTCCCACCCGGTGAGTCCCGCCTTGTCATCGGCCCAGACAGGGCCCAAACCCACCCAAATAAAGGTCCAGACCATCAGCAGGAGGTTCCCAGTGATTGCTCGACGGCTCGGCATGGCTTGACTCCTCTTCACAATGCCCTTGAATGAAACGAAACCCTAACGGACGGCAATAAGATAGAAGCTATGAGCACCGTTGGCAAACACATTTGGTCAGAAACGGGTTGACTTCAACCTATTGGTTTCATTAAGTTGCATCGGGCTTGACCGCCGGAAGCCCCCAGCAGCCTGCGGCCATAACTGTCTCGAATGCTGAACCCCGAAATCCGATTGGACATCCCTTGGACCGTTTTCGCACAGGCGAGTGGGTCATGCTCACCTCGCAAAAAGGCAAGAAGTGGTTCGTCAGGCTGGAAGATGAGCAGTTCTCCTGCCACCTGGGCGTCATCCACCTGAGAGACATCCTTGGACGAGAAGAAGGGGAGCACCTGGAAACACACAAGGGTGCCAAACTCTTCATTTTCCGGCCCTCTCTGGAGGACTACATCTTCGCCATGGAACGGAAGACTCAGGTCATCTACCCCAAGGACCTCGGAGCCATGGTCTTCTACGGCGACATCCGATCGGAGGACCTCATCCTGGAATCGGGTATCGGCTCCGGAGCCCTGTCCATGTCGCTTCTGAGGGCCATTGGAACTCAGGGCCTCCTCGTCTCCGTGGAAAAACGCCCGGAGTTTGCCGCCACGGCCAGGGACAACATCGCCAAGTTCTTTGGCGGTTCTCCCCTGAACCACGAAATCGTCGTGGCGGACATCCAGGACTTCTCCATGACCGCCAAAGCCGACAAGGTATACCTGGACCTGCCGGAACCCTGGCACGCCATCGGTTCGGTGTCCAAACTCCTCCGGCAGGGAGGGCTTCTCCTGAGCCTCAGCCCCAATGTGGGCCAGGTCCAGCTCATGTTCCGGGAACTCAAGGCGCACGGCTTCGCGGCCATCAACACGTTCGAACTCATGAAACGGGACTGGATGGTGGACGAAAGAAGAGCCCGCCCCCAGGACCGCATGATTGCCCACACGGGCTTCATCACGGTGGCCAAGAAGACCCCCGTCCCTCCTCCGAGGGATGGAGGGTTCCCAGGCGCGTTTTGAGACTCATGGGTTGTAGGTCTGACCGCCGCGACCATGTCGGTCGTGACATCCCTACTTTGCCACCGTCGTGATACCAAGGAGCTTGGAAGATCCTGCCGAGTCTTCAGTTGGGTGGGAGCCGGGGATCGACATTGACGAACAAGGCTGCGGGGAAGTGCTCGAAGACTTCCCCAACCATCAAAGACCGCTCCCGCTCGAGAATTTGGCCGGTAATCCAGTTCTTCCAAGGACCACAGCAGGAACGAGGCAGGATAAGGCATGTATCTTCCCAGACATGTCTTCCCAAGGGCATCTCGTCTTCCTGCACAAGTCCGACCAGGAACCTGGGAACCACTGCAAGGGCACAAAGTTCTCCCAGCCGCCTCCCAAATGATATCACCCGTCTTCTGTGATTCCCTGTGACCTTGACGGGGAAGTATGCCCCTCCACTGAATAGTTCCGGCTGGTGTTGCCTTGCTTTGAGTGCTTGACGGATCAAGAACAGTTTCACCCGTCCATCTTCCTTTGACGCAAGCAATTCACCCATGAGAGCCAGAATGTCCTCATCGCATCTGCGGATGATGTCTTTCAGGAAATCCACTCTCTTCGCAAAATCCACTGGGCGCCGATTGTCCGGATCGACAAGGTTAAGGTCCCACAACTCTGTACCCTGGTAAAAGTCAGGTACACCCGGGGATGCGATCTTGAGCAACGTTTGAGCAAGGGAATTCCAGACGCCGAAGCACGCGATCTTTTTATGGAACGGCAGAAACTCCCTAAGAAAAGCATTGTCCCCCTCAGGCCTCAGGATAGACTCAAGAAACGCGAGGACAGCGCTTTCGTACTCGGTATTGGGCAGAATCCAGCTGGTGGATGTCTTCGCCTCCCGCACCGCCTTGACTGCATAGGACTTCATTCTCTCCAGGAAGTCCTCCCATTTGTCCTCATCGGCCGGGAAAGCCCCCAGCATGTTTTGGTAAAGCCCGTACTCCACGTTTGGCTCCGGGACCAGTCTGCCATCGACCATGGTCTTGAATCGGCCATTGATCCTCGACCACGCTCTGAGCCTCTTTTCCCATTCTCCTGGCACCTCGGAGAGGACGCTGATCCTTGCGCGGACGTCTTCACCCCGCTTGGTGTCGTGGGTTGAAGTCGAATTCATCGAGTGGGGATGACATTGCACCCTCTTCTGGTTGAATTCATGAAAGACGTCCACTGAGACACCAAACCTGTCAGGATATCCACCCACCTCATTGAGCGACAAGAGCCGGTTATACACATAGAGGGCGGTATCCTCTAATCCTTTGGCCATCAAAGGGGCCGTCAGCTGCTGAAACCTCATCAATGCGTCGAGCCACTCGTGCCGATCTGACTCCGGGAGGCCGTCAACGAATTCCGGATCATGCAATTCCTCGATGAATCGGAATTCATGCACAAGATCGGGATCCTCTTCCTTGGCCCTCTTAAGAGTCCACCGGACAAATTCGCGGTCTTCAGGGCGACAGCTATCGCCATTGAAGTAGGTGCGATAGATGGGGAAAAGCACCAGCACCTGCACGAGAGCCCTCTTGATGCCAAGCATCGTGAGGTCACTCCCTCGCCGATAGCGGTCCGAAACCCTTTTGATTAGGCGCGCGAGGTTTTCCACATCCCCAGCCATCCCCCTTTCCGCGATGAACCTTTTCTTCTCGAGGACAATCTCCTCGAAGGAGGATGTCTCCTTGGCAAACCTGGAATAGATCCTGTCGAAGGCCTTCTCGTTCTTCCCCTCACAGAATAGTCCATTCGCAACATTGAGAAAATCGTAGCCAGTGGTACCCGCCACCGGCCAAAATTCCGGGATCCATTCAGCGAACGCAAGTATTTTTTCCACAAGGGTGTAAGTCCCCCCGGTCCTCGCGTGGAGCCTTTTCAAGTACAATGAAGGATCATGAAGCCCGTCGATGTGATCAATGCGCAAACCCGTGACGCTGCCATCAGCTATGAGTTCCAGGATCATCGAATGGACGTGATCAAAGACCTTTGTATTTTCCATTCGCAGGGATATGAGCTCATTGATGTTGAAGAACCGCCTATAGTTGATCTCCTCGACGGCGACTTTCCAATGGGAAAGACGGTAATGCTGATCCTCGAGAAGCTTCTCCATGAAGCGGATGCTCTTCTCCCTCCCCGGCCGGTCGTTCAGTATCCGGATGGTCTCGTCCATGAATGCGCGGATCTCGGAGTTCTGATTGTACAACTCCCACAACATGATCTTGATGAACCTGATCTGATCATGTCGCTCATCGGAAACCTCCCCGGGTGGGAGTGTCCTCAGAACGTAGAGGACCCCGAGAATTCCATGAAGTTTGATGAAGTCAGGTTCATGCGAGGGCAATCTGATTCTCAGTGAAGCCAGATCATATGTGAGCAGGTCAGCATAGGATTCAATCCTGAGAGGAAACCGCATGTCATAGTATCTCACGGCGAAACCCTTTTCGTCATAGCAGAGCTGGATTTCTCCGCTCTCGAGGCATTCGCCGTAGAAGGATCCGAGGAAGGGGGCAAGCACCCTCCCCTTGATCCCTTCATAGGGATGGTCCCATTCCACGTCAAAGAAGTCGAAGTACTTGGAGTTGGGGCCGTTTTCCCCCACATCCACCACGACCTGGTTCTGGGCACTGTATGCCATGTGGTTGGGGACCATGTCCTGGAGCCACCCCATGCCGTGTCGCCTGACCTCGGCGATCAGGGATTTGAACGCGTCGCGACCTCCCAACTCGGGGTTGATCTCGTTGAAGTCCACCACGTCATAGCCGTGGGTGCTGCCGCGCCGCGCCTTGAAAATCGGGGATGCGTAGATCCAGGAGATTCCCAGTTGGGAAAGATACGGTATGATCGCCTTCAGGTGCTCAAATGTGAAGGCAGGCCCGAGTTGAATCCTGTATGTCGAAGAAGGAAGGATGTTCACGGCATGGTCACATTCAGATGATTCCCAAGTTCCTCAAAGCAGCGCACCCATTCCTCTGCGGCCTGCCCCTGCTTCTCCAAGTAGCTCTTCATCTGCGGATAGATGGATTCTCCCAGGGAGAAGTAAATGTTTTGAGGCCTCCAGAGGTCCATAACCACGTCGACGGATGAGAGCAGACGCAGGACACCGGTGATCTCCTCCATGCGTTCCCTCTCTTCGGGATCTTTCTGCAGTCTCTCCATGGCACAGGTGATCCATTCGTTCGCCTTGAACCCCAGTAATTCCCTGTCAAGCTCCAACTGCAAGCGCTTGATGATGGTGATGAGCGACTCCAGCCTGGCGTGATCCATCTCCTTGACTTCAAACAATCTCATGAGGTCAAGGTTGACGATGCGTTCGGCCGCAACCAGGAAAAACTTGGGAAGGGGCACCCGCAATTCCTTGAGGAAGTTCATGACGGCGTGACTGCCGTCAAAAACCCTGCGAAAAGAAGCTTCGACATCGTTATAGGTCAGAGCCAGAATCTGGTCGATGACCTTCCTTTGCTCATCCCGGAAAAGGTGCCACAGGGAAAAACTGTTGGTGCGAAAGTGCTTGTCCGTGAGTCGGATCACCTCGGGAACGTCCGCCCTGTCAAAAGCTGCCCGGATTTCGCTCTCCATGACGGCATACGCGTCGTCGCCCTTGAACCGCCTCACACCCCCGCTGATATTGTGGTCTCCAAGGTGCAGGACCGCATAGCTCACGGTCTTTTCACTCCAGGTGATGTTGGAGTTCACCTTCGCCCGTCCTATCGCCAGCCGGAGCTTCCCCGCCTCATAGGTGTCGTGGCGCTCTCTTCGGACGGTGTAACAGTAGATGCCCATCTCATCTGAGTAGTCCTCAAAAAGTGAGGAAACCGCGTAGTGGACCCCAACCCTGAGAAGATCCAACCGGGCAGGCTTGACCAACAGCTCATAGACCTTGGCCCCATCGCCATAAAGATTGCTTGGAGCCGCCTTCAAACGCGCCACCAATTCCGCTTCGGCAGGAATCTCGGAAAGGAGCGTCACAAATTGAACGACCCTAGCAGCATATTGCAGGATCTGAACGCTCTCGATCCCTGAAATCTCATCAAAAAACCACCCACAACTGGTGTACATCAACATGGCGTTGCGCTGCATCTCCAGCAGCCGCAAGACCGTGACCTTCTCGTCATGGCTCAATTCACCCGACGTGTGGCGCGCAAGGAACCGGTCAACGTTGGCCCGTGACCTGTCGAGAATCACCTCGAGGTAGCGTTGTCTCGCCTCCCAGGGAGACAGCAGGAACCGTGAACCGACCCCCTCGAACAGGTGAGCAGAAGTGTCTCTAAGCCAGTCCAGCGCATTCCGAAGTGGACCTCTCCACGCCTGGGTCCACCCGGGGTGCATTCCACTGTGGCATCCACAGTTCTCGCGCCACCGGTCGATACCGTGGATGCAGCTCCAGGAAGAGTTTTCTATGATCTCAACCAGGTGAATGGGGGGGTGTCTCTCCAGGAATTCGCCATAGTTGGTCAGTCGGGCAATGTTCTTGGACTCGATGAAGTGAAGGCAGTAAGCCAAAGCCATGTCACCGTGCTGCTGGTGGTGGCCGAATGTTTCCCCGTCTACGGCGGTGTGCACGAGTTGAGCACAGTCCCTGGAATCGGAAAAAGCACTTATGAGTCTTTCGGCAAGTGCTTGACCGTTGGCCAGGAGACCCGCGAAGGCGATTTCCCGTGAAATGGGTCCGTCATAAAAGAACAGGTTGATGCTCTTACCTGACGGCAGCTGGCAAAGGTAGACCGTGGAAGGATCAATCCTTGCCCCCTCAACCTCTTCCCAGTCTGCTCCGCCGGGGATCCTTCTCACTCTCCTGGCCTGACCCGGGGCAAGGACAGTGAAGCGGATCCCGAATTCCGCAAGCGTTTCCAGAGATTCCGTGTCCACCGCAGTTTCGGGAAGCCACATGCCTTCCGGGTCTCGCCCGAACCGCCTCTTGAAATCCTCAATGCCCCAGATGACTTGAGTGACCTTGTCTCTCTTGTTGGCAAGGGGCATGATCATGTGGTTGTAGACTTGAGCCAGTGCGGAACCATGCCCTGAGAACCTTGACCGGCTCAATCGATCTGCCTCGAGAACCGCTTCGTATGTGTCGGGACGATGCCGCTCCAGCCACGAAAGCAGCGTCGGTCCAAAATTGAAGCTCATTTTCGAGTAATTGTTGACGATCTGAATGATCTTCTGTTCCGAATTGAGAATCCTTGAAGCCGCATTGGGAGAATAGCATTGGGCGGTGATCTTCTCATTCCAGTCGTGAAAGGGATAAGCCGAATCCTGGAGCTCCACTTCGTCGAGCCATGGGTTTTCCCGCGGTGGTTGATAGAAATGCCCGTGGATGCAGATATAGCGGGCCATGATCAGTCTTCTCCCCTGAGATAGACGGCTACGCTTCGTCGCACCAATTTGATCGAATCCCCTGGAAGAAGCTCGCCTGGAGAGCAGCGTTTTCCTCCCAGCCACTCTTCTTCGGAGGAATCCAGGCACTTTCTCCAAATGCCTTCCAACGGAAATTCGTACAAACGGAACCGGACGTCCTGCTCATTGAAATTGAAAATACAGAGACTCTGAGTGTCGGTCACATCGTCCCAGCGTTTCATGACGATGACTCGGCTCTCTTCCGATCCCTGTACCTTGAGGTGGTCCTTGCTGAGATGCGAAAGCGAAGGGGTCTTCCGCCTCAGGGAGATCAACGCTTTGGTGAATTCCAAGAGGACCTTGTGCGCACCCTGATCCCGAAGCTCCCACCTGATCTTGGATTGCAGAAACGTCTGGGGACTCTGAGGGTCCGGCACGGACCCGTCCCACTGAAAGGCCGCAAATTCCCTCTTCCGCCCCTCTCGAACTGCTTCCACGAGATCAGGGTCGGAATGACTGACGAAATAGAGAAACGGCGAGGTCTCGCCATACTCCTCCCCCATGAAGAGTAGCGGGATGAAGGGAGAGAGAAGCACTGCGGCGATGCCCAGCTTCTGGCTCTCAAAATCCACCAGCCGAGACAGTCGCTCCCCCAGCATGCGGTTCCCCACCTGGTCGTGATTTTGGGAAAAGACGACGAATTGCTCGGCCGGTCTGGACCTGGAGGAGTTTCCGTGGCGCCGTTTTCTGAACGTGGAGTGATTTCCGTTGTAAACAAAGCCCTCGCGGATGGATTGAACAAGGTGGCTCACCCGACCAAAGTCGGCGTAATAGCCTCCCGTTTCCCCGGTGAGGAGGGTGTGGACGCTGTGATGGAAATCGTCGCACCACTGGGCATCGAACCCATATCCTCCTGACTCCCTGGGGGTGATGATCCGGGCATCGTTCAGGTCGCTCTCCGCAAACAGAAACCGGTCTCTTCCAGTCTGCCGGGAGTAGTTGTCCACCGTTTCGGCCAACTCCTGAAGGAATGGCCTGGCACTCATGTCCACCATGGCTTGGACGGCGTCCAGTCGCAGTCCATCCACGTGGTACGCTGAAAACCAAAAGAGGGCATTTTGAACGAAGAATTCCCTCACCTCGTCCGAGTGGGCATCGTCCAAGTTGACCGCCTGTCCCCAAGGCGTCCTATACTTGTCGATGAAGTAAGGGCCGTAATCCCGAAGGTAGTTGCCCTCGGGACCCAAGTGGTTGTAGACCACATCAAGGATCACGGCCATACCGAACCCATGGCACGCATTCACCAGTCGTTTGAGCGCAAGGGGTCCTCCATAGGAACTCTGGACCGCAAAC
The DNA here is from genome assembly GCA_964623165.1 of uncultured Syntrophobacteraceae bacterium. GTDB lineage: Bacteria > Desulfobacterota > Syntrophobacteria > Syntrophobacterales > Syntrophobacteraceae > JAAYUJ01. The sequence continues at coordinate 11,875 of CAZURN010000083.1, forward strand.
GGGTACACCCCGTCATAGCCCCAGTTCCGATCACCCGGAAACTGAGCGACCGGCATGAGCTCCAGGGTGTTGATCCCAATGTCCTTTAAGGTTTTCAGCCGGGGGATGATCGCATCAAAGGACCCCTCGGGGGTGAATGTTCCCGTGTGAAGTTCGTACAGGATCATCCGGGCGGGTTCAAGGCCACGCCACTCACTGTCCTGCCATGAGAAGGATGCATGATTTACGACTTGGGAGGGTCCGTGGACTCCACGGGGCTGGGAATGGGAAGCCGGGTCCGGTCTCTCCAGGTGCCCATCCAGTCTGTAAGTGTAGAGAGAGCCCGGACGAACATTTTCGAGATTAACACGCCAATATCCGCGACTCTCCCTGTTCAGGGGAACCAAAGCCTCCCCGGGTTCATGAAGCCTCAGGTCAATTGTCTCCCTTCCTGGAGCCCAAACCACGAAAGTGCAGGTCCCATCCGGCTGGATGTTCGCTCCAATTTCCATGTTGGTTTTTGACCACTCCGCAAGGGTCAAGAGAGCTCAATCCTCTCCTTGGTATCGTGGGTAACGGCCACCATGAGCGTGAGGTATTCGCGAAGGTGGCGCGTGAGCAGGAAATTCTCCAGGACAAATTTCCTGGCCTTTTGGCCCATCTCACTCAGCTTGTCGCGGTGTTTCAAAAGGTAGCGGATGCGATTGGACGCACCCTCTGGAGTATTCACCAAGAAGCCAGTGTGGTGGTTGATCACCTGGAGGCGAATCCCCCCTGTGTCGCCTCCGATGACGGGTTTCCCTTTCCACATGGCCTCGGTGACCGTGAGCCCAAATCCCTCCCGTGTCGATTTTTGTAGAACAATGTCCGCCAAACGCTGAAGGGCATTGATGGTCCGATGAGCATCGGGAGGCAGTAGCAGCACATGGATATCCGGGTCCCCATTGGCCGCATCCATGACCTCTCTGTGAACCCTGTCCCCCTCGGGATCATCGGATGCCCCTCCGCCAGCCAGGACCAGTTGAAAAGGCGTGTAATTCTTGGCAAGACGGCAGGCCTGAATGGCCCCCACCGGGTCCTTGAACCGGTCGAAACGGGATACCTGGACCACGATGGGTCTCTCCGGCTTCAGGTCAAATTTCTGCCGGACGGCTTCCACCTCATGGGAGGGCAAGTCCATGTTCTTTTCACTCAGAGGATCGATGCTCGGCGGGATGAGATAGGTCGGGTGTGGAAGCGGTTGAGCGAATTGAGACAAAGACCACACGCTGGCGTCATAGCCCACTACGAAGTCTCGAAGATACTTCCAGACAGGGCGGTAGGGGTGGCTCACATCAATGTGGCAACGCCAGATCCACTTACCCTTTCTCTCCGGACAAAACTTCAGAAAAGCCGCCGGCTGTGGGTCATGGATGAAAACAAAGTCGGCGGACTCAAGTTCTTCCCGCAACTCTTCCGCATTTTGGCGGTTCGTGTGTTCGTAGGCTCTCAAGTGGGAATCGGGGATCGGGACACGACTTCCCTGCAGAGCGTTGTGAAAACTCTTGGTGCACTCATAGA
>CAZURN010000084.1:0-13385 GCA_964623165.1 uncultured Syntrophobacteraceae bacterium
GCAGGTGCACCACCACGATGCGTGGGTCCTCATCGTGCAATCGATCGAGAATTCGCGGAGTGTCGTCTGTACTTCCATCGTTTACAAGAACCAGTTCCCACGCTGCATCATCCCGTTCCATGATCCGCCTGACCCGTTGCACGAGCTCGTTGAGTGTGGCCGCTTCATTGTGAAGGGGAATCACAACGGAAATCCTGGGCGCGGGGTGAATTGTGAATGTGCTCGCTTCGTTGACTGTTCTATCCATCGCAGTGTCAAAGCCTCAAATGGTCAAGTGTCATGCCGAACAGGGGCATGGTTGGATGGGATGAAAGGCAGCACGGGGAATCATGTCCACATCCGTCCATCCGGGCCCCCACATGCCGAATCCCATGGGTTGTCTGTATGTGAGGCATCCTTCCGGTGAAGGGCAGTCTCCAGGTCAGCCGCCTGCCTCGTCGTCTTGACCACGGGCAAGATTGACGTTCGAATATACTGATTTCGGTCGTATCCCCTGGATCCATCATCTGTCAAAAGACCTGAGGGAGATGCCTTTCTTCTCAATAAGCTCTTTCAACATGGGAGAACAGAGGAGGTGCTTTTCCTTCTCCCGTTGCTCTCGAAGCCGAGTCCTGCTCGACACCAATTCCTGGTCGCAGATCCCCGGGTGGACCATCCATTCGGTCACCCCCTCGGGCAAATCCAATAGCAGTCTCTGTGCCAGACTCTCATTCCAGATGCCTGTCAGCGAAATTCCAAAGAAATGATCCGGGGTCTTTAGACCGGCCCTCTTGACCGTCTTGAGAAAAAAGCTCTCCAAGGGAAGTGAAACCCGGGACTCGCAATATTGTTTCAGGAAGACCATCCGGTCTTCCATGTCCACATCCTGGTACACCTGGCGATACCCTATCCTTTCAAAGGGAAGGCGTATCCATTTGATGGAGAACTGCGCGGCGACTTCTGCGAGAACCTCAATCACTTGAGGAATGATGTGAGTGTGCTTGTGGGTGTCGAGGTGGGTTGGGATAAGGCCTGCATCGAAGACTCTGCCAATTTGGCGCTGGATCTCCTTTCGCAGGGACTCTCGTCTCGCTTTTCCTGACAGGAGCAAGAGCAGCAACGCAAAAGGGCTTGGGGGCATACGCCCTGCCTCGTCCAGCATGCCGCCCATGTCTGAAGGCGACGAAAGGGGCTCCATTTCAGTGAGTACAATGTGAACGCCCACGCCAAGCCGCTGGTCTTGCCGGGCCACGCGGACGGCATCCTTGAAGGCTGGACCTGTTGCCATGATGGAGGCGCTGCGCACCGGCCCATCCTCGCAACACCGTGCCACGGCTGTATTGACACCGTGCGTGTACCCAAAATCGTCAGCGTTGACAATGAGCGTCTTCACTGTATGTTGCAACTCCTCCAATCGGGTCGAGTATGTCTCTTCTGCAGGGGGGCTGCCAAGCAGAAGGACTGCATTGCTAGCAGTTCCCCCATTCCATGTCAAGGTGGCCATTGCAGCGGCATGTTATGATCAAATCATCTCTCTCATGCGATCGATTCACAATTTGCTCGCAGAAACCTTCTCAATGTTGGACCACATGGGGGGCAATGCGACAGGAAAGAGTGGATCCGCTTCAGTGATGGAAGCCTTGGGCAAGAAGACAGTCTATCCCAGGCGGGAGTGGATCCTGGCAAAAGCGGAACAGGAACATAGGGAATGAAAAGGCTCAGAGCGCGGATGCATTCGAAGGAAACGGGTGTCAATCCCCGTGGGTCTCATCGAGTGAGGATCGCTTTCCTGTTGTATCAATCCCATACTTCTTGATCTTGTAATGAATTGCCCTGCGGCTAATACCCAGGATCTGAGCGGCGTCCTTCTGCACCCATCCCGCCTGCTTCAGGGCGCGAATGATCGCGTTGCGCTCGCTCTCCTCGAGAGATAGTGCATCCGGCACTGCGGCGGCAGCTACCTTCGCCGGAGTATGAGGAAGTCCTGAGAGCTGAAGATCGTTTGGACGCAATACCCCGTCCCGGCAAAGCACGACTCCAGCCTCCAGGGCATTCTTGAGCTCTCTCACGTTCCCTGGCCAAGGGTAATCGCAGAGCCATTTCATCGTTTCAGGAGGGACTTCAGTCTCCTTAAGCTTTTGGGCGTCGCAGAAACTCTTGATGAAGTGCTGCGTCAAGAGAGGAATGTCCTCCCTTCGTTCACGCAGCGGAGGAATCCTCAGGGTCACAACGCGCAGGCGGTAATACAGGTCCTCTCGAAAGTTTCCCGCCTCGACCTCTTCAGGGAGGTCCACGTTGGTTGCGGAGATCACCCTGCAATCTACGGGAATCTCCTTGAGATCCCCAATTCTCCGGATCTTGCGATCTTCCAGGAACCTCAAGAGCCTCACCTGCATTTCCTGGGAAATGTTCCCTATCTCATCGAGAAACAGGGTGCCGCGCTCAGCAGCCTCGATCAGGCCCTTCTTGTCCTTTATGGCGTGTGTGAAGGATCCGCGCACATGACCGAAAAGCTCGCTTTCCAAAAGCCCCGTGGGTGTCGATCCGCAGTCTACCACGACGAAGGGGTGCACCTTCCGGTGCCCTCTCTGGTGAATGAGACGAGCCACCCTTTCCTTTCCCACTCCACTTTCGCCTAGAATCAGCACGTTGACGTCGCTGGGAGCGATGCGGTCGATGAGGTCGAAAAGTTCCTGCATGTTGGGGCTATTGCCTCCCGACAGCACCTCCGAAAGGGGGGGCAGGGACTCCGATGGCCCCCTGGGTGTCTTGTGCTTCAATACCTCTCGCACCTTTTGCAGCAATTCGCGGCCATCAAACGGCTTGGTCAAGTAGTCTGCGGCCCCGGCCTTCACTGCATTCACAGCGTCGGGTATGGTTCCGTAGGCGGTAAGGAAAATCACGGGGAGTCCGGGTTTCAGAGCATGGACTTCTGTGAATAGATCCATGCCGCTCATGGCCGGCATGCGCACGTCGGATATCAGGAGATCCACATGCTGGTTCTTGACGATCTCGATGGCTTCCTGTCCATTCATGGCAGTCAGGACGCGAAACTCCATGGATGCCAGGCGGGCTTCAAGCACCTGAAGAATGGACAAGTCGTCATCCACAGCTAGAATGGTTTGCTTGGGATTCAAACGCGTCTCCGCCACCACTCACGAGTTCCGATAATCGTCTCCCCCATGCAAAATGGGACTGCCACTCGAATGCTCCTTGGGCACAATGGTACCGGGTGATATACACTCGGTAAAGAGATTGTTCCCATGGCGCCAACTACGGCGTGGATACTTCCTGCTTCTTTTCCTGAAACTTCCGATGAATCGCTTCCAAGGACTCGATTTGCCCTTTGAGCCTTCTAATCTCCCTGTCTTTGGCATCAAGCCTGGATTTCACGCGCTCCATCTCTTTTTCCCTCGCCTGAAGGGAATTCCTGCATGTCACAAGCGCATTGTAGACAATATCCTTGCTGCTCTTGGAGGGCTTTGATTGAGTCACCTGCTGAGCGGAGGGAAAAGGCAGGCGCTCCAATAGGGGGATCAGCAGCCGAGGATCTTCACCTCCCATTTCTTCCGGGGCCTTTTCCACCCAGCACTCCATGAGCCGCATGGCTTCCCCGAACTCGGTTTGATTTTTGGCAAGCAACAGTCGGGTGGAGGCAAGGCCAAAGAGAGCCATGCGGTTGACATCAGGGTCCCGTGCGGTTTCGTTGAGGCTTTCAAACACGGCCATGGCCCGTTCATACTGGCCATTGTTGAAAGCCATGATTCCCTCTTTCAAGGTTCGTTGTTCCACTCCAACGGGTTGAGGTGCGGAGACTGATGATAGCTGCCTCGTCTGAGGCGTGGCGCAGCTCAACAGCATCGACAGTCCGCAAGTGGTTGCCACCAGAAAGGCTTTGACCCTCAGTGAGTACCTCGAATTGATCTGTGAACTGTTCATGATTCTTCCCTGGGTGGCAAGGGGAGCGAAAAACCGAAAGTGCTCCCCTGTCCTGCTTGACTCTTTACCCAAACCGAACCTCCATGGGCTTCAACGATATACTTGGAAATGCTCAATCCCAGACCAACGCCGTCCACTTCATGACGCACACCGGATGCCCGATAATACTTGTGAAAAACCATTGAGAACTCTTCTTCCGGAATGCCAGGGCCCTTGTCGGAAACAGAAAATACCATGCGAGCACCCAAATCCCATTCTTCTGAATCCACTCGAACCAGCACCTCACTTTGAGGAGGAGAAAACTTTATCGCATTGCCGATCAAATTGAGCAAGACCTGTTGGAGGTTTTCTGGATCACCTGTGATTTCGGGCAGATTTCCAGGCAGTTCCGTCCGAACGGTAATGCCCTTGGCCTCCGCCGCGGGCATTACCCGGTCGATGCTCCCAAGGACGAGAGCCGCGGGATCAAACGGGCGCGGCTGTACCTTGAGCGCTCCGGCTTCCAGGCGGGAAACCTGGAGAAGGTGATTGAGGAGTCCAGTGATGCGTTCGATTTCCTTGCTGGCAATTTCAAGGAATCGTTGCTGTTTTTCGTTAACGGGTCCCATGACCTCTTCTGCGATGAGATTGACCGACTCTCGGATCGAAGTGAGAGGAGTGCGGATTTCGTGGCTGAGCGTGGAAATGAAATCGGAGCGCATGCGCTCTTCTTCCCTGAGCCGCTCGGACATGTCATTGAAAGCCGTGGCCAGTTCCCCGAACTCGTCTTTGGAGAGAACCCGTACGGGTTCCCCCAGGGCCTGTTGAGAAACACTGCGGATGCCTTTGCGAAGTTCACGGAGTGGCCGGTTGATCGATCGCGCAAGGAATATGCTTCCAGCAAGGGCGAGCAGAACAGAGAGCCCAAGCCCCAGGAAACCCCAGCGTTCGGCCATTCGACCCCGCAGATTGAGAATCCTCATCCCCTGTTCAATTTCCTGCTCGTTCTCAGCCCTGGCCTTGGAGATCCTTCGAATCCAATCGTTGATGACCTGCTCGGGAATCCATGAATCTCCCGGTTCCTCGCTTTCCTCCGGGCCTTCCATCTCTGCGGGAAGCTGGGCTACATAGTCTCTGAAGATTTCCTTCCATGGGCTCTTCTCCCGGTCCTGGGAGGATTCTATCCTGAGAATCTCCGAAAGGTTGAATTCAAACTCCCGCTGGGCGCCACTGAAATAATAACGGTACTCCTCTTTCTTGAGCACATTGTATTTGCTTTCATTCTCGGCCATCCAAAGAAGGCTTTCCACCATCTTTCTGGATGCCGAAGAGATCTTGAAATTCCTGCTCACCACCCCCTCAGATATCTGCATGATCTGCTGAATGTGAATGAACAGAACCACGATGGTTCCATAGAAGATGGTAACCAATGCGAAATACCAGATGAACAGCTTGATGCTGATGCGCGACCGCAATTTCATCGTATCTTGACACCGTCCATGACAAAGGCAACGACCGCCCCGTCTCGCAAAAGAGTGTCACGGCCTGTTTCTCCCTCATGAACCAAAGGTTTGGTATTCAAAGAAGATGACAGGCCCACCTGATGGCGATAGCGTATCCAACCAATCGAACTTTGATCCTGGTGAGTCTCCATTGAAGTCAGCTCTTGGCAAGATCCCGCGCTTTCAGGAAGGCAGCCACGGAACGTTCCACATCGGCTGCTGTCGTTGCCCAGGAACATACACTGATTCGAATGACCGGCTCGCTATTCCACACTGCTTCACCGCACCAGCATTCCCCCGACTTCTGAATATTTGCAAGTGTTGCCCTCGTGAGTTCAGGGGTATCACAGGCCACAAGGACCTGATTGAAGACCACATCATTCAGGATACGGAATCCTTCAGTCAGGAGAGCTCCTGCAAATTGCTCGGCGTGTCCACAGAGGCGATCCACTAGTCCTTCGACGCCGTCTTTGCCAAGGGATTTCAACGTTGCCCAAAGTTCAACGGCTCGCGCGCGCCGTGACATTTCAGGTGTGTAATGCATGCCGTCCCTGTTCTTGCTGTACTGGATGTAGGACCCGGTCGCACGCATCGCGGAGACAAGTGCTTCAGGACGTTTGCACAGAACAATGCCGCAATCATACGGAGCGTTGAGGGTCTTATGGGCGTCGACCGACCAGGAATCAGCCTTTTCGATCCCACGCGTGAGGCTTCTCTTGGCACTTGAAGCGGCTGCCCAGAGACCGAAGGCCCCGTCGATGTGAACCCAAGCATCCACAAGCCGGGCCTCTTCGCATATTTCATCGAACGGGTCGAATGCGCCCGTGTTCACGTTTCCAGCCTGAAGAATCACAAGGCAACGACTGTCAAGTTTGGGGACTCTAGCTGGAATCATGCGGCCCTGATCATCAGCAGGTACGGATTCAACCTGCGTTGTGCCAAGGCCCAGCAGTGAGAGGGCCTTGAAAACGGTTGCGTGCGCTTGTTCACCCATCACGACACGAAGGCGTGGAGCGCCGAACAAACCATTGGAATTCGCATCCCAACCAAGGCCTTGCAGCAGTTTGTCGCGCCCAGCTGCAAGCCCGCACATCGTCGCCGTTGATGTGCCGCTGACAAAGCCAGCAGCTGTTCCTGAAGGGAGACCAAGAAGCTCAAGGAGCCATTTTTCGCACGTGGCTTCCAGCTGAGAGGCGATGGGGGACATGAGGTACAGTGCGGTATTTTGATCCCATACATCCGACAGCCATTTGGCCGCCAAACCGGCGGGGACTGAACTTCCGTTCACAAAGCCGAAATACCTTCCGCCCGCTTGAGCCGTCGTTGCAGGTGACCCAAATTGGTGGAGCAACCGCAGGATTTCACGTGGATTGCCAGGAGATGCCGGCATCGGTTCGTCAAAGACCCTCAGAGCTTCAATCGCCTCATCGGTTGGAAAGACACTCCGATCAGCCAGCCCGCCCAAATAAGCAAATGCATAAGATCTGGCCTGTTCGAAGAGTTCTCCAGTGCGGATTTGCTCCATCATCTGTTCCTGGAGAGTTTCAGTTTCTGCCATTCAACAAATCCTTGCGTGTGCCGCCCGATGCGATTGAAGACCCCGGCAAGGGAAACCGGGGCCATCCCTCCAGCACAGGATGCTCTTTCATCTTTCTGCCCAAAGGGTTACCGCCAACGATTGCTTGGAGGTCCGAAGCTCCAGCCGATCCCCATCCAGGACCCAGATGGTGGCAGTCTCCAGAGCCTTGAGAAATTGAGCTTCCTGCTCCATAATGCCCCGCGGGCGGGCGCACATCTTCTTGGTAGCAACCAGGCGACTGATTTTGATGCCCTGCCCGGAGGTGGCATAGACTGCATTGAAAGTATTGCAGCCAGCTGAACCGCTCAAGGCTCCACCAGCACCAAAATGAACCCTGATGTCGGAGTCGCCGAGGACACTGACCACGCCTTGCTTGCCGTTATTGTAAGCGGTCACCTGCCAGGATGATGCAGCAAGTTCCCGCCGCTGCTCTCTCAGCGTAGCCAGGGCATTGCCGTCAACATCCAGCAGGACCAACTGCCCAGCATCCCTCCAGTATCCTCCGGCCTTGGTGAGAGCACCCAGAAAGGCCTCTGCCTGGCGCATGACCGGTTCTTCGCAGGACATCTTGGTGGAAACGATGTTCCCGCCAATTTGAAGTTTTCCCCCTTCCGCCGTGTAGCTGGTTTGGTACCTGTTGCAGCCGTCCGTGCCCTGGATGCGGCCCCTGTCGAAGCGCAATGTTGCCTGTCGCTCCGTGAGCAGCGACGGGCCCTCGAGTTCGGAGAGAATCCAGGCGGTGCCCTCGAGTCTGTCCGTGTCGCCGCACCAACAAACCGTCGCCCAGGAGGCCAGAATCGAAGTCGCAATAAAGGTCGCCATCCTCATGACTTGCCGGATTCGCATGTTTCTCTCCCTCGATGTGCGTTAAACGGCTTCATGAAACCATCGTGCTTCTCGTCATCTGCTGTTGCGCCCGAAGAGAGTTTTTCTATCACTCACAAGCCTAAAGCTTCTTCGGGCGACGTGTACAGGTTTTCAAGCCCAAATGCCTCGGCCACCGGTCGGAACGTGATGGTCCCCCTGAACATATTGAGTCCCCTGCGCAGAGCGACGCTTCCTCTGCAGGCCGCTTGAATCCCTTCGTTGGCAAGCTTTAGACCGTATCGGATGGTGCGGTTGTTGAGGGCGAATGTGGATGTCCGAGCGTATGCGCCGGGCATGTTTGTCACGCAATAATGGACGATGTCATCTACGATGTAGACGGGGTCGGTGTGAGAGGTGGGTCTCGAGGTCTCCGCACACCCTCCTTGGTCTATGGAGACATCCACGAGAACGGAGCCTGGTTTCATGAGCTTGAGATGCTCCCGCCTGATGAGCCGTGGCGCCTTGGCTCCGGGGATCAGGACGGCTCCAATGATCAGATGGGCTTCGGTAAGTCCCTTTTCCAGGGAATAGCTGTCGCCGTAGATGGGCAGCACATTGGGGGGCATGATGTCTCCCAACCGCTCCAGCGTGTTGAGGTTGATGTCCAGGATGGTGACTACGGCTCCGAGTCCTGCTGCAATGCGGGCGGCATTGCTTCCAACTGTCCCGCCGCCGAGGATGAGCACATTGGCTGGAGCAACCCCCGGGACTCCCGAAGTGAGGTTGCCGCGTCCTCCATGGGGCCTCCCCAGGTAGTAGGCCCCAACGATGGGAGCCATTCTGCCGGCCACTTCACTCATGGGTTTGAGCAAGGGGAGCAGTCCGTCATCCTCTTGCACCGTTTCGTAGGCAACGGCGACGATACCCCGGTCCAGACATTCTTTCGTGAGTTGTTCATCGGCAGCAAAATGAAAGTAGGTGTAGATCACTTGGCCGGGTTGCATCAGGGCGTATTCGGACGGGAGGGGTTCCTTGACCTTTATGATCATTTCTGACATATTCCAGACTTGGGTGGCCGACGGAATGATCCTTGCCCCTGCTTCCTCGAATTCCCGATCCAGAATGCCCGACCCGAAGCCTGCGCCAGTTTCAACAAACACCTCGTGACCGTCACGGACATACGCGCCAACCGCCGCAGGAATGAGTCCAACTCTGTACTCGTGATTCTTGATTTCCTTGGGGCATCCGATTCTCATGAGGATCCGACCTCCTTGTCTTTGTCCAGTGCCATTCCATGAGCTTTATAGCTGATTTCCATAACGACAGGTACTCAAATAAGCGAATCGGGCGATCCATTTCTGGACCATGAGCCGTGCCAATTCCTGTTGCTGGAGCCGTACAAAGGCAATTGACAGAGGTCGGTTTTTGTGTTGTAAGAACAAGCTGTTCCCATCCAAGATGTATAAGCCTCACAGGAATCATTATTGTCCAACCACTCAGGTCAGGAGGGCAGTTATGCGCAGAATACCTGTAGTCTTGGCAGTGGTCTTTCTCATCGGATTGATCGCGTCGCAGGTGTCGCCGTCGTGGGCCCAAAGCCTCAAGGTGGGGTTCAACATCGAGCTCACCGGTGATGTCCCCAAGGTGGGCGAAAGCTCGAAGTTTGCGGCCGAAATCTATAAAGACGAAGTGAACAAGGCAGGAGGAATCAAGGTAGGGGACAAGACCTACAAGCTCGAGTTCATCTACGAGGACAATGAATCCAAGGCTGAATCGGCCACTCCCGCTGCATTGAAGCTCATCACCCAGGATCAGGTTCTTGCCATGATCGGCCCCCAGGCAAGCAAGCAGGCCATCCCTGCCGGTGAAGTGGCCAATGCCAACAAGACTCCCATGATTTCCCCCTGGTCGACCAACCCCAAGACCACCGAAGGGCGTCCCTACGTGTTTCGGGCATGCTTTCTGGATCCCTTCCAGGGGCCGGTGGCAGCCAAGTTCGTGACGGAGGAGTTCGGGGCCAAGAAGGCTGCCGTCCTTTATGATATTGCCAGTGACTATCCGAAGGGCCTTGCAGAGTATTTCAGGGAAGCCTTCGAAAAGATCCACGGACCGGGTTCCGTGGTGGCTTTTGAGACCTTCACCACCAAAGACAAAGACTTCAGTGCTCAACTGACGAAGATTGTGAAATCAGGGGCCGATGTCATATTCACGCCCCAATACTATGACGAGGTACCCCTCATCGTGAAGCAGGCCCAGGAACTGGGTTGGAAGAAACCGATTATGGGCAGTGATAGCTGGGGGTCTGCAGAGCTCATGAAGCTTTGCGGTGATGCGTGCAAAGGGTATTTCTTCAGCACCCATTACGCTGCTGCCGGTGCGAAGGGGCCCACGAAGGAATTCATTGACAAGTACAACACCAAGTACGGTTATGTTCCCGACGATGTGGCGGCTCTCACCTGGGACGCCATAGGACTTCTCATCACCGCCATTAAGAACACGGGTGGATTGTCGGGTGATTTGGCCAAGGACAGGGATGCCGTCAAGAATCAGTTGGCGAGCATCAAGAACTTTGAGGGCATCACGGGGAAGATGACCTTCGCCTCCCATGGCGACCCGGTAAAGTGCGCTGTCGTGGTCAAGATCAGCGACAAGGGAGAGTTCGAATTCTATAAGTCCGCTTGCCCCTAAACCGATCATTGAATCGATTTCAAAGATATTCCAGCTGATGCTTGAGGGCGGGAAGCGATTCCCGCCTTTTGTTTCCATCCATGATGGCTGCAGCATCATCGCTCCCTTGGCAAATGGATGCGTTCGTCCATGCGGGGAGGTGATGGATTTGAACCCCATGTGAGCGGTTTGATTCTCCTCGGTTTGGTGGGGCAATTCAAATGGCTCGTGCCCTTCACATTCGATTGATGGCCGTGAGATGCTGGTTGAACAGCAGAATGTTCTCCTAGAGAGGATGGATACTCCTTGTTCATTGAAAGCCTCTTGCAGAACTTCCTGAATGCCATGCAGTGGGGAAGCTTTTATGCCCTCATTGCTCTCGGCTACAGCCTCGTCTACGGAGTGCTTCTCCTCATCAATTTTGCTCACGGCGACATCTTCATGGTGGGAGCCTATATTGCATTCTTCCTGTCCACCTTCCTTCTGGGCCACTATGCTTTTTCTTTGTCGCTGCCCCTGTCACCGGTGACCATCTTCGTGGTGACGATGGTGCTCACCATGGCTCTCACCGCGTGTGTGGGTGTCGCCATTGAGCGGGTCGCCTACCGTCCCCTGAGGCGCAAAGGAGCTTCCCGACTCTACGTCGTCATCACGGCGCTCATGTGCGGCCTCATCCTGGAAAACGGAAACCTCATGCTCCTGGGCGCCAATCGGCGGAGTTTTCCCGAACTGCTTCCAAAGGCCATTTACACGGTTTTCGGGGTCAATGTCAGCAATGTGAAGATCCTGGTGATCATCGCCACTATTGTCGTTTTTGTGCTGCTGGAAACCATCGTCCGGAAGACCAAGCTGGGAATGGCCATGCGGGCCATCTCATACGACCGCATGGCGGTGCCCCTCATGGGCATCCCTCTCGAGACGGTCATCGTCTTCACTTTTGTGCTAGGGTCTTCCCTGGCGGCCCTGGCAGGGGTTCTTTTTGCCACGGCATATCCGGTGCTTGAGCCCTACATGGGGGCACTGGTCGGATGGAAGGCATTCATTGCCGCAGTCCTTGGCGGCATCGGGGAGATCCGGGGAGCCTTCGTCGGAGGTTTTCTCCTCGGGTTTGTGGAGATCTTCGTGGCCGCGTTCTTTCCATCCACCCTGCGGGACCTCATCGCCTTCACCATCCTTCTGGTCTTCCTGAGTATCAAGCCGACAGGAATCTTCGGGGTGGCGCGAGCGACAAAGATTTAGCATTCAGGACAACCCTATGCGCCGTTTCAACACCCTTCTGCTGTATCTTCTCCTCTGCGGGGCAATCATCGCACTGACGAAGGGCAATTGGGTGAACCCCTACGTGCAGCAGATCGTCATGTTCGTGGGGATCAATATCATTCTCTCTGCGTCCCTGAATCTCATCAACGGCTACATGGGAGAGTTTTCCGTAGGCCACGCGGGTTTCATGGCCGTGGGTGCCTACATCGCTTCGGTGCTGAACGTGTGGTTGTTCACCTCCACCACCCTCTTTGGACCGGCCGTGCTTTCCTCCTCATCCGCAATGTATCTCTTCCCCGTGACGTTGCTCATAGGAGGCGTCGGCGCCGCCTTGGTCGGTCTTCTTGTTGCCATTCCCTCCTTTCGCACCCGAGGGGATTACCTTGCTATCATCACCTTGGCGGTCAACTACATCGTGAAGAGCTCCATCGAGAACATGCAGGTCATCGGCGGGGCCAGGGGTTTCATGGGCATGTCGGGAATCGTGAGTGCCATGCAGGAGACGGTGAACCTGCCATGGATCATGATTTGGGTCCTCGTTGCCGTGGGTGCGACGGTCTGGGTGCTCCACCGCTTCGTGAATTCGACCTACGGCAAGGGGATCGTGGCGGTCCGGGACGACGAGATCGCGGCGGAAATCATGAGTGTCAACACGCAGCGCATGAAAATGGTTGCGTTCATGGTGTCATCGGGGCTTGCCGGCATCGCAGGCGGCCTCTTCGCCCACATTCTGGGCTACATCAACCCGGGAACGTTCACCATCATGAAATCCACGGAAGTTCTCGTCATGGTCTATCTTGGGGGCATGGGGTCGCTCAGTGGGTCCATCCTCAGTGCGGTCAGCTTCACCCTGATTCTCGAGTTCTTCAGACCTCTCCAGGTGGCCAAATGGGTCGTGGTGCCCCTGCTCCTTATCCTCCTCATGCTGTTTCGCCCGGAAGGCATCATGGGCCACCGGGAGCTGACCGACGTGTTTCCAAGGTTGCGCCGCTTCTTTGGGGCCGATGGGAAGGAGGGGTAGATGGCCCTCCTGGAGATCAGGGAAATGACCCATTTCTTTGGTGGACTCCGAGCCGTCTACAACCTCAACATGAGGCTTGAAGGAGGGGAACTGATTGGGCTCATCGGTCCCAACGGCGCAGGCAAGACCACGGTCTTCAACCTGGTCTGCGGTTTCTATCGTCCCACGGAAGGGGAGGTCATCTTTCAGGGGAGGCCCATCATGGGACTTCGCCCCCATGCGGTGACATCGATGGGCATGGCCCGCACGTTTCAGAATATCCGCCTGTGGAGCAGCCTGACTGTGTTCGATAATCTGTGCATCTCTCAGCACTCTCACCTGGGTTACGGCCTTTTGGATGCTATCCTGCGCACCCCAAGATACCGCACCAACGAACGGCGGGTCAGAAAGACGGCCGAGGAACTTCTGGAAGTACTGGGATTGCGCCACTATGCCATGGAGTATCCCAAGAATCTCCCCTACGGCCTTCAGCGCCGTGTGGAGATCGGCCGAGCCCTTTGCACACGCCCCAAACTGCTTCTCCTCGATGAGCCGGCAGCGGGGATGAATCCCGGCGAAATCGAAGAACTCATCGAGCTAGTGCGGTGGATCCGCCAGGAATTCAATCTGACGGTGTGGCTCATCGAACATCACATGCGGGTGGTCATGAATG
>CAZURN010000085.1:0-10968 GCA_964623165.1 uncultured Syntrophobacteraceae bacterium
CATGGAGGCTCTGACAAAGGCTGCCGAAAAGCTCAGAAACAGCAGGGCCATCATCACCTACTCATCCAATGGGGATCTTTCAACCGACAAGCGGCCCGTGTTGGTGGATATTATCGCGGCCGACGAACTGACGAAGCGGGTGACTTTGGGAGACTCCTCTGGATACCGGCCCGGACAGTATGGCCAGGACGAGACCATTGCCGACGTGCAGGAGCCTCAGGATGAGGACGGGGAAGAACAGGATGACGCCGATGCGGAGGAAGACTACGTGGTGTATTCCGCCATTCCGAGACGCATGAACGACGACTATCCACCGTGGGCTCAAGAGAGCGTCGTCAAGCCCATCGGCCGGGATGAAGTCCTGCGTCTCGTCAACAGGTGTCTCAAGGCAAACAATTCAAAAGATATGGACAACGCCCTGGCCTGTTATGGAAACAGAGTGGAATACTACGACAGTGGTCTTGTGGACCGGGATTTCATCAGAAAGGACAAGATAATCTATTTCTCCAACTGGGAGCGGATTGACTTCGCGCTCGACAGCGATGTGACGCTTATCGTCACCGATCAACAGGACATTCGAATCGCCAAATTCGAGACGGCCTTCGCGGTCGCCAACAAGAACAAGGCCATCAGGGGGCGTGTGGAAAATATCTGGAAAATCAAGCGAATCAATGACGAACTGAAGATTGTCGGCGAAAGGCAGCGGATTCTTGTGCGGCAGTGAGGATTCACACGAAGTTGAAGTCGATTTGGTGTAGCCCAGGATTTTTTGCCCGTCCGCTGTGCGGCGCCCGCAAGGGGCCATGCTGCGTCTTAAACTCTGTCTGGTTCATCCCTTCACGCATCCCGAGGAGTGCGTATCCCCTTTTTCCTTTTCTTTGCGCTCAATTTCCCTCTCTGGACGGTCAGTGATGACATCCCGGTGCCAGAGACGCTGCTTGAACGGGAGTCCTGTCCGACACAGGCAGGGGTCGTGACCGCAAACGCCGCATTCGGATTCGGTACAGGGATCCACGTGGATGTTCACATCCACGGCTTCGCTGTAATAAGATTGGAAAATCCTCTGCAGTTCCTTCACTTCCCGGTGTCCCCTCTCCAAGGTGAAGTCTCTTGGAAGAATGAGGTGGAAGTCCAGATGAACAAGACTGCCATAGCGCCTGGCGCGCAGCTGGTGAATGTCGATCCAGTCTTCTTTTCGATGCTGTTTGAGGATTTGAGCAATCTCCTCAAGGAGATCCTGGTCCGAGGCGTCCATGAGGCTTGAAAAGGAATGTCGAATCAGATTCCAGCCAGTGAACAGAATATTGAGGGCAACGAGACAGGCCACCACACCATCCATCCAGATCCACCCAGTGAACCAGACGACGAGCATGCCGAGCACTACGCCCAGAGAAGTGAAAACGTCGGTGAGAACATGTTTTCCATCAGCGATGAGAGTGATGGAGTTGGTCAGTTTCCCCACGCGGATGAGTGCTGCTCCCAGTGCGAGGTTGACGGAGCTGATGGCACTGGAGATGATGAGACCCTCTCCAAGGTTGGGAAGCGGTCGCGGTTGCAGGATCTGTGGCCAGGCCTTGACGGCGATGCTGATAGCCGCCCCGACTATGAGCGCCCCTTCGAAGCCGACCGAAAAATACTCGATCTTTCCATGGCCATAAGGATGCGTGGCGTCCGGAGGCTTTGCAGCGAAGATCACGCTTGTCAGGGCGAATCCGGCGGCCACCACGTTGATGATGGATTCCAGGGCGTCGGAAAGGAATGCAGAAGAACCCGTGAGGTGGTAGACATAAAACTTGGAAGCCATGAGTCCGACCCCCACCAGCAAGGAGGCGGATGCGGCGGTGAGTCTGATTCGGAACGAGCTATTCGCCTGGGGGGCTGAGGAAGCCTGCGGGGTGGCTCCCGTCACTGGCTCGAGCGTGGCCATCGACATCTTCCCAAAAAGCCTCTCTATTCAGCCAATAGCGATGGACGAAAATGCCTTCTGTGCGACCTTCCGTTGGGAGTCGCCCCATGGGCTTGGGCCCACCCTTCGAATCTCTTGAAGGGATCGAAAGGTGCTGCAAGCCTCATGGCAGAGTGGTCAGTGGCCTCATCTCCCATTGAACACCATTGCCGGATGTTCAAGCGAAATTCATCAAATCAGAATATCTCAGTATTCTTGAAAAAATCATTGAGGAACCGCACCCTGCCGTCCTCGAATTCGATCAGAGTCACCCCCTCGTTGGAATAGGGTTCATCTTTCCTGGTCCGGCCACGGTTGATCCAGTGCACGGCGGCGGAGTTGCCCTGCAGGATGGTTCCCTGGACGTGGAAGGTCAGCTCTGGATATTGACGGAAAAGGACCTTGAAAAACTTCAGGACCTTGTCTCGGCCGTTCAAGGGCTGCGTCTTGGGGAAGAGCAGGCATGCATCCTCCCACAGGGCCGTCTCAAGGGTATCCATGTCGTGGCGGCTGAGAGCATCATAGAAATCAAGAATCATTTCTTTGTCGAGCATTGAAGCCATGTGCAGCGCCGTTCCCGTTCTCGGATCGTGTGCCCACTCCCGCCTGTTCTGCGTCCTTTTGTGCCAGAAGAGAGGGGAGAACCAGAATTGGGACAGGCGAAGGATTGAGCTGAATGTACGCGGAGGTGTGGAATACTAACTCGATGACGGACCCAGCGCAAGGGTAAAACGGGGTAAAGCAGGGGGCAGTATGGCCTGGATGGAGCAATTCTCCCATGTATGGCAGAGAGAGGTCTTGACATGGAAATCTCGACCAGACATGCAAACAGCCGGGAATTCATCCATCGGTTCTGTTATTCTGTCTTCATCGTTTGAAACGGGTGCCCGGTGGGGAGGAACACCATGGCGAAATATGACTATGATATCGGTATCTTAGGGGGCGGAGCCGCTGGACTCACCGTGGCGGCCGGCGTGAGTCGCCTCGGGGCGAAGACGATCCTCATTGAGAGGGAGGGGCGCCTGGGTGGAGATTGTCTTCATTACGGGTGCGTGCCCAGCAAGACGCTTCTGAGGACGGCCCATGTGTATCATCTCATGAAAAATGCCGGCCGATTCGGTCTGCCTGAGGTGCGTCCGGCGCCCATTGATTTCCGCGCTGTGTCTTCCCGCATCAGAGAGGTCATTGCCACCATCCAGCATCACGATTCGGTGGAGCGGTTCTGTGAGCTGGGAGTCAAGGTGGAATTCGGTGTGGCCAGATTCACTGACGAATATACGGTAAGTTACAACGGGAACAGGGTAACAGCCAGCAATTGGGTCATCTCCACGGGGTCATCTCCGGCAATACCGGATGTGGAGGGTCTCGTCAGGACTCCCTTCATCACGAACAAGGAGCTTTTCTATCTGGATGAGCTCCCTCGGTCCCTCATCGTCATTGGCGGAGGCGCGGTTGCCGTCGAAATGGCTCAGGCCATGTGCCGTCTCGGGAGCAGAGTCGATGTCATCCAGAGAAGCGGCCAGATCCTCTCCAAAGAGGACAGAGACATGGCCGACGAGGTGATGACCTCGCTCGAGCGTGAGGGCGTGATTTTCCACCTCAACACCATGCTGACGGAAGTCCGGGATTGCGGTCAGACCCGCCAGGTGACTTTTGAAAACGGAGATGGCCATCCCGTGACCCTGGAGGCGGACTCTATCCTTGTGGCGCTCGGCAGGGCTGCCAATGTTGCGGGACTCGGTCTCGAGGATGCCGGTGTCCATTGCAACTGGAGAGGCATCGAGGTGGACGGCCGCCTGCGGACTTCGCAAAAGCACATTTACGCAGCGGGCGACGTGACCGGCTTGCATCAGTACACTCACGCCGCCGGGTATGAGGCCGGAGTGGTCCTCACCAATGCCGTGCTCCGGCTGCCTCGCAAAGCGGATTACACCTGGCTTCCTCATGCCATTTACTGCGATCCCGAATTCGCATCCATCGGGTTGAACGAGAGGACGGCCGAAAAGTCCGGAATCGAATTCACGGTGTGGAAAGAGGCATTCCAGGACAACGACCGGTCACTGGCGGAGGGGTATGATGTTGGAGTCCTGAAGATGATCGTGGACAAGCGTGAAAACGTGCTGGGCGTTCAGATCCTTGGACCTCACGCGGGCGAATTGATCAACGAATGGGTTGCGGTGTTGAATGGGAGAGTCAGACTGTCCACGCTGGCAGGGGCCGTGCATCCATATCCAACCCTTGGAGAGATCAACAAGCGGATCGCGGGTGACCTCTTTGCAAGAAAACTATTTTCGGACTCGGTGAGAAAGAAGCTCAAGTTCTTCTTCAACCTCAAGGGTCGCGCCTGCGGACCGGAAATGGGGTTCCCCGCGGCCTAGCAGATCGATTCAACAGGCGCTTGCGCCATGCAGCATTCTGTGTCGACCGTAGATCCTGATTGCTGATTTCATTAACATCCACAAGGAGCTGAAGGAAACGACATGATGAAGAGATCCTCCGAACTCGATGACCTGTGTGTGAACACGATCCGTTTCCTCGCCGTGGACGCCGTCGAAAAGGCGCGCTCCGGGCATCCCGGGGCTCCCATGGGGGCGGCTGCCATGGCCTACGTGCTTTGGGACCGCTTCCTCAGACACAACCCGGTCAATCCTCACTGGCCGGACCGCGATAGGTTCGTGCTTTCGGCGGGACACGCGTCCATGCTCCTTTACGCGCTCCTGCACCTCACGGGTTACGATCTCCCTCTCGAAGAGATCAAGAATTTCCGCCAGTGGGAAAGCAAGACACCTGGACACCCGGAACATGGGCCTACTCCAGGGGTGGAGGTCACGACCGGTCCGCTCGGACAGGGTTTTGCCCATGCAGTGGGAATGGCCATGGCGGAGGAATGGCTTGCGGCCAGATTCAACAGGCCCGGCCATCAGGTCATGGATCACTGCACATATGTCCTCGCTTCCGATGGCGACATGCAGGAGGGAGTATCCAGCGAGGCTGCAAGTCTGGCTGGGATGCTCGGATTGGGGAAGCTTGTGGTGCTCTACGATGACAATGGGATTCAGATCGAGGGGACCACGGACCTGGCATTCCGCGAGGACGTGGCGCGTCGCTTCGAAGCCTACGGCTGGGGTGTGAGGGGTCCCATTGACGGCTTCAACATTGGGGAACTGGAGAAAGCCATTGAATGGGCCAAGTCCGACCGGAGGCGTCCGTCGCTCATAATCTGTAAAACCGTGATTGGCTATGGGAGCCCTCGCCAAGGGACGGCCAAGGTCCACGGCGAGCCCCTCGGGCAAGAGAATGCACGAGCCGCGAAGGACACGCTGGGATGGCCCCAAGAGCCGCTCTTCTTGATTCCAGATAATGTGCGCTCATACATGGTGAAGGCTGTGAAGCGTGGATTGATCGCGGAACGGGACTGGCGCGAAAGAATCGAGAAGTACGCAGCCGCATATCCCAAGGAGGCCGACGAGTTCCGCGCATTTCTGGGAGGGGGCCTGCCTCCCGACTGGGACTTGGAGCTGAAGGATCTCTTTCGATCCGAGACGAAGCCTGCAGCCACACGTGTGAGCTCTGGAAAAGTGCTCAATGCCCTTGCAAAAAGGATTGCCAACTTGGTGGGGGGATCAGCGGACCTGGCTCCCAGCACCAAGACGACCCTCGCCGGATACGCAGACTTTTCTCCCGGGGATTTTTCGGGAAACAACGTGCACTTCGGCGTGCGGGAGCACGCCATGGGGGGCATTGCGGGAGGAATGGCTCTCCATGGCGGCGTGATCCCATACACGGCGACCTTCCTCACATTTTCGGATTACATGCGGCCCTCCATGCGGCTTGCCGCCCTCATGGGCATTCGTGTGGTGTATGTCTTCACACACGACAGCATTGGTCTGGGGGAGGATGGTCCCACCCACCAGCCCATAGAGCACCTCATGGGGCTCCGCACGGTTCCGGGCCTCACGGTGATCCGGCCTGCCGATGCCACGGAAACGGCGGAGGCTTGGCGGGCCGCGCTCATGAATGAAAGAGGCCCAACCGCTCTCGTTTTCAGCCGACAGGATGTGCCGTTGCTCGACCGGGCCGTCTATGCACCTGCGGATGGAGTGATTCGAGGTGCTTATGTTCTCTGGGAATCCTCCGCAAATTCCCCGCAGGTTATTCTCATCGGCACGGGTTCTGAGGTGCACGTGGCCCTCCATGCGGGTGCGAAGCTCGCAGGGGATGGAATGGACGTGCGTGTGGTCTCCATGCCGAGTTGGGAATTGTTCGATCAGCAACCGGAGGAGTACAGGGAGAGCGTGCTGCCCCGGGCTGTCAGGGCAAGGGTGGCCGTCGAAGCAGGGGTGAGGGTTGGCTGGGAACACTACGTGGGGCTGGATGGTGCAGTGGTGGGCATGGACCGTTTCGGCGCGAGTGCCCCTGGAGAAGTCCTCTACAGGGAATTCGACATCACAGCGGCGCGGGTGGTCTGGGAGGCCAGGGCTCTGGTCGCAAAGTCGGGCTGACACAGTGGGAACTGTCAACGCCTGTCGAGGCTCCGAAGAAGAGGTGTTCATTTTTCATCTCGTCATGCCGCCTCGTCATGCGGCGAACGCCATGATCCATTTTTCTTCTGCGGGTTCCGGGTCATGTCCGGAATGAGGAACCCGCTGACTCGGCAAGTCCAGTGAATGAGGATCTATTACAGAAGGAGGCATGCAAGTGCGACTGGCCATGGTGGGATTGGGGCGCATGGGATTCAATATGGCAAAGCGGCTCCTCCTGGGGGGCCATGAGGTGGCCGCTTACAACAGGACCCGGGACAAAACGGATGAACTGGTCCAGGAGGGGGCCATCGGAGCCTACTCGCTGAGGGAACTCGTGAGTAACCTCACCCGACCGCGCATCGTGTGGCTCATGCTTCCCGCAGGGCAGGTCATCGACGATCATATCGCTTGGCTCATGGAGTTGCTCGAGCCTGGGGACATCGTGATCGATGGTGGCAACACCTATTACAAGGATGACATTCGGCGCAGTGAGACCCTTGCTGCCAAGGGGATTCATTTGCTGGACGTGGGAGTGAGCGGGGGCGTGTGGGGCTTGCAGGTGGGGTACTGCCTCATGGTCGGCGGGCGAGGAGAGATCTTCGAGCAGGCCCTGGATGCCTTCAAGACCCTGGCTCCTGTTGAGGGGACCCTTTACTGCGGCGGTGCAGGAGCAGGTCATTTCGTCAAAATGGTCCACAACGGGATTGAATACGGGATGATGCAGGCGTATGGGGAGGGGTTTCAGCTGCTGAAGGCGTCACCCTACGCGGAATCCCTCAACTATGCCGACGTGGCACACCTCTGGAACCAAGGGAGTGTCGTTCGCTCATGGCTCCTCGAGCTTGCCGAAAGAGCCTTTAGAAAAGACATGACCCTGGATTCCATCACTGGTCACGTGGAAGACTCGGGTGAAGGGCGATGGACTGTCCAGCAGGCGGTGGAAACGGGTGTCCCCGTCCCGGTCATTGCCCTTTCGCTGTTTCAGCGGTTCAGGTCGAGACAGAGAGACCCCTTTTCCGACAGGGTCCTTGCGGCGTTGCGGCGGGAATTCGGGGGGCACGCTGCTGTGCCGTCAGGCGGGGAAGGCAAAGGTGAATTCACATGAAATGGCCACTCCTCTTCTCGGATGCATTGACAGAGCGCGAGGCCATCAAGCCCGTCCATGCCCTCTGCGATGTGAAGGATCTCGGCATCTCCGCCGATCAGTGTGTCGCTCCAGAGCCTGCGGACCCCTGCGTCCTCGTCATCTTGGGTGCTTCCGGAGATTTGACCGAAAGGAAGTTGATCCCAGCCCTGTTCAACCTGTATCTCATGGGGGGGCTGCCGGACCCATTCCGCATCCTTGGGTGCGCCCGGACACCCATGACGGATGACCAGTTCCGGCGGAAGCTCAAGAGATCCATCGAATCTAGAGGTGACCATCCCCCCCCCCGATGGGAGGAGTTTGCCGGTCTTCTCCATTACCGGTCTTTGGACTATGCCAATGACGCCTCCTTCCGGGAACTCGGTCAGGCACTGGAGGAACTGGGCAGCCTGGCAGGGACCAGGGGGAACAGGATTTTCTACCTGGCGATCCCCCCCGTCCTCTACGAAATCGTTGCCACTGCAATTGCCACAAATGGCCTCGGCGCGGAAGGAGAAAGGGGAAGCGGGTGGTCCCGTATCGTCGTCGAAAAACCTTTCGGACACGATCTGGAGAGTGCCGTCGCATTGGACCGGTCGCTTCACAGGGGTTTTGAGGAGAACCGAATCTTCCGCATCGACCATTATCTCGCCAAGGAGACGGTCCAGAATGTTCTCATCTTCCGGTTCGCCAATTCCATATTCGAACCGGTGTGGAACAGAAGGTACATCGAACATGTCGCCATCACCGCCGCGGAAACCCTGGGTGTGGAAAACAGGGCGGGATACTACGAAGAGGCAGGTGTTCTGAGGGACATGTTTCAGAACCACATGATGCAGCTTCTTGCCCTGGTGGCCATGGAGCCTCCCCCCCGCTTCGAGACGGAATGGGTGCGGGATGAAAAGACGAAGGTCTTCAGAGCGCTGAGGCCCTTCCCCGTGTCGAACCTGTACGATCACCTGGTGGCCGGCCAGTATGAAGCGGGAGTTATCGAGGGAAGGGCCGTTTGCGGTTACCGTCAGGAGCCCGGGGTCAGCCCCCGCTCGCTCACTCCAACCTTTGCCTCCATGAAGGTCTTCGTCGACAACTGGAGGTGGCAGGGTGTGCCGTTCTACCTGACTTCCGGGAAGAGGCTGGCCAGAA
The DNA here is from genome assembly GCA_964623165.1 of uncultured Syntrophobacteraceae bacterium. Classification (GTDB taxonomy): domain Bacteria; phylum Desulfobacterota; class Syntrophobacteria; order Syntrophobacterales; family Syntrophobacteraceae; genus JAAYUJ01. Next base: position 8,735 of record CAZURN010000085.1, read on the forward strand.
AAATCACCGAAATCAATATCCAGTTCAGAGAAGTTCCCCATTCGATCTTTCGTAATGTGTTGGGAGAGGCGATTCACCGTAACCAACTCACTCTGGGAATCTACCCCGAAGAAAGAATCAGCCTCATCTTTCAGACCAAGAACCCGGGTGCGGTGCTTCGGCTCAGGTCCGTCACCATGGATTTCCAGTATAGCCAGAGCTACACCGGGCCCACGCTGGACGCTTATGAGAAGGTCCTCATCGACTGCATTCGGGGTGACCAGATGCTGTTCTGGAGGCAAGACGCCGTGGAACTGAGCTGGGCATTTCTTTCGCCCATTCTGGAGAAATGCGAGGCGTGCGGGGACCGCGAAAGGATGCTCTTCCCTTATCCGGCGGGAAGCTGGGGACCCATGGCCGTGGAGGAACTGAGCAAGACGTGACCGGCCCGGGCTCTCTGGTGTTTCTGTTAAGGACATACCAAATGAACGGTGCCGGCAAACCTCGAATCATGATTGTGGAAAACGCGGAAGAAGCGGCTGCGCAGGCCGTTGCGATGGTCGTGACCACTGCGGGAGATAGTGTTGCCCGCAGGGGGCACTTCACTTTGGCCATCTCCGGTGGGTCCACCCCTCAACGCATGTACCGGATGCTCGTTTCGCCCCCCTCCGTCGACCTCGTTCCCTGGGAGAAGACGCACTTCTTTTGGGTGGATGAGCGATGTGTCCCGCCGGCCGATCCGGAGAGCAATTATGGAATGGCATGGCGAGACTTTCTGCGGGATGCTCCTCTTCCGGAAAGGAACATCCATCCCATGCGATGCCAGGGATCGCCCGAAGAGAGTGCCGCACGCATGGAACTGGAATTACGGGGCTTTTTTCATTTGGGGCCATGGGATTATCCAATCTTTGACCTGATTTGTCTGGGAATGGGAAAGGACGGGCACACGGCATCCCTTTTCCCGAACCATGAAGGGCTGAACGAAGCCCGGAATCTGGTGGCGGCCGTCAAGGGCGGGACTCCGGCCATCCATCGGCTGACCCTCTCGCTCCCGGTTCTCAACCGGGGGAGGGCAGTCCTCTTTCTCGTGACAGGAAGGGAGAAGGCCGAAATGGTGAAAGAAGTGCTGATGCAAGCGGGTTCCCACCGGCCTGCCGCGATGATATGCCCCCTGTCCGGGAATCTCACCTGGCTTCTGGATCGGGAAGCCGCCTGCCTGCTGGGAAGGGGAACAAACCCAGGATAGAGCCCGCGAGGAGAGGGCACGTGGTCACAAAGTCTCTTTTCATGTGAATATGGCTCCGCAATCCTCCAGGGATTGCTCTCTCTCCCGTCTTCTCCGCACCCAGGCTCCTGGCCTCATCCATTTGCAGATGGTTCCGGACAGGCTTTGGAAATTCAGATGAGGATGTCATTTACCATGTTCGGAATTACGCCAAGGGACCTGTGGCGGAAAATCCAGGAAGCTTCAGGGAGGCCCTTGGCGCTGCCTGCGACTGGACCCGGAACGAGTGATAGGAGACTGTCGTTGATCATAGAGAAAGCCGACCAGGTGAGGCCGCCATCGCCATGATCGAGAAATCCAAGAGTGTCGGAAAGGTTGCCATCGTGGCGGCCGTGGTGGTGTTCTTTGTTGCTTTCAGGCTGCTCGAGCTGGATCGATACCTCACCCTGACTTTTCTCAAGGAGTCCAAGGACTCTCTTGTGGCGCTCTATGCGCAGCGACCCTACCTTGTGGTCGGCTGCTATTTCATCATTTATATGCTTGTGGCTGCACTGGCAATCCCGGGCGCCGTCGTGGTGACACTGGCTGGCGGAGCAATTCTGGGCCTCACCGTTGGTGCCGTCATCATCTCATTTTCCAGCACAATCGGGGCGACACTCGCCTGCCTCATCTCCCGTTTTCTTCTCAGGGACTGGGTGCAGACGAAATTCGGGGAGAAGTTGAAGATCATCAACGAGGGAATGGACCGTGAAGGGGCCTTCTATCTCTTCATGCTGCGACTGATACCCATCTTCCCGTTCTTCATGGTCAATCTGGTCATGGGTCTCACACGGCTGCCCCTCACCAGGTTCTACTGGGTTTCCCAGCTAGGGATGCTCCCGGCCACCCTTGTGTACGTGAATGCCGGAAAGGAGCTGGGCAAGATTGATTCCCTATCAGGGATCCTTTCCCCGAGCCTGTTCATCTCCTTCGTCATTCTGGGTCTCTTCCCCATCACCGTCAAAAGGCTGATGGCATGGGTGCGAGAGAG
>CAZURN010000085.1:11068-13341 GCA_964623165.1 uncultured Syntrophobacteraceae bacterium
TTCTGGGTCTCTTCCCCATCACCGTCAAAAGGCTGATGGCATGGGTGCGAGAGAGGCTCCTGGCTGCACCGTAGAGCTTACAGAGCAACGCGGGTCTGCGGCCACAAGGGAATGGGCCGCTCATGCCAGGGGACACCCTTCCAGCGAACGGTGGATGCCCTTGGTGCCATTTGGAGGAATCTGCAGGGTCGAGTGGTCCTCCAGCCATCAACAGATCATTCTCTGTGCGCAGCGTTCATCGTCCGATCTGGGGTGGATCCATGATAGGGGCTTGATTCGGGGATGAAGGCTTGGTGGAAGAGAACAAACAAGCCGGTGTGGCTCAGGTTTCTCAATACTCGCCTAGTTTGTGCACTCTTGAGAACGTGCGACTGGCGGTGAGTGCGTTTCGTTTGGCCGTCGTGATCAGTGGAGACGGGGCGTCTGATCGACCCCGTATTTCTTCATCCTTTTCCACACGGTCACCCGGCTCACTCCGAGCATGCGAGCTGCCTCGGTTCTATTTCCCTCACATTTCCTCAAGGCTTCGATGAGGCTGTCCCTTTCCCTGTTTGACGCATCCGCTGGAAGGCGTAATTCCGTGGGATGGCCGGTGTGTTCGGTTTGTATGGGTTGAAAGGGATCCCTGTTCCCGGGATGGCGAACACGGGGTGACAGGTGCTCGAGTTCAATGAGACCTTCCCTGCACAGTACGAACGCGTATTCGATGACGTTTCGCAGTTCACGGACATTTCCAGGCCAATCATAGTCCATAAGGACATCGAGGGATTCCCTGGCAAGTCCAGCAATGGGTCGTCCGCTGCGCTCGGCGATGCTGTCGATGAATGACTGGGCAAGGACGGGGATGTCCTCCTTTCGATCTCTCAGGGGGGGCACGTAGATGGGCACCACGTTGATCCGGTAAAAGAGGTCCGATCGGAAGATCCCCCGGACCACGAGATCCTCGAGATTCCTGTTGCTGGCGGAGATGATCCTCGAATCCACCGGGATGGGGCGGTGATCCCCGACCCTTTCGATCTCTTTGTTTTCAATGACTCGCAGTAACTTCACCTGCATCGAAGGGGAGATGTCACCGATTTCATCGAGAAAGATGCTCCCTCCAGATGCAGCCTCAAAACGGCCCACCCGGTTGCGGTCCGCCCCTGTGAAAGCCCCCTTCACATGGCCGAACAGTTCGGTTTCCAGGAGATTTTCATTGAGGCTCGCGCAGTTGACCTTGATGAAATTCCCCGATGCACGGAGTCCAGAGTCATGGACCGCCTGGGCGACAAGCTCCTTGCCCACCCCGGATTCGCCGTAGATCATCACGGGAGCGTCGGAAAGGGCCACATCCTCGATGAGATCGTAAAGGCGCCGCATGGGCAAAGAGGAACCCAGGATGCCAAAGAAACCTCCCTCTCTCTGAGCACTTATGCGAAGGGATTGGATTTCTTCATCGAGCTTAACGAGGTCGGAGACGTCCTTCATGGTTTCCACTGCAGAGGTGACGCTGCCATTCTCGTCCTGGAGGATGCTGGCCACTTTGACCACGTGGATGATGCGCCCGTCTTTGGTCATGATCTGGCACTTGCGCCCGGAGGTGCCACCCCGTTCGAACATCCTGCACCAGTAGCCGCTTTCCGATTCCTCCCCGAGGATTTTGCATCCAGTGCAGTTGAGGATGGTGCAGCGCTTCCCCACCAGTTCGGCGGTTGTGTATCCTGTCATCTTCAGGAACGCAGGATTTGCCGAAAGGATGAATCCTTTGGTGTCCACGACCAGGAGTCCCTCCTGCATCGTTTCCACCGCTGTCTTGTAAACCATTCCATCCATGGTGTTAACCCCTGTTGTGCCAGCGTTAAGGGCGATTAACGAGAGATTAACAACTGGGGGATGCTTTTTAAAGGTCTCCTCTGAGAAATCCCATAGTTTTGGAAGGAATATACTCGACTGGCTCTGCACCGCGTTCAACTGGCATGAACTTCGCTTGCTCGGAGCCGAACTGATTGAGATGCCGGGAGGACCCGGAAATCCGAGATCAAGATCGGGCCCGAACCCTGGAAATGACAGTGACCTCAAAATGGAGTGACCATGGACGGAGAGAAGATCAACTATGTTGAGAGACTCTTGGTATGGGTGTTCGTCATAGGCTTTTGCCTTCTCTGGAGTATTTCTGTGACGGGTTCTGCCTTGGGCGCGACGCTGGCTGCAACGACGGCGAAACTGAAGAAGCTGTCGATCACCGGCCCTGGTAGAGTCAATGAAAACAGCACGGCGAACTATACGGCAACGGC
>CAZURN010000086.1:0-13256 GCA_964623165.1 uncultured Syntrophobacteraceae bacterium
TGATCTTGACCCAAAGGAGTTTGGCAACGGCGGGTCCTGGGTTCTTCCACTGGGACGGCATCTCGGAAGTGAGGTAGACGGTGTCCCCCGGGCGCAGGTTGTAGACCGCCTTGTCGAGCTTCATCTGAAGCCTTCCGGAGAGGACGTAGCCAATCTCCTCCCCCTTGTGTATGAAGAAATGGGAAGAGAGGGTCTTGTTTGCGGGGATCTCCATGAAATACGGTTCAGCCCGTGCATCGAAGTCGATGGGGGTGAGCAGCCTGGCTGTGAGACTCTCCTCGGGGATCTCGGAAAACCTCACCTCGGTTGCTTCGGAGGACTGGAAGATGACCCGCTTCTTCACTTCGGTCTGGTCCTGGAAGAAAGAGCTCACATCGACGGAGAGCACTTCCGCCATCTTGAGGAGGGCGGGCAGGGAAGGGTAGATGAGATTGCTCTCCACCTGGGATATCGTGCTCGGAGTCACTCCCACCAGTTTGGCCAGTTCCGTCTGTGATAGTCCCCGTTTTGTCCGCATCTCCTTCAGCCGCAGTCCGAGATCGAGTCCCCCCTTGGTGCGCTTTTCCTCATCGAAGGTGATGGTGAGGTCTTTCACCCAATAGTTGAAGGGTTTGTGTACGTTGTCCAGGTCCCGTTTTTCGGCTTTGAGGACACTGAGGGATGTCGTGCCTCGCCGAATGGAGAGGTCGATGACGACTTGGGCGATCTGGCTGATGTTGGCCCGCAGGCGGGAGGAGTGAGCCTTCTTCTCCATGATCCAATAGGCAACGGTGTTCAACTCATAAAGTCTCGGGCAGGAATGGGAATAAAAGTTGAGGATATGATCCTCGCCTCCCCACACCTCCTGCATGCCCGTGATGCTTTCGAAGACCAGCCGTACATCCCCCTGCAATTCCCCGTGGACTTCGTACAGGATGTCCATGACCCGGTCCATCCTGCGGGGCTCTTCCACGCGGAGAACGCGGCAAGGAAAACCGGTCGTCTCACCGTAGAACCTCAGGAAGATGGGCGAGGAGGCTCCCTTCCCGCACGTGAAGCAATCCAGGATGGTCAGGGAAGGGTTCTCCGCTAAGGTGCCAAGCTTTTCCAGCAGATTTCTGGGAGACCGGTCGAAACTCACATAGATGATGGCCTTGTCCTGAGACTGGGACGCCTGCATGAAGTTCTGGCAGAAAACCGAGGCAAGGCTCCCCGAGTCATCGTGCCAAACCACATTGTCTCCGATGAAAAGCCCGCCCAGGATCTTGTCCAGCTGACTCACTCCCGAAGTGACTCTATGCCTCTCCAACATATTCCCGCACCTTTACCCTGTGGATCGAATGAGCCTCAGTGCCGTGCTGTTCTGAGTGTGGCGGACCCAAGGCCCTGTGCCACAACAGCTTGGCTGTAACTGCGCATGAATAATGTCATTATCCTATAAGCCCGGCTCATGAAGCAAATTGTTTCCGATTTTCGGCGGACAGCCCGCCGTGCTTGCTCCACGTGATCGGGCAGCACACCGTCAGCACTCGAAGCGTTTGACGCAGTTGACACATCGAGGATCGGGCTTCCCATGAGCCAGCCGCTCCCGGAACCTCCGGAAAACATCGCTTTCCCAGATCTCTAGGGCGCGCTCCGAATGCAGATTGCCGAAGACCAGACGGTGCGGATCGCATTCTGCAGTGGGGATGTTCAGGTAGACACAGGGAGAAACGCTCCCGTCGGCGGCAATGAAGACGGATCGAGCGACATTTTCGCGGCAGGACAATCCGACTGCGTCGGGCTTGGGCAAACTCCAGTGGAAGTCCAGTCCAAGGGTTCTGGCCCGATTTTCAACCTCTCCAAGTATCGCCGATGCTGCCGCAAGCTTCTCCGTTTCATGCGGCCTGAAGCCTTCGGGCTCCAGCGACGGCTCGGGGATGAAATCCAGGGTGCTGACCACGGTGGCATGGACTCCAAGCTCCCGCATGAGTTCTGGCAGGTTCCGCACCGCCTCCATGTTGGATGCAAGCATGAGATACGCCAGGTGGATTTCAAGGTGGACGCCCATTCGGGATTTGCGCACAGCCTGGAGGATCGAGATCGCCTCTTTGACCCGATCGAATTCCACACCGCGGCGTGAACGATTGCTCAACGGGTCGGTGCCGGCGAGCGAGAATGCCACGATGTCCAGACCACTTGCCACGAGCTTCTCGGCCACTTGGTCATTCATGAGCAGTCCGCAGGTGGTCGTGGAAACCGAACATCCCGCCTTTCGAGCCAAAGCGGCCATCTGGAAGAAGGCCGGGTTGAGAAGCGGCTCGCCCCAGCCCTGGAGGTGGACACGAGCGGAGCAACGCATCAGAGGCCACACCAGCGAAAAGGTTTCCATGTCCATGTCGCTGGAATACCACCGATCCCTCATGATGGTGTGTGGACAATAGCTGCAATGCCCCGGACAGCGGGTGGAGACCTCCACTTGGATGCAATCGAGGGAGCGGCGGATGCCGAGCAAGACCTCCCGAAAGGTTTCCCACAGCCCCGGTTCCCGGAACGTTCCGCCAACTGTCCTGTCTGTCCGGATCTTCATGGCTTGCTGCCTTTCCTTCTCCTGTGAATAGCGGACCTCAAGCGTGTTAGGAATCCCGGTGCATGCGGGTTCCAGGACACCAGAACATAGGGCAGGAAGGGCATTGCTCCCCACTTGCCCTTGAAAAAGCGTATGCCTTCGTTGATGCCGAGTCCGAGATTCATGAGGGTCTGCCCGCGTCGAACTGCTTCGGCCAACAGGCCTGAAAGGAGCAGGTCGGTACTTCCTGGCGGAGCGACATCCGGGTCCCTGAAACAGAACATGAAAAAGGCCGTTGCAAGGCAGCCGAATTCGCCCACTGCAAAGGCTGCCAGGCGTCCATCTGAAAGGCGTCCTGTGAGCACGAGGCTCGAGGGGGACTGGGAAAGGTATACAGGAATCCTCTCCAGTATGTGGCGGGTTCCAGCAGCCAGTGGCCTTGCCGCCATGAATCGCTGCACCAGGTTGACGTGGTCCTCTTCCAGCCGATGGCCCTCATACAGGCTGAGGTCGCGGCCTGCACGGCGCAGTATGTTTCTAAGCTTCTGCCCGGGCGGGGGGGGAGGCAAAGGGAGGCTGTAGTACGAATCCTCCAGGGCCCGGATCTGGCTCGGCGCCTGTGAGGGCCTCCTGGAGCCCACGACAGTGACTCGCGACACTCCGCGCATTCGGATCGCTTGATCCACCGCCTCGCTCATGGCTTCGGCGTCCAGAGGGGCACCCACCGGATATCCGATGAGCACCAAGTCGGAATCGGAGAGGAACCCCACGCATCGGCCCAGCATCAACGGTTTCGATCCAGCCACGGCCCTGACGTAGTGGACCACCTGTTCGGGCACCACCGCTTCCGCAGTGACCCTTGTCAGCAAGTTGGGGCTGATCATGGGCATCTCCTCACGCGAAAGCCCGCATCGGTCAGCATCCTCGGCAGGTTCAGCATGTGAGCCGATCCGACGAAGACCGCACAGCGGCCTTCCCTGAGGAACGGCTCCATGCGGGCAATGAACCGTGCATCCCTTCGGTTGATGACCAGCTCCGTTCGGGAGGGGAATTCGATGCTCGTGCCCATCATGGCTTGGAGGTCCCCTTTGAGGTAGGCTCGGACATGCCTCTTGATATACTTCTTCCATTCAAGGCACCTGCGAAAGAAAGTCACGATGCGCGCCACTGGGATGCTCTCCAGGGTCTCGATCTGTTCCTCGATGGTCTCCATGCCCCGCACAGCTCTTCCCATGTCCTGGGCCAGTTGCCATGCCTCCAGGTCCACGGACTGGCACCAGCCATGGCGGGCAAGGAAACCCGTCCAGATGGAAAAAAAGGCCATCCAATGACGGGTCTTCGAGAGCAGGAAACGCACATCGGGGGCGTTGCGCGACTCGAGACCGAACAGCCGGGCCCACCGACCCCTGGGACCCTCCACAACCCGTTCCAGGAGCCTGACGTCCTCCGGATCCATGAGGTCCATGAGGCTTTGGGACTCCGGTCCGGGGCTGTGCCCAATCCTGGACACCAGGTCCAGACTGGCTCGGTCCAGGGGGCCCTCGAACAACACCGTGTCCACCTCCTGGAAGAGCCTGCGCAGGGAGGACTCGAAGCTGTAGCAGAAGAAATGCGCCGTGCCCGCGATCCAGGAACGCCGACTGTCTGCCTCGATTTCCCAGAGCATGGCGAAGGGCCTCTGTTTAGGCAGGGAAGCCAGATATTGGCGTCTGGACATGGATTCAACGGGCATGGACGCCAGCACCCGCATCATTTCATGCACGTGGCCTCGAAGGTGGTCCTTTTCATGCCAGGCGGCCATTTCGTAAGGCAAGGTCGGTTCCCCACCCCATTTGATCTTGAATCGCCGAATCCCGTCGTTGACTCCGAGCCCAAGGTGGAGGAACTCTTTTCTTTGACGCCGGGCAATCTGGATCATTTCGTGAAAAAGAAGGTCCGAGGCGTGGGCGGTATAGTGGATCCGGGAATGCGCGCCGAGGAGATAGGTCAGGAAACGGCGCGGGGCGAGATCCAGCAGCAGGCAGGCGGCGAGATTGCCCTCCTGATCCCATGCGTTGAGGAGCAGAAGGTCCGGGACGGTGGCCATGACCTGCTCGCTCTTTGCATATAGTTCCCGAACGGTATCCGGGAGAGAGACTCTTCCTGTGAATTCAGTCCACAGCCTGCGGTGAGCAGGAGTGAAAACACGTCCCTCCTCCACGCGAAGCACCGAGGCCGCCTTCCTGGCATAACCCAAGAGGCGTTTCGGGATATCCGCCGCCGTTGAGAGGGTGTGGTAGTGGTCCAGTTCGATCCGGTGCGCCGCCAACCGCTGGGGCAGGGAAGGGGCGATGGCCCAGCAGTCCTTTGCCCCCGTGAGGCGCAACGCTTCTTTCAGAGACCCATCGAATTCAGCGGCATCGTATTCGCTGTCGATGGGGTAACCCACGGCCAGGAGCCAGTCCTCGGCAGCGATGAAGAGATGCGGTCCCGCCAAGAAGGGTGTGCCCCCCGAAATAGCTTCCATGAACGGGACGGAGTGTTCCGGCACAGTGGCCTTTTCCAGAACATGCCGCAGTTTTGAGGCATTCAACCTTCTCTCCGTTACCATAGACACGCATTCCTTTTCACATGGGGATCATGTGGGATACTTTGCGGATGGAGCGATTCTTGCGCCAACCCTTCATCATGCTGTCGAATGTCAGTTTTCAGCTAATGAATCCGGTTTCTCACTTCCAAACGCTTCTCCCCGTGGCTGACAGACCAAGCGGGAATCCATGGCCAAGAATGTTGGCTGCAGCCAAACGAATAGTGAGACCAGGTGACCGTAGCATCCTCCGTCGACTCTCCCGCAGTGCTCTCCCTCACCAGGCACCAGCCCAACGAGAATGAGATGCAGGAGGGACTTCGGTGTGATCAGGGTTCAAGGATGGCTCCAAGCCTCTATCTTGCATTCAGCATTGTACCGCTCCATAATAGCGCCGACGAGCTCGAACCGAGGTGGAAAATTGCACGATCCTCTCGAAGCATCGGATCCATGATGAGGGTTTCCGTGCAGGTTGCCTGTGCCGACTTGTTCCACAGGGAATCCGGAGAATCGAAGGGGAAGACGATGTTGTGGAGTACACACTCGATAAAGAGAACTCGTTGCTTCATGTCCGTCCAAAAGGTCCTCTGGCCAAGAAGCATTTCGACGATTTGGCCGAGGTGGTGGATCCATTGATTGAGCAGACTGGCGGTCTGAGAGGCCTCATTCTGGAAACGGCGGGCTTTCCCGGTTGGGAGAACCTGGGCGCTGCCGTGCGGCATTTTCGATTTGTGCGTGACCACCACAGGAAGATCAAAAGAATCGCGGCGGTTACGGACTCCCCCCTGGGTGAGGCTGCGGAGCGCATCACCTCTCATTTTGTCGCGGCCGAGATCAGGCATTTTCCTGCCGGGCACGTTGAAGAGGCGAGGACCTGGATCGCTTCGAGGTGACCATGACCAAAATCCCCTTCAGTCTTTTGAGCTTCACAGTGAGGCGCCGCGTTTCATGGGTTCATGCCGTGCGGGGCGTGAGCAATCCGTTCGGCCAGAGCGGTCTAAAAGTTGGTCAACAACTCCCAGCATTGCGCGAAGCTCCATTAGTCCTGAATTGAGCGATTTTGGTGCCAATCCTATGTCGTGCCGGCGAACAACAATGTCCAGCTGGTAAATCATGTTTTCTGGATTCATGCCTTGGCGGAGATGGTGAACGGGGAATCCCAAAAAGAGAATCGCTACACTGGGGCAATGCAATACGGAGTTGCGCTCAAGATCGAACCGAGCAGAATTGAGGATGTAGCATAGCCCCGTGTGGGCGCTATGAACCAGACGGGCACAAGGGCCCAGGCTAAACCAGCTTGACTGCATCTCCACACAAGATGCGTTTGAGGCCAGATTGGGGAGGTCAGTGATGAATGTTTCGGAGGCGATCGCAAAGAGGAAGAGCGTGCGTGCGTACTTGGACAAGCCGGTGCTTGCGGATGATCTGACAAGAATCGTTGAGGCCGGCAGGTGGGCGCCCAATGCCGGCCCATTTCAGATTTCGGTGATCCGGAACGCGGGGCTGCGGCAGCGAATCAATGATCGGACACTCGATGCCATGATTCACTCCGAAAACACGTTTCTTCAACAGAGGGCGTCCCTGCCAGGATACCAGCCCATTTACGGGGCACCGGTGCTGATCCTCCTCTCCGGGCCGGCGGATGCTCCATACACTGCTGTGAACGCCGCCCTCGCCGCGGAAAACATGCTCCTTGAAGCGACCGGACTGGGCCTGGGGTCATGCTACCTCGTTTCCCCCACGTTTGCGTTGAACGGGGAGCAAAATCGCGACCTGGCTCAAGAGGCGGGCATCCCGGATGGCCATGCCGTTCAGTGCGCGGTGATCGTGGGATATGAGGCGGCTGAGAACAAGTTCTCACTTGGAGAGCGGTCCAGGAGGGGTTCTGTAAACTATGTCGACTGAGGGCATCTCTTGCTCTGGGCCTTGGGATGAAGGTTCGGGCACAGGGGCCGAAACCTTGAAAACAAGGAAGGAAGCATTGTCATGAGTGTGAGTCTGGTCAATTCACGGCCGTATCGGAAGATGGCAGCCTCTTGCCGGACGAGACCACTCCGCGATAAGCGCATCACCTGGATCAAGGTCGAACCGGAACCGCTGGTTGACGGCAAGTACCAGGTCGGGCCCTTACGGCGCGAGTTGATCGAATCGGCGGCGCACCTCTGGCGCACTGCATATCCAGAGCTGTATGGATCGCCTCACGAATTCATACTCGATCCGGAACACACCGAGAGGCTGGTGGCTCTGGCAGACAACTGGGAGGAGGATTCTAGGAACAAGGTTTACTGCATGACCGTGGTCGAAGAAGTGGAAACGCGCAACGTGGTCTCTGCAACGCTTCTCACAAAATTCGAAAGAAATCTTCAAGTGGAGTATTCCTTCGCAGCCACTCACCCCGATTACCGGGAGAAGAACATCACCAATCCTCTCAGGCGTGTGACTCGGAGAATCGCCCGCAATTCCGGAGCCGAATACTTCACGACTTTCTGTGAGACGTGGCACGACATCACCCAGAAGTGGTGCATAAAGGGCGGGTGGAAAATCGCCGGCATCTTCCCTGGTCAGTTCACCCGATGGAATGGGGACAATGAGGAATACCGGGGTTGTGCGGTGCATTTCTATCATTTTTCAGACGATGGTGAGGCATTCTCTACAAAACCCGAGGAGTGGCGGCTTGCAGGGCCTGTAAAGAGAGTATGGGAACTGCTCGAGGAAGTGAATCGGGAGATAGCGCATCACGCACAGAGAAAATGAAACGGGCGAATGAAACCGCGCAATATGGGTCATTTTCCAAGGTGTCAGTGTCGCTTAAACCGGGTTGCCGGAAAACAAGAGAGCGATTATGCCCGAAAGCATCCGCATCGGTGTAATGGTTTCCAGCAAAGGGAACAAGCTGCAGGCTATCATAGATGCATGTGAGAGAGGCTTCATAAACGGCAAGGTCGTGTTTGTATGCTCCGACAACCCCGATGCCTACGCGCTCACCAGGGCTGAACGGCATGGCATACCCACCTTCGTCGTTGACTATGCAGGACTCAGGAAACGGTTCCGTCAGGAGCCGCAATCGTTTCAACTCCCGCCCGACTGCGATTTCAATCAAATCATGGCAAAGCAGAGGGTCTTTGATGAATCGCCCGACGAACTCAAGTTGCGTTTGAAAACACGCATCATCGCCGAGGAGCGTTTGCTTCGGCACATGTCCGCGTATCCTTTTGACTTGTTGGTTCTGGCAGGTTTCATTCGAAAACTGACCCCTTACTTCATCGAGAAGGTCAACCAGGGGGCCCCGATTCCGAGAATAATGAACCTGCATGCGACGCTCAGTCCAGCCTTCCCGGGGACGGACGGATACGGGCAGACGCTTCGCTACGGCTGCAAGGTCGCAGGCTGCACGGTGCATTTTGTGGATTATGGCGTGGACACCGGGCCCATAATCGACCAGCACGCCTTCAAAATCGAGCCGGGCGATACGATTGATTCCGTCAAACAGAAGGGGCTCAATCTTGAATGCGCAGTCTATCCGGAATGCATCAGGCTTTTTGCTGAAAAGAGGTTGAGACTGAGGGAAGGCGGTGTTGGTAGAATCGTTGTGGACATCCTGAAATGATGGGAGATTCCACACCATGGGGCGCAAGGAGGGGAGCTGTGATTCCCCCCGGCATGCGTTCAAGGTTTCCTGTCGCCGGTGATCCTCGCCATCAACTGCTCCTGGACCTCTGCATGCTTTTCCTGGCAGTTCTGTTCAAGGAGCTTGATCTTCCCGGTGGATATGGCCGGTTTGTGTGGCAGGTTGCCGGGGAGCAGGCATATGTTTGCCCATGCGATGTGATACGCCCCCCTGACCGCAGCCAGAAATGACTCTCCGGAAACGAGCAGATCGGAGAGCAAATGCTTTCCGCAACGCTTTCCCACTTCCGAGATGAGCGCCAAACCCTGGCTGGACTGTTCCATGATATTGACCGGACACTCGACGGCGCGGTCAAGGGCCGAAGCGATGTTCGTGCTCCTGCAGTCGCTCCGTGCTTCCACAAATTCGAGATAGGCCCTGCCGTCTTCCTCGATGAGTTGCTCGAGGGCTTTCCCCATTTCATTCGCCTGATTCAGCAAGCCCTTCCAGAATGCTGTGAGTTGAGGCAAGGTCCTCGAACGCAACAACTCCAGATGGATGACCTTCTTTACAAGGGCAATGGCTACGCATGCGCTGTAACCAGCGGCAGACCCACCTCCCGGCGAGGGCTCGGGATTGGCAAGGGCAACTAGGAAGGGCTCGTTCATGGCGGCACCTCGATCAAAGATGTCCAATACAGAAGGGGGGATTTTTCAATATTATGCCAGACAGTGCGTCAAATGCAAACCGGTTTGGATGGTCAGGAATTTGGAAGTCGCTCAATGGAGGCAGGCCGATGATGGTCACGACCTTCTTCTTTGACATGCCCGCCGGGTTTCACCATAATCCCACTGACCCAATGTGAGGTGCGTCGTTTGGCGTGCGAAGCGGACTGATGTGAGGAAACAGAACGATCACTTTCCAGTTCAGGCTGTTGGAGGGGTGAAGATGATATACAGTGTCAAGGTGGAAGCTAAGGAACTCAGGAATCGCATTGTTGAATGCAAAGTCAGGGATCATGTGGTCCATGTGGATCAGCCCAAGGAATTTGGTGCAGATGATACGGCACCCACTCCTCCGGAAATGCTGGCAGTATCCCTCGGGAGCTGTGTTGTGTCCACTATCCAGTTCATGGCTATGCAAAAGAATATTGACATCAAGAATATCAACGTGACCGTTGAAGGATCGATAGATTTCTCCAAAGCACTGGGAATCAGTGACAAGGAAAGATCTGGGTTCAAGGATTTGAGAATTGGCATACAGTTCGAAACCCAAATGTCAAGCAGGGAAAAACAGGAGTTCCTGGAGACTGTGTTTGACTGTGGTGCTTCGATCGACAATATCAAGAACAGCACACCAGTGACCTATAAAGTGTCGTAGGTCGAGCGAAACGAAGAAGGATGAATATCAATTGGTTTTTGGATGGGGGCGGAAAGAATGCATGGATTCAGGGCGCAATCCGATCACTCAGGTCCGGGATCCTCCGTAAAGCGGTGCTGCCTTTTCCTTTGACGGGTGACCACAAAGATGTAGTACGCGAAGAGAAAGGGCAAGGTGGAAAAGGACTCCTGAAAGTGCCCCTCAAAGAGTTGCCACGTGCTGTATCCCACGATGACCAACAACAACACGACTTGAATCCAGGCAGAGATTGTCTTCATTGGTTTCATGGGAACCTGAGCAGGGTTTCACCAGGGATCAGCCGCGAAATTGAGAGGTGGTGCTTTCTTCCCCCTTCCGAAGGGTGTCGATCATGTGCTGACCAGAGGGTCCCCGCGACGGCTATGCGAGTCCTGCAGCCCTAGGCTCAGACAGGAGAAGGAGCTCCGGGCCATCGGCCAGTAGCAGATCGGCCTGCAAAGGCACCTGGAAGAAGTACTCGCTGTGTTCTCTTCCGAAAACGCAGGCCAGCTCCAGACGCGCCAGCAATCACTTGAGGTCGTCGGGCGAAGGGTGTAGCCATGGAGCTCCAATTTCCTGATGATGTCGGCCAAGGTGATGTGATCCTTGGCCTTGAGTTCACCGCTCGCGGCGGCATAGACGACGAATCGGTCCAGGACCTGTTCCCCCGTGTCGGTGCTGAGGTCCCTCAACGGCAGCTGATCCCGCACCCTTGCCCCGCCCAGGACTTGATCCAGGTGTCTGGCCAATATAACCCGTTCCCAGCGGTCCAGGCAATACAGCCCATCGTTGGAGGCGGTTGCGATGAGGTTGGCCCGCTGAACGGTCTGCACGACGAGCCTCTCCACCAGCTCCGGGGATTCCCAGCGGATGTTGAGCAGTTCCATGGGCTTCGCGGCCAGTGCCCGGCAGGACTCCACCTCCAGGGAGCCCACGGTGAGGACAGAGCCGAAGTTCAAGAGCCGCGGGCAATAGTCCAGCACCGCCTGTTCATAGAGTTCCCAGAAGCCGGCCAGGATGAAGTGGGCGCGGTTCTATTCGCTCTAGGCCCTCAGACGTTGGATCGCCTGGTAGCTATGCTTTCGATCGTCATGGACGAACGCGTCCGCCTCGTCGATGAGCATGAGTGGGCGCTGTTTCTTCGGCTTGTGCAGGTGCTCCACGACTGCGTCCAGGGAACTCCCCACCCGCAAGCCCAGGCTGTCCGCAACCCCGTCCACAAGCATGGGGTCACCCAACACCAGGTACCGGCAGACCACGTCAGGGTTGTTGGAATAACGGCGCTCGAGTCCCTTGAGCATGATGGACTTTCCCACCTGGTGGGCGCCCACCAGCAGGCAGTTTGCCGGGTCGCGCTCCATGACGCTGGCGATGAGCGACCCGCGGCCGTTGCTCCCAAGAGGCCCCCACGACCACCTCTCCCTTAGGGGCGAGGCGGTTCAGCACGTCCTGGGCGGGCCTGCCGGGGTCCGGCAGGCACAGGTGGAAGGTCTGCAGGTTGAGAGGGAAGTCGTCACCCAGGTTCACGCTCCATTGAGGAACACCCTCCCCGTGAGGCCCCTCGCATGGGCAACCCAGACGATCCGCCAGCACCCGGCACCGTTCCTGAGAATCACATAGCGCGCCGAATGATGCGACACGGTCCAGCGTGGCAGAGGGACGCGATGGGTGCGAACGACTGAGTTCAGTGACTGGAGGCTTCGGATGATTTCTAGACCATTTTCACTGAGAAAACAACGAGAAAGCCATCCATGGCAGCCCCATGCCAGATCGGCGGGTCTTTTCCCAATTAGAGCAATTCACGGTCAAGGGGGAAAGTGCTGTGCAATCAATTGGTTCACCCCCAAACAAGCTTTCCATTGATGGAGGGGGATTGCCTTGATTTTACCCTCGCAGCGGGGCTGCCTTGAGTTTCCCCAGCTGAGTGGCAGAGGCCGTGGGATGGGGGACAGAATTGTTCATCTTGGACTGAATCAAAGTATTGCGTGCAGGTGTGGCATATGCCAGCAGGAATAGCGGTGCTCGCGGGCAGCGCGTCAATCATTGCCTCAATCGGATTTGGCACATCTCACATCTGTGATTTCCGTACTGCTTATGCCCGCAATTTGGGCAGAGAACCTCCAGAATACAGATCTTCTCGCCGCAGGCTTTGCAGATCCATAGCGACGGTCGCTTGAATCGCGGTATGTAATATCTTGCCTTGCAACCTGGACATTCGATCAGCATTTCCGCCCCCAGATTCGTTAGCGCTGAATCGCCCGTGTCTCGGTTTGAGCGCTTTAGACAAGCATATGTGACCATGCCAGACGTTCGCCGCTGCGACAATTGCTGATTCGTATGGCGATCCCATACTCGGGGAGGTGTTTCATCCACAGCGCTCATGACCACATCGCTGGGTCACTCATGGTTCCCTCCTTGCCTTGGGCGAACCCCTATGCCAATATGAATGCACCTGCAACATCCACATCGACCTGGGACCCCGGCCGGCCCATGAGCGAAAGGGAATGCCCGAGAAGAAAGCACCGCCTCTTCATGGCCTCATTGCGGTATAGATAACATGCCAAGGGCTTTTGGACGCTATATCGGCATCGACTACTCCGGCGCGAAAACGCCGACCTCGGGCTTGAAGGGTCTGCGCGTCTTCATGGCGGATTCCGCATCGTCGCCCGCGGAAGTCCTCCCACCGCCGAGCGCCCGCAAGCATTGGACGAGGCGAGGCATTGCCGAATGGCTTCTGCAAAGGCTTTCTGAAGGCCCGCCATCCCTGGTTGGAATTGACCACGGGTTCTCATTTCCGCTGCGCTATTTTGAGAATCACCATCTCCCCCTCGAATGGGGAGCCTTTCTCGACGACTTTCACCGCCACTGGCCAACCGACGGGGATCATATCACCGTTGATTCTGTGCGTGAGGGCACCGTCGGCAACGGCGGGGCCCGAACCGGAAACTCCCACTGGCGACGGCTGACTGAGATCAGATCCGGGTCGGCAAAGTCGGTCTTTCACTTCGATGTGCCGGGTTCGGTTGCGAAGTCCACGCATGCGGGGCTTCCGTGGTTGCGCACCCTGCGCCGGAGCCTGGGCCATGAAGTGCATTTCTGGCCTTTTGACGGTTGGGTCATTGCAGCCGGGCGATCGGCAGTGGTTGAAGTGTATCCTT
>CAZURN010000087.1:0-13237 GCA_964623165.1 uncultured Syntrophobacteraceae bacterium
TGGAACAGGAAGACATCGTCGGCTCATACCTTCACGATTACGTGCACTACGTGGAGGCGGTGCATGTGCCACCCGGCCAGTGCAAGAGCGATCACATGATACTCTCTCAGCTGGGAAGTCTTCTGGACCCTCCCATCGAACTGCCGAGCCCGGAGGAATGCCTCAGGGCATCCCTTGAAACCCACGCTCTTGATGCCTCACTTGAGGAACTGAGATTGAGGAGGTTCGTGCGCTCCAAGGAACCCCAAGTGGTCTACGAGGGATTGCGTTTCGACCACCCGGATGGGAAGTATCGCTTCCCAGCGGAACTTCACGATGTGCAGGCAGCCCCTGCAGGCTTTCCCTTCAGGTTGCTCACACTCATTCGTCGTGAGGTCATCCACTCACAAATCCTGCCGGAGAAGCATCATCTTGTCCCCAAGGTATGGGTTGCGCCTGATCAGCCTGGATTACCCGACCTGGATTTGGAACGGGACGTGTATCTCTGTTCCCCGTTGGGAAGGATCCGAGTGAAGGTTGAAATCATGCCGGGACTGCACCCGGAAGTTGTGTTATACAGGCGAGGTGATTGGATGAAGCTGGGTGGAGGGGCCAACCAGCTCATTGCATCCGGACTGACCGATCTTGGCAGGTGTGCTCCGTTTTATGAGGTTTTTGTGAAGCTCGCCAACATGTGATCCCGCTGAACCGGAGGAAAGATTCTTCATGATAGACGCCTTGTCACGGCAAATTCCCGAGAAGATTCTCGCATTCAGTGACCGTTGTGCGGCCGTCCTGTCAAATCATGACAACCCAGAGTATTGCATCCAGTTTGGCCGCGAAGCTTTGCCGGACCTTCTACTTGACCATCAGTTGCTCGCAGAGCTTCTGCAAAACATGGTGTCGGGGGAGCCTTATCCTGATGTCCGACGCCCCACCATGTTTGACAATGAGTTGGTCCTCTTGGTCCACCCCGAGCTTCTATTTTCATTGAGGCTCTATCTCTGGGGACCTGAGGACTTCACCTATCCTCATGATCACAATTCCTGGGGAGTCATCGGCACGGCGACTGATGGCTACGAGGTGACCAATTACCGGCGCTTGGATGACGGGTCGGTTGAGGGGCATGCATTGCTGGAGCAAGTGGAGGTGCTGCGGCTAGGCCCTGGAGAGACGGCCTTCACCCTGCCCTTTGACAAGGGAATACACAAGACTGGCAATGGGGGGGACAAGACGATCGTCACGCTGCACTTCTACGGTCGGTCTCTGTCCCGCGGCTACCTGCAGGGATTCGATACAAGGAACAACAAAGTATATCGCATCCTCTCCCCAAGAATGAAGAAGCGAGCCCTTGCCCAGAGTGCGCTGACATCTTTGGAGAAGCCTCGGGAGAGTCTGTGAACTCTTCCGAAGCGGGAGCCGATGGTGGATGGATCGACTTGTTTTGATTCAGGTGACGCACGGCGGTCAGAACACCAAACAATCATGGAGGGTGTCGAAAGTGAGTCCTGAAGAAATGAAAGAAAAGGCTTTGGAGCTTTTCGCCAGGAGATTTCACTGTAGTCAGGCCGTCCTGAGTGCTGGAATGGAGAAACTGGGCAGCGTTGACGAGTCGGTCGTCAAGGCGATGGGGCTTTTCGGTGGCGGGATATCCGGGACGGGGCGCGTCTGCGGCGCACTCATCGGTGCCGTGGCCGTGGTGTCTTGCATGTACAGCCGGGGAAACCTCAACGAAAAAGAGGATCCAAGGATGTGGAAGTTGGGTAAGGAACTCTCCCGAAGATTCGAGGAACTGACTGCCTCCTACGGAGGAGTTGACTGCCGGGATATCGCTCAAGTCGATTGGAGAGACAGAGAAGCGGTGAGGAAATTTTACTCTGATCCGGAAAGCAGGCGGAAGATCTGCGTTGAACTCGTGGGAGAGATGGCAAAGGTGGTCGGAGAGTTGATCGAGGAACAAACAGCCAAGTGATGCCTATGAGGGAGTGTAGAGGAGCCAATCAAAGGGGGCTTTGCAGGAAGCCCCTTTTGTGTTCAGTGGAGACGCAGACAATCTGACGTGTCCAATCCCTCCCTCAGGTATACGCCTTTAGCATGGCGTTCCATCGCGTGGATTTCTCCCAGCTCACCGAGGGATCAGGTGGCCGATGTGGGAGCTGCGATGATCACATTCCCTCCGTTGACCATGGCTGGCCAAGGGGGCGCGAACCATGCAGGGATGGGTCTATTTTACGGCCTCGTAGATGCGCAGGGGTGGAATATTCATGAATTCGAACTTGGTGTTCACGACGGGAAAGAATCTCTCCAGGTAAAACTTGAAGTGATGGTCCGCCTGGAAGCATGTTTGGTAGCTGAGGAACTTGCCCTGCGGCTTCAAGGCGCGGTGTGTGTTGTACAGGATTCTGTTCTTGATGTCTTCACCGATGAGCAGGAAGGGAATTCCTGAGATGATGTAGTCTGCCGCTGCTTCGCGGCAGGATCTCAGTGTGTCCAGAACGTTTTCAGCGCTGTCATTGATAAAAACCACACGAGGGTCGCGGATGGTCTGTTTGAGTATGGCGCTGAAATACTTGTTGCGTTCGATAAGAATCAGTCGGGAATCCAGCTTCATGTATTTCAGGAGATAGTTTGAAAATACTCCTGTGCCCGGTCCGTATTCGACGATGAGATTGGAGTCGGAGAAATTGATCTCCTTGCAGACCTTGCGCACCCCAAAAGGCGAAGTGGGTGTTATCGATGCGACGTTCTTGTCTCTCAAGAAGGTCTTCAGGTAAGTGATTGTATCCATGCGAAAGGCTCCCGATAAATATTTGCGGATGATCTGTCGGTGGTTCAAGGGTCGTCTCCCCCATCTCGTGTTAAACAATCATCCGGCATGAACCATGTTGAGTGATGTCAGGAAATCGTTCATCGTTCTCGGTCCGGGGACTAAAGCTTAGCGACAGACACGCATTTTGGCACTCATCGGAAGAAGCTTTTAATACATTTTAAGGGATTTTGCACTCAGATATTTGTGTTGAAGATGGCCGCGCGAACACGCTTGCTGGACTGCCAGACTCCTGTTCGGCTGTGTTCACATGTGGTCTCGATTGCCTTGAGGCACGGAGGCATGTCTTGGAGGAGAACAGAATGTTTCGACCTGCATGGCAGGTGCGCGATACCAGTCGGCCGTGCTGTGTGGAGGAAGTGATGGATATCCTCCTCAGGAACCGTGGGGTGGAGAAGGCCTTCCTCGATGGGAATCTCAAGGACTTGGAATCGAGTCTCGACATGAGAGGGATGCGGCAGGGGGCTCAACTGATGGCGAGCCACCTCGCATTGGGAAGCAAGGTGATCCTGGTGGGGGACTATGATGGAGACGGGGTCACTGCACTCGCTCAAATGGAGCATTTCCTAAGGGATATCGGATTTAGAAACCATGTCTCCATTGTTCCGAAACGATCCGAAGGATACGGCGTTCCGAGGCGCGCTCTGGAGCAGCATCCGGATGCTGCATTGCTGGTGGCCATGGATTGTGGTACGAGCGATGCCAGAACTATTGCCGAGGCGAAAAAGCTTGGAATGGATTGTATAGTCATTGACCATCACGAAGTGCCGGAGCATGGAGAGGCCTTGGCGGATGTTCTGATCAATCCCAGGCATCCTCAATGTGCTTCAGCCTTCAAGGAATTCTGCGCTGCAGGTCTCACCCTGCTATTCCTCGCAGCCTTGCGCAGGTACCTCCCCTCGAAGTTTTCCCCGCCGAACCTTGGAGGGAAATACCTCGTGCTGGCAGCCATCGGTACAGTAACCGACATGGTGCCCCTCGTGGACGGTAACCGCATCATTGTCCGGCACGGACTCTCTGCAATCAAGAAAGGCACAATACTGCCCATCAAGTGTCTCATCCGGGCGGCAGGTCTCAGAGAGGACACCCTCACGGCGGGGCAAATTGCATACTACCTGGGGCCTCGACTCAATGCGGCCGGACGAGTCGCGGATGCACGGACGGCACTCGGACTTCTCACCTCTGACTATCCGGGTGAGGCCGCAGATTTGGCGGCCGAACTTAATCGGCTGAATTCAGTGCGACAGCATGAGGAGGATGTGATCATTAAGAAAGTGCGGCGGCTGTATTCCGCGCGAAGCTCAAAATCCAGAACCGTGGTCATGGGGGATCCTTCATGGTCTCCGGGGGTTGTTGGCATCGTTGCCTCCAGGATTGTGCAGGAGATCCACTATGGCCCAGCTGTAGTGCTGTCCATTGATGAGACGAAAGGATTGGCCAGAGGGTCGGCGAGGAGCGTCCCGGACTTTGACCTCCATGGCGCCTTGAAATGCTGCAGGGACCTTCTCGTGAAATGGGGTGGGCACAGGATGGCGGGTGGCCTTACCGTCTCACTGGATTGCCTGGAAGGGTTTTCAAAGAGGTTTGAGGAAATCGCGGGGAATTATCCGCCTCAAGTCTTCATTCCCAAAGCTGGAGTGGACATGGAACTTCCCCTGGACCTGGTGACCGAGGATCTATTCAGGAATCTGACGCAACTGGAACCCTTCGGTGTAGGGAATCCCACCCCCACATTCGCTTTGCGGGGGGTCAAGGTGTCTGTTTCCAGGGTTTTTGGAAAACAAGGCAACCATCTTCGGCTTGTAATCGGAAACGGCACTGATGCCATTTACTGGCGAGGCCTAGGCCACCTGAGTCACGGAAGCTGGTCGGACGGAGATGTCGCGGACGTGGTCTTTCAGATGGATTGGGAATCAAGACGACAGAAACCCGTGCTCAATGTCAAGGATCTCGGGCAGCTTTTCAAGCCGTCCTGCAAATCATCTTAGAAACGATTCCGCAGTTGCATGATGCCTTCGCCCCTGTGAAAGCCGAGTTCCAGATCCATGATACGGCAACCACCTCCGCCATATCAGCAGCATCTGATTTACCCCGGGCGAGGTAGGGGGAGACGATCCCGCTTCGGCGTGGGATCAGGATTCTTCGCTTCGGTGCTGGTTCGATGCAGACAAGCCTACGCCTGTCATCCCTATGAACAACCACAAATTACCCGCTATCCGTCGCTTAAGGCTGTGTAACAACTCGCGCCGATCGGCGTCAACTATCCGCAGGGATGGGCAGGATGGTGCGCAGGACATCCTCCTTTCCAATGACCCCAACCACCTTTCCGCCGTCCACTACCGGGAGCGTGTGGAATTTCCGCTCCACCATCAGAGTGGCGATTTCCTCCAAGGGTGTTTCGAGGTTCACACTCACGGGGTTTTCCGTCATGGCGTCTGCAACCTTGGTGGCCGCGATCTTTTTTATTTCCCGTTCAAGGGTCTTTTGGGAACTCAATGGAATGAAACTGTCGAGCAATGCGAAGACCGAAGGAACGGGGATTCTCTTCTGCTGGGCGATGAGGTCGCTCTGGCACAATATGCCTATCAAACGGCCGTTGGCATCTACCACTGGGGCTCCATTGATCCTTCGCTCCAACAATATTCCGGCTGCCTCGCTGATCTCGGTTTCAGGGGAAAGGGTGATCAAATCCTTTGTCATGATATCTCTTGCTTTGAGCATGGGGCACTCCTCGAATTCAAATCACAAATCCCTGCGGAGCGGGAAACTTAAGTTTTAGGACACTATAAGCGAATCATAGGTGTGGACAAAGCACAGAAGAGGATCCTTCCCGCAGAGTCTTCCTCGAATGGCCACTGAAGGGGATCTTTGATGCCCCTCCAGGCCCCGCGAGGTTGCTTATCAGACTCATCCCACACCCTGAATTGTGCGTGGAATGAGAAGATGAGTATGGACGGGCTAATGATCAAGGTCTGGTGATTGGTGGGGAGGCGGCCGCCACGCAGGCCAAGGGCCTACAGAGGCGGGAGGATCAAGGCAGCCACCCGATGGAACGGATCTCTTCCCTGCGTCTTCTCATGCGATGAGAGATTCTCTCCTGAATCTCTACGGCTCGATTCCCCTGGCAACGGCTCAGAAGCCTCGCCGATGCAATGATGTCCCTGGGGTTGCCACTCTTTGTGACCTCCCAGGTCAAGGCGCACGCAAACTGAAAACCCCGCAAGACCTCGTATTCTTCCTGGGGCAGAAAACTCTCCAACTGGCTGTAGGCGATTTCCAGTTGATCTCGCATTTCCGAATCGGGGTTGTCTTTGACCTCATTCCAGATGGCTTGACGGATGATGTACTTCGGATAAGGCAGGTCAACTTCCTGGGCGACCGGTGACTGAAGTCCTTGGAGGCACTTGAGGTATGCGGAAATGATCACCGAGCGGATGCACGGATCTTCAGTGTCCTGAGAGAAGAAAGTGACACCGCCCAAGGGAATCCCCCTTGCTTCCCTTTCTTTGTGAAAAATCACCCGATTCACATGAGGGATTCTCTCTTTGGTCCTCCCGGGAGAGGAGTTTGATTTCCTTGCCTGCATTCCGGATCTCCTCATTCACATCACCATAGCTGCGCCGGTGAAATGGATCATTAAGGAACAAAAGCCGACCGCTAGGCGGGACGAGCGATCGGCTTTTGACGTGAAATGAGATAGAGCGAGCAGATGATGCGAGTTTACCCGGATTGTTGGAGAATGAAATCAGGTGAACACGGTATTTGGCAGAGGAAAACTCTGTATATGGGATGGTAGGGTGGAAGACGTATGGAATCCAAGTGGAGGAAGGGCATGGGGAGATGCCTGGAGTCCGGGAGCAAGGATGCCGAAAATCGGGGACATATTTCACCGCGCCTTCCATGTCATCAGCCTGCTTGACGGGGGATCAGCTCCTTGGCGGTGAAAAAGACAGAGAGAGTCAGGAAGGAGGAGGGGGAACCTGACTCTCTCTCAGGAGGAAAGAGTGTGTCTTTCCACTACTATTATAACGCAAGAGTCAAGAAAAACTATATTGATTGACCGCTCGGAGATGCACACTCAAAACGAAACTGTGAGATCTCTTCCGCTTGTTCAGCCTTGCGCAGATTTCTGTTCTTTCCAATAAGGATGCATCAGGTCTTCAAACACATTAATGGCTGCTTCAGCTCCTTGTCCCATGGCAGTGACAATCTGCTTGTAGCCTCCCTCCACATCCCCGGCAGAGTATATCCCGGGTACGTTGGTGCGATGATGAGCGTCGCGCTTGATGAACCCGTCCGGAGTGAGTTCTATTCCCGTTTTAACGGCGAGTTCGACGGTCGGAGTATAACCGATGGCGATGAATACCCCGTCAGTCGACACACTTTGTGTCTCGCCAGTCTGATTGTTTTGCAGGATGACTTCGTTGACCCTCTCCTTGCCCTTGATTTCCTTCACTTCGGTGTTCCACATGACCGGGATGTTGTTGGCAAGAACGTTGCGTATGAGATGCTCCTGCGCCCTGAATGTGTCGCGTCGATGGACCATTGTGACGGAGACGCCGATGTTGTGGAGATGGAGAGCCTCAGTTGTGGCGCTGTTTCCACCTCCCACCACGAGGACTTTCCTGCCTTTGAAGAGCGGGCCGTCACATGTGGCGCAGTAACTCACGCCCCGTCCGGCAAGCCTGGATTCACCGGGCACGCCCAGCCGCCTGTAATTGGCACCTGTAGCCAGTATGACGGCTTTCGCGAGAAATCTGCGGCGACTCGTGAGGACCTGAATGGGTTCCCCCGGCACGATTTCGAGGACTTCCTCTCCCTGAAAGATCTGCACGTATTCCAGGGCATGGCTCACGGTGATGTCCACCAGGGTCTTTCCCGGAACACGGGTAAACCCTGGGTAGTTCTCCACCACGGGAGTGATGGCCACCTGCCCGCCCAAGGCTCCTCTCTCAATGACAGCCGTCGCCAGTCCGCTGCGCACCGTGTAGATTCCCGCCGCCAAACCAGCGGGACCCCCACCCACGATGACCACATCCGTCTTGATCTCCTCCGCGTCAATGTCAGGGATGAACACGGTCTGCTGCTCCATCTTGAGAAGTGAGAGCAGGAAGAGTTCCTCGGTTTGTGCACCTTGGGCGATCAGCAACTCATTGGCAAAGGTTTGGGGAACGCTGTAGGCCGAATAGCGCTCGGCCAGGTCGGGGTTGCACTGGATGTCGATGATTTGGAGGGAGATGAGCTGAGGCTTTTCCACGACGGCCTTGAGCGCCACGAGAGCCTGTTCCGGGCAGTATGGACATGTCGGGCTCACAAAGACTTTGATCTCGCGTGGCGAATCGATCTTTTCCAAGACCTTGAGAGACTGCTCGGTGAGATTGCCGGACCTCATTCCGATGATGAGTAGGGCTCCCAGCAGAGTACGGCCCTCTTCTCCGTAAGGTACCCCGAGGTAGCGGACAGGAAAGTGGTCCGGATCGAAAAGAATCGTCGGAGAACGGTCCACTTTCCATTCCTTGGCGAGCCGGTGAGTCAGATCGAATTCCTTGAATTCAATCTTCTTCGATAGGTTTCGGAAAGAACGGATCATCTGCCTTGCCGCCCGGTTCAGAGCGTCGTTTTGCCCGTCCTGGGTGAAAAGATAGAGAGGGACGGAAAAAGGAAGACCATCCAGGAGGGTTCTCAACTGCCCCTCTATTTCTCCGCGCAACGCCTCTTGATTCTGTTGTTCGTTGGGATCCCCGTTCGCCATAATGTTCTTCTTTCGCCTTCAAGGGTTTGTTGGTGAGAACTTTAGAGGCACCGGATGTTCAACGCAAAAAAAAAGAACTCCACGCCCCGATGCAAAATGAATGGCAATCGGTCGATGGAAGACGACCTCCACCTCTGTCGCTACAATTCGTAGAAGTAAGCATCCACCGGGCCGTCCAGCAAGAGGAAAGAGGCTACCTGGACGGAGAAGACTTCGGTGTCAGGAGCCTCTGCCACTCCTTTCAGGTGGGGATGCATTTCAAGGAGGCGGTTCAGAGCGTCGGTCCTCTCCATCGGATCGGTCAGCACGGAGAATGTCCCATGAACGGTCAAGGCGCAGACAGTGGACATTCGGGATAGGTCCGTTCCCTGCCGGGTATCCACTAAGAAGCTCACAAGAGGGTTTTCTCGCATGTTCTTATACTTCCGGCTTCGTCTCTGTGTGATCATGTACACGACACGGCCGGAATCATCGGCGACATAAGCCATGAGAGAACAATGGGGTCTGTTCTCGGAACAGGTCGCCAGAACACATGTGTGATGTTCCTTCAGCAACTGAATCATTCTTTCCATCATGGCAGATTTCTCCATGGCAAATACCAGGATCCACATCCTGACAAGAGGCTTCTATGGTTTGAAAGCGGCGATGAATCGGGTGAGGCGCATCATGAAAACGTTGGAAAGGATCAGCAATGCCCCGACCAAGAAATAGGTAACCGCCAAGATTCTCGCCGAATCTCCCACTCGAACCTTCGTGTCTCGTATCACTCTTTGACTCTCAAGGGGATAGCGCCGGCCATTCCACGCCCTGATCGCTGTTGTCGCGAAATAGGTGCCGAAGAAGATGGAAAGGGCGTGCAAGACGGCCACGCCGATGAGCAATGTCCTGGCTTTCGCGATGGCTGCCTCCGATTGGTTTCCCGCGAGATCTCTCACATCAGCGAGATACTAATGGAGGAATTGAATCACAATGCTGGCAAGAATGGCCAAAAGCACCAGACCCAGGACAACCTGACTTCCAAGTTATTTGTCTGCTGGAATGACTTGGTCAGTCATTGAGAAGCGGGAACTCCTGCTCGGCCAAAAGGCCTTCCGGCCGGATCATGGCACTGGGAACGAAAGGCCGGGTGGATCTGCCCGCGCGTTGATTCAGTTCTGCAATGATGGAAGCCGGCCATCTTTCTCGGACAGGAGATCGATTTGCTCCTCAAGGAGAGCGATGTGTCGTTTCTCTTCTTCAACGATGCTCTGGAGTTGCTTCAGGGTGCCTTCATCTTCGATGAACCCGCTGATGATCTCATAGAATGCGACGCTGTCTTCTTCGAAATCGATCGCTACCCGGAGGACGGACTCTTTTCCCCTCAAGGAGGCGAAGTCCACCTCCTCCAGCGAAAAGCCGTGATCATCCACAGCATCCTGCAGGAAAAAACCGCTGATCTTCTCCTGCATTGAATGCATGCCCTGAATCCTCCCCGACACCTTCATGCTGATGAACCAGTCCCTGTGCCGCACTTCCTCGTCTGCGATGTTTCTCAGAATGGCGATCAATGAGGGGTCGGTGACCTTGTCCATGGCCTCCCTGTAGAAACGCTCCCCATTCTCTTCGATGCGTATGGCGAGATCAAGTATCTCGGAAGTTGAAAACACGATTCCTCCCAGTCGGCCCTAAAGACGCCCCTTTGGGAACACGACGGACCCTATCGACTAGTCCTGCAAATAGCCCATGGAAGGATGGGCTTGCTGCACTCCGCCCGTTCCCCCGAGATGATGCGAGGTTTTCAGCAACTCATTCGGAATTCTTCTTTCGGGACCGTTTCCGATCACCCCCCTTGGGTTCCATCTCTTGGCTTTCCTGTCCCGCCGGATTATTCACCTCTAAACTTGCCATCTCAGCCTTCTTGAGTTTCTTTTCCTCTTGATACTTGACAAGATTCTCAGGTAATCCGCGCTTCTTGGCGGCTTTGCTGCGTGCCCGGGACAGGGATTTGGCGGATAGAGACTGTCGCAGGGTAAATCCCCATTTCTTCTTGTATTCTCTTGGATTCAAGTCATGGGCGCTCAAGTGCTTGGTGGTCAGTTGTCTCATTTCCGCGCCACACTCCAGGCAGACGATCTTGTCCTCCTGGATCGAATCTTTGGGGTCTAATCTTTCCGAAGATTTGCCCTCGACGGAGGGTTCATCGGACAGTTTACCCAAATCCACAAAAGAACCATTGATCTCCGACTTCTGCATTCCCTGCAGTGTGTTGAATACCTGCCTCAGGGAAATGACAATTTCCTCTGAAGTCATTTGCCGCATCGACACTTGAGTCTGAACAATCTCGGATGCAATTTCCAAAAGTCGCTTTGTCATATTTTTCTCCACTAGAAGTGACTCACCACATAAAGCAGCCCTTTGAAAGCCACTTTTCCTCAAAATAAGTAAAAATCTCATCTCATCCAATGTGGATAGCAATGAATATACGGTACGCTTTCGTTGAAGTAAAGAATGAATTCAACGTTTCCTAGTTGAAAACAAACAACAAAACAAATTCTGCGCAACAAAGTTTATCGAGAAACCTGTCTTCCAAATTCCAAAGTCGAGAATGTAGCAGCGTTTAAGAACATTTGGGTGTGTTAATCTAATTCTCTTGTTCCATTTTTCTTTGGTAAGGGAATACCCTTTAATTCGTAGCCACTCATGGCGGAATGTGGCAGCATCAACCGGGAATTGTCGGTTACTCCAGGTCAACCCCTTGTGGGCGTAGCAAAGGGGACGGCACAAGACGCTGTGCTACACGAGCTTGACTGCAACTTCGTGTGATGCGACTGATGCGCCTTGCCCGGGCAGATCAGGCGAGATCATCCTGTTCCCGGATCGAGCCTTCAGGTTGAGTATCCCTGAACCGAACCGGTTCGGCCAGCCATGGCGGAGGATACTCAAAGGTTGTTATGTTGAAGTTTTTTGATATCATTGCCTTCCATGGGATCCGGGTGCCACTGAATTCCTCTCTTGGAAGGGTTGGGTTCGGATTTCAATGTTCGGGTTAACGTCCACCCGGCTTTTCCCTGGTGGACTGTCATCCGCCTCCTGACGATCTGGCCGTAAACGATTTTGTTTCAGCTGTGGGGAGCCGAATCCGATAAGCCGAAGGAATGCATCCAGGAACAAAGAGAGAGAGAGAGGACGGTGAACGCATGATCAATGAAAAAGAAGCGGCTTCGAGCATTATCAGGCGCCTGGAATCAGGCTACCAATTGCCGCCACTCTCCATCATCGCCATGAAGCTCATCGAACTCGCATCGAGTGAGGCATCGTCCATCAACGACATGGTTGACCTCGTCGAGAAAGACCCGTCTCTGGCGGTGCGACTGCTCAATCTGGCCAATAGCGCGTTCTTTTCCGCCGGTCGCCGTGTTTCCACTCTCAAGCAGGCTGCCATCAGACTTGGGAGCAACAACCTCAAGATGATGGCGCTGTCCATTTCCCTGCGGGGGGCCTTCCCCATGGGAAGAATTCAACAGTTCGATTACGAGGAATTCTGGAGGCTGTCCATCTACCGGGGGCTTATTGCCAGATCTCTGGCGGAACAGTCTCAACTCTGCAATCCTGACGAGGCATTCATCCTTGGCCTCACCATCGAGATCGGCCTGCCCATCTTCTTCGACATGTACATCAAGGGGCAGAACGAGGAATTCGATCTCAGCATGGAACCGCTGGAAAGGTTATTGGGCAGGGAGAGGGAGCTTGTGGGGGTCGACCATCGAATGGTTGGCAAGGCGGCCCTCAAGTACTGGAAGTTCCCCGATCAGATCGCCGCCTGTCAGGGGGTTTACGGCGAAGCGGCTCGCAAGCCAAGCGTGCCCCTGCTTTGTACCATGGGGGAAATGGCCCGACTGTTTTCCCTGATGCTGACGAACGAAGCGGTGGAGTTTCACTCCTTCTTCAACGAAGCGGAAAAGACGCTGAAACTCCACCCCGAGGCGATCCACGAGACCATTCTCGACACGTTTCACCGGGTGCAGAAGATCGCCGAGAGCCTGAAAGTGGAAATCAACAAGGAGCGGGACCTCATGGAGGTCATGGAGAAGGCCAACAAGGCTTTGATCCGGATTTCCGAGAGGATGGCCAGGTACGGACAGCAGAGTGCCCCGGAGCGTTCACTGCCAGCATATGAATCCCTGGACGCGGAAGACAAGACCGTTGCCTTCACACTCCAGGCCGTGGCCCACGAAATCCGCAATCCCCTCACCGCAGTGGGTGGGTTTGCCAAGAGGCTGGCTGTTTCCCTGGATCCCCAATCCCAGGTGGGGAGGTATGCCAAGGTGATCCTCGAAGAGGCCTTGCGTCTGGAAAAAATCCTTGCGACCATGCCGAAGGAACTGCGCCGGGTCAGGAGTCAATCCCTCAACTGAACCGGATAGACATCCAAATCTCTTCCCACCCCAGCATCGCTGTTGAGCGCCTTGGCCTCGCGTTCGAGCAGCGGTAGATCCTCATCCCTGTAGCGGGGACTGATGTGCATTAGGACAATACGGGCCGCGCCTGCTGCAGTGGCGGCTTCCACAGCCTCCGCCACGGTCATGTGCCCCCTCTTTAGTGCGAGCTCCGCGTCTCGTGAAAGAAACATCCCCTCGATGAAGGTCATGTTTGTTCCTGCGCAAAGGTCCAGAACGGCTGGAGTGGGTCGGGTGTCCATG
>CAZURN010000088.1:0-2665 GCA_964623165.1 uncultured Syntrophobacteraceae bacterium
AGACACAGATGCAGACTTTGTCCGGTCGTGAAATCGAGGCGGCCGTGCTCACCAAAGCGGCCTTGGCTCTCAAGGAATGCCAGGATACGTGGGATACCGGGGGCAGCAACGGAATGCTGGATGAGGCGCTCCATTACAACCAGTTGATATGGAGCATTTTTCAAGGGGAATTGGTCCAGGAAGACAATCCTTTGCCCAAAAAACTCCGGGAGGACATTCTCAGCTTGAGTGCTTTCATTGATCGCAGAATCTTTGAGATCATGGCTTACCCTGCACCGGAAAAACTGAATGCCATCATCAATATCAACTTGAATCTGGCCGCAGGACTCAGGGGTTCAACATAGGAGGTAGAGGAGGAGCCGGCCAAGATTGTTGATGTTTTTCGTAAATCACGATAAAAAGCAGAGAAGCAAGTTTTCATTGCTCTCTGCTTTTTATATGATGTCAGTCAGTTGACGGTTTGGATACCCAATCCTGCTGCCAAGCCTGAATCCCGGTAGACGCGAGCGAGGAGTGCCAGTATCCTTTCGTCCGCGTTGCCTGTCTCCACTGCCGTCTCCATAAGCCTGAGCGCCTCATCTGGGCGCTCTCTCTCCATAAGTCTCCTTGCATTCTGATAAAAGCAGTCGGAACCGCTGAAGCCCAGTTGCTTGATGCGCTGGATATGAGCCAGTCCTCTTTCTTTCTGGCCTGACATAATGCACAGAGTCCCGAGCATGCCCAATGCAGGGGGATAGTCAGGATTCTTCTTGAGCAGTAATTCCAGGGAGTCGATGGCCTTTTCCAAGTTTTCCCCAGTGTAAAGGGCACACAGTGAGTAATTGTAGGCCGCCTCTTTCATGTCTTCATCGAGAGTCATGGCAGTCTCGCATGCCGACATCGCTTCAACGAAATTGCCGTTGTGCAGGTGCGCAGACCCTATTCCAAAATGGGCCAAGGCGTCGCTTGGATTCAGATTAATTACTTCTTTCCACAAATTGGCCGCCTCTTGATGGCGTTCGAGTTCAGCAGCGGCTTTAGCGAGTTCCGTGAGGGCCTTGGGATCGTTCTTGTTGTTCTCCAGTTTTTCCAACCCGAGGTTATAGTATGTTTCATCCTTGGCACTGGCACGCTGCCGGTTGAGCTTCCCATAGTGGTGCACGGGGATGACGCACTGGCTGACTTGGATTCCCAGGCTTTCAATGGAAGGTTCCACCAGTTCATGGACCTTGTGATGAAATCGGATTCGATGGTCGTTGGGGAAAAGCCGCACCTTGTTGCTGGGAATCCACCCGCCGCCTTGCTCCTCTTCTGGGTATTCACCTTGGTTGGCCTGCCATCCAGCTAGGGTCGCGTTTTCCACATAATTCCTTGTGATGAGATAATAGGCCTGATTCTTCTTCTTTTTTCCGGTAATCCTTAATAGTCGCTCGTGATCTCTTCTTGAAATGACCTCATCGGCGTCGAGCACGAGGATCCAGTGGCAAGAAGCCTTGGAGAGGGAGAAATTCCTGGCTTTCGCGAAATCGCTAGTCCACTGGAAATCGTGGACCTTGGCACCAAATATGGTTGCGATGTCCTTGGTCCTGTCCTGGGAACCCGTGTCTACAACGATCATTTCATCCGCCACGGGCTTGATGCTGCTCAAGCATTTTGCGAGGGATTCTTCCTCGTCTTTCACGATCATACAGACGGAAAGGGTTCCCGCTCGATGTGGTTCCGCATTCTCCTTAAGTGGCCCCACCTTTTCTCGTACGGCCAAGGCTGCCTCGATGAGATCTTCATCATGGCCGTGACGGACGATGAGATCTTCTATAGCGTCCATGGCCTCGGAGTGCTTACCCATGTGGAGAAGCACTTCGATCAGCATGGCCTGCAGCCTCTTGTTGAAAGGATGAAGGACGAGGGCATCCCTGATGGATGTTTCAGCTCTCGAGAATTGACCCATTTCGGTTGCAGCGGAAAGATAGGATGTGGCCATGTCCATGAATGTTGGGGAGAGCACAAAGCCGCGTTCCAGGTGTTTCAGAGCCTGATCTTGCCGTCCCTCTGTCCAGTACATGACACCCAGATTCGTATATGGTTCTCCGAAGGAAGGATCGCATGCAATGGCTCGTTCAAAGCACTCCTTGGCAAAATGTCTTTCCCCTTTCTTGTAAGCAATCATGCCCTTCATGTTCATGGCGAAGGCAGAGGCCGGGTCGGAATCAAGGAGCCGTTGAGCAATGTCCTCCGCTTCTTCCATGAGATTGAGACTCTCCTTGCACATACAAATCAGTTCCAGCACGGAAAGGTCCGAGAGAGATCCGGGTGCCTGCTCTAGAACCTCCAGGGCTTTCTCAGGGTGTTTCGCCTCGATGAGGATTTCGGCGAGGGCGATGTAAAGGTCAAGGCGCGTGGAAGAAAATTTCAAACCCTCAAGCAGAAGATCAATGGCCTTGTCAGTCTGATCGGACTGGTGAAGGCGTTTCGCGTTATCTATTAGGTTGAGTAACTGCAGTTGAAGTCGCCTTTCTCCACTGTCCTGCGAATTCCACTTCTCAAAGAAGATTCTTCGATTTCTGGTCATGGCCCGCGAATGGTCGATGCGATTGCCGATGAAGGTCCTGCTGCCGTAGTGATGAATGAAAACGTCGCCTGCAACCTGGTTCTCATATCCTAACAGTGTTGCCCTCAGGCAGAAGTC
>CAZURN010000088.1:2675-12913 GCA_964623165.1 uncultured Syntrophobacteraceae bacterium
TGATTCAAAACCAGCCAGGGCCGACCGCAGGGAGAAGTCGTCGTCCTCGAAATTTCCGCTTCCAAACCCCTCATCGAGGAAACCAACTTTCCTCACGAGTTCTCGCCGGAAGAGCATGCAAAAGCCTACGATGCGAGGGGTGACAATCCGCCTGTGCCTATTCCTAAGCCGGAAGTCCCTGGCGAACCGATGCATTTCATCGATCTTCCTGTAGTTGGCGGATGGTACCCGTTGAAGGCCGCTGATGTTGTTGGTCATGGGACCCACAATCCCTACTCCAGGGGACCTCTTGAGTGGTTCGAGCATTCCTGAAAGCCAACCCTCGGTGACGACCACATCGTTGTTCAAGAGGAGTATGAATTCCCCAAGCGATGCTCGAATGCCCTGATTGCATCCTTTGGCAAATCCAAGATTTTCCCGGTTGGCGATGAGCCTGGTGTTGTTGTTTTCTGCAACGGTTTTGCGGAGCCACTTGAGTGTGCCGTCGCTGGACCCGTTGTCCACAAAGATGATTTCATGCGGTTCCGGGGTGTGTCTGCGAATGCTCTCCAAGCACTCCCGCGTGTATTTCAACTCGTTGAAGGTAAGTATTACGATGGAGGTCAAGCCGGGGACCATGGCTTGGTCCTGAAGTCCATTGGAACAAGGGTCCAAGCAGGGATCTGTTGGCTCTCTGGGAGTTCCGTTCAGGTCGCATGAGTGACCCATTTCGAGCTTTTGAATTTGCTCCACAACCTCGGCGAGCTTCTTTTCCACTATTTGAATCGAGAAGTGTTCACTGATGAACTGCTTGGCTTGGCATGCCATGTCGAACCAAAGCCCATCGTTCTCGCAAAGGTCGACGATGTGTTTAGCGAATTCCACAGGATCATCTGCGATCAAGGCATTCACTCCTGACTCAAGACCGATCCCTTCTGCGCCCACCGAAGTTGTGACCACGGGCAACCCCTGGGCCATGGCCTCTCCCACCTTGCCTTTCATGCCTGCGCCATACCTGAGAGGAGCGACGGATACTCGAGCCTTTTGAAGATAGGGGGAGGTGGAGGGAACATATCCGGTCACGACGATGTTCTTGCTCTGTAGAGCCAGGATGTCATCGGGTGGGTTATTTCCTACAATAGTACAAGTGATGCCGGGCAGTTTCTCTTCAACCAGCGGAAATATCTGTGCCAGGAAGTACTTTACTGCATCAGAGTTGGGGGGATGATTGAAATTTCCCACGAAGACCAGGCCTTCCCGGTTCTCGATAGAGACAGGGGCATCCTCGACACCGTGGATATTGGGTATCACGAAGTGGGGTTTCTGGTCCAGATATGTGGCCACCTTCAGCCAGTCTGTCTCAGTGACGGTGATGATGGCGTCCGCGCGACTGTATATCCTAAGTTCTGCTTCTCTGGTTGCCTTGGCCTTTTCCATGAGCATGGGGTTATTGGCAACCTCAGCCATACGCATTTCCCTAATGAAGTGGATGTCGACCGTGTCCACCACAACCCTCGTTCCCGGCGAGATTCTCCTTATGTCGTCGAGATACTGAATCGCGATTTCGTAAAACGAGAGAAAAGCAATGCCATATTCCCTGCGATTCAGTATGTTAATCAAATCGACTTCCGGTGCGTCAACGGCATATCCCAATTCTCTCAGTTTACGAGGGTCTGTCGCATACACCTCCACGCCCATTTGTTGGAGGAGTCTAACGTATGATTCCTGTCCTCGACCATCCCGTGCGATGTAGGTGATGTGATGACCTTGTCTTTTTAGTAAAGCAAGCATGGTGAAAAGGCGAACGGCTCCCGAGGCCCGGTCGAACCATGGTAGGAATGGATCAATCACAAGAATAGCGCCCTTTGTACCTCTTGCACTGGCTGAAATCACATTGCGAGGGTCGGGTTCATAATGGCTCTTGAGCTGCTCCTGCCATTTCTCCATGAACTTGGCACGATTGATCGCCTGGAATCTCTTCATACCCTGATTGAGATCCGTTCCGCTCGATATGCCCTCATGGTGGATCACGGTGGAAAAGGGGCAATAAAGGACTTTGTGCCCTGAAGCTCTAACCGAAAAGCACAGGTCCGTGTCTTCGTAATAGCCCGGGGAATAGCGTTCATCGAAATATCCCAGTTGCTCCAAAAGGGGCTTGCGAATGAGAAGTGACGCACCCGACACGTAGTCCACTTCGCGGACGAAGTTGTATTCGGGCATGCGTGGGTCCTCAAACCGCCCATAGTTCCAGCCACTGCCATCCCTGAAAATAATGCCTCCAGCCTCCTGAAGACGTCCATCGGGGTAGACGAGTTTTGATCCCACAACACCGACGGACGGGTTGGATTCCATCAACTGCAGTATTGCCTCCAGCCAGCCAGGTTGTGGCTCGGTGTCATTGTTGAGGAAAAGGACGTATTCGCCCCTAGCCATTCTTGCAGCTTGGTTGCATGCCAGCGTGAAGCCCAAGTTTTCCCTGTTGGTGATGAGTCTGACTCTGTCTCCTAGTGAATTGAGATATTCCTGTGTACCGTCGGTCGAGGCGTTATTAACGATTATAACTTCATACTCGCCTTCCTTTGTGTTTCTCCACAGAGTCTCAATGCATCTCTGTGTGACTTGGACCTTGTTGAATACTGGGATGACAATAGAGACGAACCTGGAAGGGGTTTGAGATGACGGGGGTTTGCGAAAATTCGGAGTGTCCTCATTTCTGTCCGTGTTTGTGGAGTATCGATTACCTTGGGTATCATTGGAGGTTGAGAACCGATGGGTTTGTTCAGACGGTGGGTTAAATGATGCCAATTCCTCCCGAACTGTGACATTCTCCGGTTGAATTTCAAGGGCTCTCAGATAGCAGGATCTTGCATCATCAGGTCTATCGCAGACTGTGTAGAGGCGACCAAGGGCCAGCATCGTCTCCACGTCTCGGGGCAAGAGCTCCAAGAGTTTCTCGTAAATCTTAATGGAATCCTGATGATCCTGTCTTTGCAGAGCCAGCGTTTCGCCCAAATTCTTCAGTGCGTTCACATTGTAAGGATCGATTGCAACAGCCTCTCTGAAGCAATCAAGGGCATCCTCTCTCCTTCCCAGTTGGAGCCTTATCACACCGAGATCATTATAGGCGGGAGAGAGTCGCGGATTATAGAAGATTGCGTACTTCAGGGCTGATTCTGCACTTTGGAGATCGCCTTGACGGGCAAACGTGAAAGCAAAGAGGTGGAGGAGCGTGGCTTGCTCAGGGTGCATGCCAAGGATGGAGACGATCTTGCGCATCGCCTCATCATCCCTGTTAAGTCTGAGGAGATGTTTGACTTCTTCGATCTGCTTTTCTACGAACGAACCATTGGTTACCCCTCCCATGTCGGAAATCGATCTTTTCAGACTTGTCACCTGCTGCGTCAGCTCTTTCAACAGGTTCAAGGAATTGCGGTATTCGCGACGATAGTGTGCGAGTTCGTGAGAGAGATTCAGCTGCGTGTTGGCCTGCTCGCTGGAATGCTGGCGATACTCTAGGAGAGGTTCAGGGATTCGTTTGGCTTTCCATCCATGTTCGACCATCCTTATGAACAAATTGTGGTCTTCTGGGCCTTTTGTCTTCAAATATCCGCCAACATCCGTGAAGGCTGACCGCCGGTACATTGAGGACCCGTGGATGAAGTTGTCTTTCCTGAGCGATTGCTTCGTCTCATCATTGAAATCGGCGAACCTCCAAAGGTAAGTGTCGCGACTATGGGCGACAAGGTTTGCACCCACTCTCCGTGCAAGAACCTCTGCCCTCGGGCCGAAAAGCACCGCATCGGTGTAAGCAATCGCCACATCATCATTGAGGTCTAGGACCAGCCTACATTTCTCTATGTAGTCGCTTCTCAACCGATTGTCTGCCCCGAGAAAGCAGATGTAGTCCCCCGTTGTCAAAGAAACCGCTTTGTTGAAATTTTCGACGATTCCAAGGTTTTGCTCATTCCGGACTATCCGCAACTTGTCGCTGTATCGTTCGGCGACCTCCATGGAATGATCGGTTGAACAGTCATCCATGAAGAGAATCTCGTCAGGAGGAATAGTCTGTTGGAGAGCTGACTCGATCGCTTCGGCCGCAAACCTTCCATAATTATAGTTTGGAATAATTAAAGAGACGGTTGCTTTTTTAAAGCCGGTTTCGTTGGTCACTGTGATTCGATTTAGCTGGAAGCGGTCATGATCGTTGCCCTCGATACAGGAGAGACCTCCCCTGAAAGACTTCTTTACCTTCTCCAGCAAACTTGGAGAATGCCTGCCGTGGGGGTAAACAAACCAGTTAAACCCCGACGGATCGAGTTCCGTGATCTCAGATGGCACTCTGAGCTCGGTGCTAATCAGGTCTGAATTCTCTGGCTCGGAAAGGTCACAATGTGAAAGACTATGCCACTGAAGCCTTCCTCCAGAGCAGACCATGGTTCTTAACTGCTTCGCGTCGCAGAACCTTGCGGGAGGCTCCACATGCTGATCGAAAAGATTGTCTTTACCGATGGTATTTCCGACGACGCACAGCTCAAATGGGTATTGGAACTTCTTGATAATTGGGAAGGCGTATCGGTATATGTTCTCATAAGGACCGTCAAAAGTTATCACCACATGATTGGGATTTGATGGGTCGTAGTCGTCGAGATAAACGACCTGATATCGCTCTAACTCTACCATTTGGCGCCAAAAATCGTTGACCGTAACCCACCACATCGTTGGTGATTCAGGATGAACCTTGTGGTACATTAGTATCATTTTGTGTATACCTCAAGTATGTGATTGTATATTTTATATGGGTAGTATTCCCTGCAAAGAGTTATATAGGGAAATCTACATGTGTACCAATCATCAATATGACAACTGACCAAGTTTCCATTTATTTTCAATAGACTATCTACAATTAGATATGTGAGCATCTCACTCTTGCCAATATATTGTGGGTAAAGGACTCCCGTAATAATAACAAGGTCAAATGCATCTTCCCAACCAAGGTGTGGTAGATCAAAAAGAGAATGCTGCATAAATTTTATATGCTTTTGGTTTTTGCATCTCTTGCGTGCATGGGATAAGGCGTTCTCTGACACATCAATGCCGATAATCCTTTTACCAGGAAGTCGCTCTGTCACGAACCCATTGCCGCAACCAATATCGAGCACCGATTGGTATTGCCTTGCTGGCAATACCGAAAGTAGCATTGCTCTTCTATTGATGTCGTCTGGGTTGTCTTCGTATTCCCAGGGGTCAGGTCTTTCCCACCACCTCTCAATTTCATCCAATGGTTGCAGGCTCATCAGGCCAATCCTCCAACGATCACGTGCAATGGAAATGAGTTAAACGCAGGTCACGAGAGCTCAGAGTGCAGACTTCTGCATGGGAGTGTCATAAGCAGATTGTGTGCCAACCTGGGGAAGTGGTTCGGCCACGGGCAATGCTGAAGGCGAATTTGAGCACACAAAGGTCTTCCTTGGCCAATGCCGGGGATGAGCGGAACCCCCTTGGGGGAGCGGGGGCTGCTTCTTGATGTAGCCCTCCGTGCCAAGGCGTGGTAATGCACCTTGTCTGGCACTTTATCCCCGTCCTTTGGGGACTGCCATAGGCAATGCGGCCGCATATCCCCGTGGAACAGAAAAGCTTTGACTGCGTGGTGTTTTCTGCCGATGAAATAGGAGTCGCGGCAGGGCGAAGAACACTTGGAAGGGGAGGATTCACCTGTTCCTGGAGCGTGGCCGAGAGGCCGGCGAGAACCCGATGAACGATTTTCGCTCCGTGCGCAGGCTTCGGATGCCTTCAACCCTGCCCTTGCGGTGGTTGCCATTTCGTGGGTGAGGGGAGCCCCTGTCCGTGCGGGCTGGTCCATCGACTTGATCGCAGGTGCGGCATTGTGGCGAGCAACATCTGACATGTGAAGTGAAATATGATGTCAACACACTTCGACACAGAGGATGGCAACCCGGTCCTCCATCGATTCGCTCAGGTCGAGTCGCTTCCCCCGATGCCTTGTTCCATGCGGAGCTTGCTTCGCGTGGTCCAGAACGAAGATGCTTCGGCGGCAGATCTCGTTGAACTGATTCAGAACGATGAGGGTCTCGCGGCAAGAGTCCTTCGGATTGCCAATTCAGCCTACTACGGCCTGAGAGGCAGGGTCGAGACGATTTCCAGAGCCGTTATGACCATAGGTTTCCATGAAGTGAGGTCCATGTGCCTTTTCAGCCTCCTGCTTGGGACCTTTCCAGTGACCGGTCAGTTCGGCCGCCAGCATCGCGAGAGGTTGTGGAGGCACGCTCTCTCCACGGCCAAACACGCCAGCGAAATTGCTCGTGTGAGAACTTGGATCACCAGGGAGGAAGCCTTTGACCTCGGCCTCCTGCATGATCTGGGGTGGTTGGCAATGCTCGTCCATTATCGGGACGAATTCGAGTTGGTGACCGAATTCGCCGAAAGCGAGGAGATCCCCACCTGGGAGGCTGAATCTCATTTTGACCTCTGCCATGTTCAAGTCGGAAAATGGATTGCGGTCAAGTGGGGGCTTCCCCCGGCGTACGAAATGGTGATGACTTTCCATCATTCACCGGAAAAGAGTCGATCTTTTCAGCCTCATGTCAAGATTGTGTCCCTCGCGAATGCCTTGTCCAATTGCGAAGAATACCCGCAACTTGTCGAGTGGGCATCCGTCAAGACTTTGTGTCGTGCTCTTCGCATTTCGGAGAATGAGTGGCAGGAACATGTCGGAAGGGTCCGGGAAGTGGGAAAGGAAGTGAACAGGCTTTGGCAATTGCTTAAGTGAGAGCAGAAATACATATGAATATTGAAGAGTTGCTTAGGAATGAACTGCTCGAAGTGAGGCGCAAGGAGGTCGAAAAGACCAATGTCCTGTCCATGTTCTCCCGGCTCATGGAGCTGCTTCCGCAGAAGCTCGGCGTGACAAAGACATGCGAGAACCTGGTCCGCATCATTATTGAGGAGACAGACTTCGAGAACTGTTCCATAGCGCTGTGGAATCCTGCGGAGAGATGCCTCGCTTTTGTTGCCGGATACGGACTGCCCGACCTGCTGGATGAGGACATCGGTCGTGCGTATCACAGAGCATTGACGTTCGATACAGGCCACGACATCGCCGGTGGAGTATATACCGGTCAAGAGCCGGTCTTCATA
Source organism: uncultured Syntrophobacteraceae bacterium (assembly GCA_964623165.1). Classification (GTDB taxonomy): domain Bacteria; phylum Desulfobacterota; class Syntrophobacteria; order Syntrophobacterales; family Syntrophobacteraceae; genus JAAYUJ01. The sequence goes on from CAZURN010000088.1 coordinate 9,810, forward strand.
GGGGACGCAAGGGAACATCCCATCCCTCCCAAGTCGCGTGCGGTGGTGAGTCCAGTAAGTCTCGTCTGCGTGCCGCTCCTCGATTTGGGGATTCTCAACATGAGCGCCTCTCATCCGAGGAAGTTCACTCCCGAACAGAGGCGGAGCTGGGTCCTCTTGGGCAGTATCATTGGACAGTTGATCACGACCGCATCCCTGCATGAACGGCTCAGTGATACCAATCAACTCCTCGAACAGGACGTGGACCGGAAGACCAGGGAACTCGAGGCACGCAACCAAGAACTGGTTCTCATGAACGAGCTCCTGGAGAGGATCATTGATCACTCTCGCGAAGGCATCTGCCTCCTGGACTCCGACGGGATCATCCGGAAGATGAACAGAGGCATGGCGAAGTTCCAGGGCGAGGAGGCACATGAGGCGATCGGATCATCGCCTTCGGTTTTCTTTGACGACCCACTTGCGTTCAGGAACTTGCTCAATGAAGTCTCAGAGGCGGGCAGCAGGCAAGCCCTTGATCTTTTCATGAGGACTCCTGAGGGAGAGCTCCTGCCGGTCGACATCTACCTGACCAGACTCTCAGACAAGCAGGAGGCGACATCGGGCTATCTTCTCGTGGTTTACGACATGGCCGAAAAGAAGGCGTTCTCGGAGCAGCTTCTGAGGACGGAGAAGCTGGCGGCACTGGGAACCATGGCCGGAGGCGTGGCCCACGATTTCAACAACATGTTGATGCGGATTCTCGGGAACACGCAATTGCTCATGCTGCACGTCAGCGATGAAACGATACGCAGTCGACTGAAGAACATCGATTCAGCTGTTCAGGATGCGGCTCAAACCCTGAAACGTCTTCAGACATTTGCTGGAAAGAACGGAGAAGCCCAAGGCCATGCAAGTGCTGTGAACGTCAAGGAAGTCCTGGACGATGTGGTGGAGCTGACGCGGCCTCGTTGGAAGAACTCGCTGGAAAAGCACGGTTTTACCATTGATCTTGGGCTCGATGCTGCTTCCGACTGTGTGGTCCGCGTGAGTGCATCGGACTTGCGGGAAGCGCTGGCGAACATCATCTTGAACGCGGTCGATGCGATGCCGACTGGGGGGGGGCTCACCATCAGGACCGGCTGCCAAGGAGAGTCCGTATGGATCGAAGTGAGCGACACAGGCCTGGGAATGCCGGAAGAGGTGATCAGAAGAGTTTTTGATCCTTTCTTCAGTACCAAGGGAGTCGGCAATTCAGGCTTGGGGTTGAGCGTGGCCTGGAACCTGATCACCCGACATGGAGGGAACATCGAGGTCACGAGCCAGCCGGGCCAGGGGAGTACATTTCGTATCTGGCTCCCGAGGGCCCAGGACGAAGCCAAGCTGACTTCCACTATCAGAGTCTCCCCGGAGGCGATGTCAGGACGGGTGCTCCTGGTGGACGACGACCAGGAGATTCTGAGACTCTTGCGGGACATGATTCGCATGAGTGGTCACAGGGTCACTGCCACTGCGGATGCTGAAGAGGCAATGGAACTGATCGAAAAGGAGGAATTCGACCTCGTCGTCTCGGACATGGGGATGCCTGTTGTGAGTGGATGGGAAATCGCGAAGAAGGTCAAGAACAGGAGTCCTCTCGTGCCTGTCATTCTGATTACGGGCTGGGGAACTCAGTATGAGGAAGAAGATCTCACAAGGCACGGGATTGACCTCGTGCTTTCGAAACCCCTCGGATATGAGAAGCTGAAGGCGATTCTCCAGAAATACCTGTAGCGGTTGACATGAGTTGGATGGCGATGGAATCCCCTTGGCTCATTCACGACAAGAGACCGGAACCCGATAGGGACCCCATGCAGAGAGATCCAGCACCCGATGTGTGCGCCAAGTCAAATTCAGGACTGTGCCGGGTGAGTTCCTGGCTCCGCATGTTGCTGCTGGTGGTGGGCTTCATCATGGCCATGGGGTTTGGAGACGCGCAGGGTTTCAACTGGGGCGGAAAGTCGGAACCTTCCCTGGTGCTGCGACCCATTGAGGTCCTCACGAAATCGTCCGCAAGGTATTATGCCGGTGCAACACTTGGTCTGGTCCGTTTCCAGGGCCCCCCCGCTCAAGCGGATACGACGGAGAAGGTCGCTCAGGCCTACATGAAGGAGTTTCTGAAAACCGGGATCTTCAGGGAGGTCAAGGCCATTCCACAGCTTGCTCTAAGCGACCTGGAAGCGGTCTGGCTGTCGCGCAAGGCAGGGTGCGATTTGTTGGTTTCTGCATCGGTCCTTCATGTTCTCGGCGGAAGTGGGGCAATGCCGAACGAACTGCAGGTTGATGTCAGAATTTTGGACTCCCGCTTGGGAAAGGTAGTCTGGCACTTCCAGCAGAGTGCACTGTCTGAGCCGGGTCGTGACCGTGATTTCTTTTGGAGCACGAAGGTTGGGGCACCAGCACATGGGCTCTCCGCATTGGCAGAGGCTTTGGCCAGCCAACTGTGCGCATATCTGGTTGATCCGACGTCAAGTCCTTGACTTGTGAGTGATTGGCAAGGCCTTCACTCAACAGACAGATAATTGTTCCGGGCTTCAGGCTAATTTGTTATACGTGCCTAAACCAGACCAGGAAGGTGCGGTATGGAAATCAAAATCCACGAGTCGCAACCCCTGATGGCGGACCAACGGATCATGCCCGAGCTTACGAACAGACAATCCAGGACCATCAAACCCGTCTCGAGAAGCAAGGGGAACGCCACCAGAAAAGTCGGTGATGATCAGGGAAAGGGGGAGAAGGAGAAGGGCTCTTCCAATCCGAAGCACAAGCAGGGGGATGGACCTTCGGAAGAGCTCGTCGCTGGCCCAGAACCCCTCGCCTTGAGTCCGTCCATGAATATCGGGCAAATTGACCGACTTGGTCTGGACACGATGGAACCTCCCGCCTGCGAACCGGTTCGGCAAGTGCCCTTGGCCGACTTGATCAAAGTCCATACGGGACCCAAGGAAGTGAGAGGTCGCATCTTCGACGCCAAAATTTAAATTACCCGGATGAGTTCGTATGACAACCCCCGTGAGGAATGGACTTGAACAGCCCATCCGAGTTCTCATTGCGGATGATGACGAGGTGTGCCGTGAAATCCTCCAGGA
>CAZURN010000089.1:0-12866 GCA_964623165.1 uncultured Syntrophobacteraceae bacterium
AGATGGGCCGACGGGGTGCTCCTCACCTTTCCGCAGACCCTGAGCTTTTTTCCGAAGAACGGTGTAGTGGTGGGATATCCCATTCGCACCTCCATTGTTCCCAAGACGCGGGAGGAGGCCCTGAAAAACCTTCCCTTCTCGGTTTCCAATGGGCGCCAGGTGGTTTTCGCCTTTGGAGGCTCCCAGGGGGCTCGAACGATCAACAGGGCCATGGTGGATGCCCTTCCCTACCTGATGCCCTACCGGGACCGCCTCTTCATCGTTCACGGCATGGGCCTTGCCAGGTCGCTGGACTACGACGCAACCGCCGACACGGAGTCGCGACTCACACGGGTCATCCAGCCGCATGAACGGCCCCTGCTGGACGATTTCTACTACCGGCAAGACTATTTTCACAATATCGCGGACGTCTATTCCATAAGCGATCTCGTGGTGTGCCGCAGTGGTGCGGGCAGCCTCAACGAGATATCCCGCCTTGGACTCCCGGCACTTCTCATCCCCAAGGCCAACCTGCCCGGGGACCATCAGGTGATGAATGCCAGGGCCATGAAATGCGGAGGAGCGGCCGAACTCCTTTTTGAGGACACCATCGTGGAAGAGGGAATTGTCCTGGATAAGCTCGAAGGGCGATTACTCGCGGACCGCATTCTACGCCTCCTGGGAGACCGAGGCCAGTTGGAGCGCATGGCCGCCCGCAGCAGACACTTTTTGAGGCGTCAGGCTGTGGAGCGGATTCTGAGCGAACTCTTCGAGGACCACAAGTTCGACAACGGCCTCGGCCATGCAGAGCCTTTCAGACCCTTGCTCCCCAATTCCCAGTTACTGCAGATCATGACCAGGGCCTATCAGCGCGCTGGAGTTCATTACGACCCCCTTGAGGTAGTGGGTGACGCGGACGATCTGGAATACTACCGCCACCGGGCGGCGGGGCTTCTGAGTCACAAGGCGTGGCAGGACCGCAATCTTGGAGTCAAATTGATCGGATTCACCCGCTATTATGAAAAGATCCCCACTCTCCTCCACATGCTCAGGGACCGTACCCCCGTCAGCAGAATTCACCGGCTTTTTGGGGGGGATTACGAGCAGGTGGGATTCATCCGGCGTAACATTGTTTCGGCTTTGCAGGTGCTGAACCATTTCGACGGGAACATCAGTGAGCATCTGCTCACGGCCGTCAATGATCCGTACTTTGAAGTGCGTGGCCAGGCCTGCCGCGCCGCGGTCCACTTCGGGAGCCACTTGGTAGGAGACGAGAGGTGGTTCGGAGCCATCCTCAAGTGCCTGGACGACCGCTGTTTCGAAGTGGTTGCGGAGGCGGCCAGAGCCCTCGGGGAAATCGGAAGTGACGATCGGGCCCTGGAATGCCTGGTCAAAATGAAGGAACATCATTTCTGGCAGGTGAGGGACGCCGCCCTGCGGGCCATTGGCCGCCTATTGGAACGTGGTGTGGTCACGGCCTCCCCATCGTTGCTCTCACAGATCAACAGTTTTGTGCTCACTGCCACAGACTTCCGCCCCCACTTCTCCATCAAGGAAACCTACAGGACCCTTCAGAAGATCTACAATGAGCGGCTCGGCGCCGATCGGGAAGCGGTGAACCCTGGTTCTTTCGCCGGGCAGCCCATGAGAAAGGGTTCTGCATGATTTACGAAATCTGCAATTTCCTCATTCAGGTGTCCGATGCGTTCTCCTTCTTCCGACTGGTGAACTACATCACATTCCGCGCCATCATGGCTGCACTCACGGCAGTGATTTTCGTTTTCCTTTTCAGCCGCCTGTTCATCCTGTTCATGCACCGTAGGAGCCTTCTTGACCAGGTGCGGGAGACGGGAGTCCATTCGGCATTCGAAAAGACCGGGACACCCACCATGGGAGGGGTCCTCATCATCGGCGGCGTTCTCGTTTCTCTGGCTCTCTGGGCAAACTGGCGAAACCCTTTCCTGCTTTGCTCCGTGGGAGGCATGCTCTGGTTCGGTTCCCTTGGATTCCTGGATGACCTTGCCAAGATCAGGAAGCGAAGCGGGGACATGGGCCTATCGGAAAAGGTGAAACTGCTCCTGCAGGGCCTGTTCGCTTTCCTTTTCGCCTTCCTTTGCGTGGGACCGTATTCTCCTCTCGGCGAGGGGATGGCCACCAAGCTCTATGTGCCATTCTACAAGTATCCTTTGCTGGATCCCGGGACACTGGTCTACGGGGTCTTCATCTTTTTCTTCGTGATTTTCGTCTCCAACGCCGTGAACATCACTGATGGGCTGGACGGACTGGCCATCACGCCATCCCTCTTCGTGGTGGGTGTCCTCGGCGTTTTCGCCTACGTGGAAGGCAATCGGATCTATTCCTCCTATCTCTACTACCCTTTCCTGCGCAACGCGGGGGAACTCACCATTTTCGGGGCTGCTTTCGTGGGAGCGGGTCTTGCGTTCCTCTGGTACAACGCCTATCCTGCCCAGGTGTTCATGGGGGACACGGGTTCGCTCGCCATTGGAGGCACCATGGCGGTGGTTTCGGTCCTCCTTAAGCAGGAGATGCTCTTTCCCCTCTTGGGTGGTCTTTTCCTGGCCGAGGCCATCAGCAGCCAGATCCAGGACAAGATTGGCGTCAAGTGGCTTGGCAAGAGGATCTTCTACCGGGCACCCCTTCATCACAACCTGCAGCACAAAGGGATTGCCGAGACCAAGGTGGTCATCCGCATGTGGGTCGTGGCAGGGATCCTCGCCCTCATCTCCCTGGCGACCCTCAAACTCCGATGAGCCAGGAGCGAGGCAGGCTCATGCTCTGCACGAGATGGACAACGGCGACATGAGCTGGTTATCCGGGCTGGCCAAGATCGTGGGCTGCAAATCCAAGGGCAAAGGTATTTCCTACGATCTCTCCGACAAACAAACGTTCTTTGCCTGGCAGCGCAATCATCTGGCCAACGAGAGGACTTTCCTCGCCTGGTGCCGCACCGGGATTTCCCTCATCGTTTTTGCATTCGTCATCGAGCGTTTTGACTTCCTGATTCGCGAAATGAGAGTATTGGCACCTCACCCCGAGCTAGCGAAATATCCCGCACAGACCCCGTACCTCGCCCTCCTCACCTTCGCACTGGGCGCAGGAATCATCCTCATCGCTGGAGGGCGGTTCTTTTGCGTTCGGAACCACATTAACCGGGGAGAGCCAGACTTCTCCCCTCTACCTAACCTGTTTCTCATGGTGTCGGTGCTCGTCATGATCCTCATGGTCTTCCTCCTGTTTTTCGTCCTCCTGTAAAAGCAGGGGAAAACCATAGTATTCCAGGCAACGCCCAACCCTTCATTTAAGGTCACCTTCACGGCGAAATGTCACTCGAAGCACTCATATCGACATATGGATATGCTGCCATAGCAATAGGCACTTTCTTCGAAGGCGAGACCGTCCTTGTCTTGGCAGGTCTTGCGGCGCATCAAGGCTACCTTAAACTGCCATGGGTCTTGCTCTGCGGGTTCCTTGGAACACTGTGCGGCGATCAGCTATACTTTTATGTCGGTCGCGTCAAGGGCATGAGAATCCTGGAGAAGCGATCCAATTGGAGGTCCATGTCCCAACGGGTTTTTGATCTGCTGCGTCGTCACCAGTCACTGCTCATCCTTGGATTTCGATTCCTATACGGTTTCCGCACCTTGACGCCTTTTCTGCTCGGTGCAAGCGGTATCCCGCCCGTTCGTTTCGGTCTGCTGAATTTTCTCGGAGCACTCTTTTGGGCCATTTCAATTGGTGTCTGCGGGTATTTCTTTGGTCATGTTCTGGAGTTCCTTGTGGGCGACATTCAACGCTATGAGGTGCGCCTGTTTGTTTCACTGGCCATGCTGGGTGTGATCGTCTGGAGCATCCATTGGTTCCAGAGACAGAAGGTGGACGAGAAACCCACCGAGCCAAGGGAATGATGCAGCCCCCTTACGGATAACCTACTGTTGCAATGAGGTTTTGAAGCTCCCTCGCCCTAGCCCTCTCTCCAAAGCAGAGGGACCTATCGCGGAGCCTCATCGGATTTGAAAATCCCTTTGAGGTATCGAAACACTATTCTGAAATGAAGGAGAACCCAATGCATGTGCTTATTCTGGGCGCGGGGGCACTGGGGAGCCTCGTGGGAGCGAGGTTGGCCGGGGCCCAGGCCGATGTCACCCTGCTCAGCACCAACCGGCCGCACATCAGAGCCATACAGCAAGAGGGGCTCGCCATCGAGGAACTGGACGGAAACCTCACCAGGGTCCGGCTCGTCGCGCACGATGACCCGGGGAACCTCACCAGGAAGGCGGACCTGATATTCGTGCTGGTGAAAAGCTATGGGACCGTGGAAGCCGTTGGCAGTATCAGGGAATGCTGTCACGAGGGATCAGTCTTCCTCACTCTCCAGAACGGTGTGGGCAACTGGCAGCGTATCGCGGAAGTGGTGGGTGAGGAATCGGTGCTTGTGGGGAGCACGGCCCAGGGTTCCACCCTTGTGGGGCCGGGCCGGATCAGGCACGGGGGAAACGGACCCACTTACCTGGGGGAGCCCAGGGGGGCCCCGTCGGCTCGGGTGGAACGGGTTTTGGAGTTGTTTGGCAAGGCGGGGCTGGAAGCATACGCGAGCGACCGCATGGAACAGCTGATCTGGGAGAAGCTCCACATCAACGTGGGCATCAACGCCATCACCGCTCTCACCGGAATACGGAACGGCATGGTCGCCCAACTGGATGCAGCGAGAGAGCTCTCCAGGGACGCGGTCCTGGAGGCCATGGAAATCGCCAGGCGCAAGGGCTTCGCCATTCCCGAGGAAATGGTCGAACGAGTCCTGACCGTGGCACGGGCAACGGCCATAAACCGGTCATCCATGGGGCAGGATGTGGATCGGCGCAAGCGCACGGAAATCGACGCCATCAACGGTGCCATCGTTCAATACGGTGAGGAACTCGGTATCGACACCCCCGTCAACCGCACCATGACCCGTCTGGTAAAAATCCTCGAAGCCGGATTCCGGCAGACCTGATTAGAGGTTGCAGGTGCGCCCTGGATGTTGTATTGCCAGAAAAGGCCCCGGGTTGTTCCATGAACCGGCTCCTTGAGAGGCACTCTCACCCCGCGCTGGGGAGAGATGCGGCAGGCATGGCCGGACCAATGCACCTTGATCCATTGGGCACGGCCTTTGATGGAAAGTGGAAAGAGCGGAGTAGACCTGGTTGGGCGGGGGGAGTCTCTGCCCGGCGGCTATAACCCCAACGCGAGAGGCCACATCATGAGCACGAAGAAGCGAGTCACTGTTCCGGAAGTCATTGCTGCCAAAGGCCAACGAAAACTGTCCATGCTCACCGCCTACGATTACCCCACCGCACTCCTCGTGGACCAATGCGACATCGACATGATCCTGGTGGGGGACAGCCTCGCCATGGTGGTCCTCGGCCACGAGGATACCCTGTCCGTGGGAATGGACGAAATGATCCATCACACTTTGGCCGTTTCCCGCGGCGCCAAGCGCGCGCTGGTGATTGGTGACATGCCGTTCCTGTCATATCAGGCGAGCATCGAACAGGCGGTGCTCAATGCTGGCCGTTTTTTGAAGGAAGCGCGGGCCCAGGCCGTCAAGTTGGAAGGCGGCGTTCGGGTGGTGCCCCAGATCAAAGCCATGGTGGAAGCACAAATCCCCGTTCAGGGACACATTGGACTCACCCCGCAAAGCGTGGCTCATTTCGGGGGCTTCACGGTCCAGGGGAAGACGGCCGAAGCGGCCAAGGTTCTTATTGAGGATGCCCAAGCCCTGGCCGACGCGGGGTGTTTCAGCATCGTCCTGGAAGGGATCCCCTCGCCCATTGCCGCCATGATCACCGAAGCGATCCCAATCCCCACCATCGGTATCGGCGCCGGTCCCCAGTGCGACGGCCAGGTGCTGGTGATCCACGACGTTCTCGGCCTTTTCGACCGGTTCACCCCGAAGTTCGTGAAGCGTTACGCACAATTGGGAAGTCTGATCAGGGATGCCGTGACGCAATACAAGGAGGATGTGGAGAACGGAGTGTTCCCAGGTCCGGAACACGCGTTCTCCATGGCTGATCAGGAAGTGGCCAAACTGGGGGGCGGGGGCAGAAAAAAGACGTCGAAATCCACGGGCAAGAAGTGATCACCCCTGCTTTCCGTCAGCCCTGAGGTGTGCCAGGTACTGCCCGAGCGCCATCAGCGGGAAACAGTTGCGATAGTTGTGATACCGGATGAAGAAGTGCTTCGGGAACCCTGTTCCTGTGAAGTACTTCTCATCCCAGGTTCCATCGGGCTTCTGGGTGCGGACCAGGTATTGGATTCCCCTCTGAACCTCCAGGGAGTCGTGCTCTCCGCCCACCATGAGGGCCATGAGAGCCCATGCGGTCTGGGACGGGGTGCTCGGTCCCTGGCCCGCCAACTCGGCCTTCCAGTATGACTCGCACGTCTCACCCCAGCCACCGTCGTCATTCTGGTGATCCTTAATCCATTTCAATGCCGTCTGAATATAAGGGGCACCGGGATCCTCCCCGATGGAAATGAGCCCACGCAGGGCAGACCAGGTTCCGTAAATGTAGTTGACGCCCCAGCGTCCCCACCAAGCCCCTTCTTTCTCCTGAAGCCGCTTCAGGAATCTTATTCCCCGCTGAGCCCGCGGATGTGAGCGGTCGAAGCCGAACTGGCCCATGGTTTCCAGGACCCGGCCCGTGACGTCGGCAGTGGCGTAATCGACCATGGCCTCTTGGTCGGCAAACGGGATCCGGTTGAGGATGACCATGTCGTTGTCCTTGTCGAACGCCGCCCATCCCCCCGACGAACACTGCATGCTCAGACACCAGTCCATGCCAGCCTGTTTGGATTTCTGGATCCCGTTGTGGCTCACCGGGCACATGCGGTGAAGGGTCTGGAGCACAACAGCGGAATCATCCACATCCGGAAAAAAGGTGTTCGAAAATTCGAAGGCCCAGCCTCCCGGTGGCGATGGGTTCTTGACCTGCCAGTCACCCCCCGTGAAGATCTGGTTCTTGATGAGCCAGTCGGTGGCCTTCCTGAGCTGAGGATGATCGGCAGGCGTGCCGGCCTCAATCATGGCGAGCAAGGTGAGCGCAGTATCCCAGACCGGGGAGAGGCACGACTGCATCCTGAAACCATCCTCATCCACCATGCAGAAGTCGTCAATGGCCTTGAGCCCCAGCGACATGGCGGGATGGTCCAGGGGGTACCCCAGGTAGTGAAGGGCGAGGATGGAATAGACCATCGGAGGCTGAATGCCTCCCCAGTCACCCGTCTCCTCCTGGTGTTCCAGGATCCACGCCTCTGCGGCATCCACGGCCCTGTTTCTGAGGGACTTGATCGGGTGCCTCTCAAAGAACTTGGCGATGCGGTCAAAGAAGTAGAAGAGCCGGTGAGTCGGCGAAGCGAAACGCTTCTTGGCATACTCCGAGCCACAACGGAGATACAGCTCCGGGATTCCTTGCTCGGGAGGAACCGGGAAGCGAGGACGTATGGCAAGCACAATGGAAAGCGGAACGGCGGTGCCCCTGGCCCACATGGAGAACTCATAAATACTGAAGTAAAAGCTGGGAGGAAGGAGCACCAGCTCAACGGGCATGGATGGCACTTTATCCCAGTCGTATTGCGAGAACAAGGCGAGCCATATCTTGGTGAACACCCTGCTTGCCTCGACTCCACCGTGTCTGAGGATGAAGTCCCTGGCCCGCACCATGGACTCCGACTCGGGGTCCTCGCCTGCGAGCTTGAGGGCAAAGTAAGCCTCCACCGTCGTGCTCAGATCACCACCGTCCTCGAAATAGAGTTCCCAAGACCCGTTGGGCCTCTGATTGTTCAGGAGGTAGCGGACAATGCCCCTGTTCCTCTCGGGATCGTTGAGCCCGAGAAGATAGCGGAACATGACGTATTCGGCGGTAATGGTGACATTGGACTCCAGCTCCGACCACCAGTACCCGTCGGGATGCTGCGATGCGAAATAGTGTTCACGGCAGCTTTTGATTGCTTTTGCGATCTGACGGTTCCAGGAACTCTCGACACTCGCCATCTGCAGAGGCTCGGGAGGCTGTGTGGGCCTCCTGACATGCAGTTTCTGGTCCTTAATAAAAGCGAGCTTTTTCAGCTTGAGCGGGTTTTCGGAATCGCCGCGGAGCAGCCTGGAATCTTCCAAATCGTAAGCAACATCGAGAAAACCAACCACGCTTCCACCCTTGTCGATCATTGCCCCCATCATTCTATCCGAATTCCATCGGATTCTCTAAAGTCGCGGTTCCTAGCCCCTAGCCGTTTGGCATGCCCTTAACCGCCTGATCCCTGTTTTGAGTTCGACGGAGTGTTGCCATGTCGCCCCGATCTCGAACGGCTGATCGAAGTACGACATTTGCAGTATTATCGATCAACTCTCCAAAATCGTGAAGCTATTTATACCACTTTCCCGTTTTTCTCAAGGGAGGAAAAGAAGCTTGGAGATTCCCTTCGGCAATTCCGGGATTTCCTCCCACCTTCTGCAGTTTCCAGGGAATAGGGACGACCATTCCACCTGGGCTGCTCTCAGTTCGCGCCGTTCGTTCGCAAGGGAAAAATAGTGCTTGACTCCCCGAAAACTTTCACCTAATATTCACCTAAGCTCAGAATAGAGGTTTTCGGCAAGACCGGGGCAAGGAGAGGATGTGCGTGCCTGCTCCCTGAATGCCCCAGCCACTTCCCACACAAGCTCCAGTGGAGGACAAGATGCGCGTCAGTCTCTACACACTGAGGCAGAGAGCCGTGATGCTCCATGCCGACGGCAAGCGTCAAGCAGTCTACTTCCTCCAGCTTGCCGTGAAGAATGCCCTTGCACAGGACTCTCAGAACATGGTGGACCATGCGCTGAAGCATGCCACAAAGGAGTGGCAGGGATGCGGGAGTTTCCCAGAGCTTGTCGTGCAGGTCGGAGTCGACGGGATTCCTCGGGCCGGATCGCCCATATACCAATGGCAATTCTTCAGGCGCTCTTTCTGTTTTGAACATGAACTGCCAAGCCCTTACGGCTATCTTGGAGAAAGGGAGCTGTGGGGCTATCTGTTTCGCACGGTGGAAGAACAGGAACGGATCAGGGACTTCGAGACTGCTGAGCTCATAGACAGAGGCGCTGTGAAGGTTTACAAGGATTTCTGGAAAGGGGATGTGTTTGAGTCGGGAGAGGAGTTCCTGAGACATCGACGCGGATACCGGTGTTCAGCACCTGAAGTGGAAGCGCCAGCAGGAGCAAACCAGTCTGCCCTTCCTTCAAAGGTCTCCAAGATTCTCTCTCTGATCAGACACATCGAAAGGAAGGGAGACCGCGCTTCACGTGCGGATTTGCACTTCTTGGAATGCCTGAAGGATAAGGCACTTAAACTTGGTCACGCCGCTTAGGCCGATGCGGGATAGCACCGGTTGTCCTGTTCCCGAACGAACGGGACGGCTAGCGCTCTGACCCAAAGGAGCCTTCATGGGACTCACTCCGGCGCAGCAAAGGGTCTATCGATTTGTACGGGACTTCATTCTCGAACGTGGACATGCCCCCTCTTACGACGAAATCAGGTCCCACTTGGGGTTCAAGTCTCTGAACGCCGTCTACAAGCACCTTAAGGCAATAGAGGAAAGAGGGTTCCTCAGGATACCCTGGAATAACCGAAAGCGTGCCCTAGAGCTGCTGCCCATTCGCACTGCGGCCGCCTCCATTCCCTTCCTTGGAGTGGTTGCAGCGGGGAATCCCATCGAAGCCATTGAGGTCCCCGAATCCGTGGAGATTCCTGAGAGCCTGCTGGGAGAAGGCGACAATTTTGCCTTGCAGGTCCGGGGCAATTCCATGATCGATGAGGGAATCAGGGAGGGAGACATCCTGATCATCACCAAGCAGCCCCGCGCTGAGAACGGACAAACGGTGGTCGCACTGGTCAAGGGAGAGGCCACCGTGAAGAAACTGTTCCACCGGGGCGCAATCATTGAATTGAGACCTGCCAACAGTGAGATGGAACCCATTCGAGTGCCGGTGGACGACGTGGAAATTGTGGGGGCGGTGGTGGGGTTGATCAGGAACTACCGCCACAGGATCTCGCGCCCGTTCTAGACTGGTTGGATGCCCAAAGAGAATCGTCGTGCCCCCATCAGGTGAAGATGATGGTAGGGAAGCCTACACCCGACAGGGAGAACACCAATGAGTCAGTGAGGTTCCCCACACCCGTCACACGGCCCGGACACTTCTCGCGATCTTTGTCTCAACGGCGCTCAGTAGAACCTGCTCCGTGTCTCGGACCATTTTCTCCATGGAGTGGGAGGTCACCGCCCGCTGCCTTCCAAGGGATCCCATGCGACGTCTCAGCCCCTCGTCGGACACCATGGATGTCACGGCATCCGAAAGTGCACTGGGATCCCGCGGCTCAACAAGGATCCCGGTCCTGCCGTCCTCGACCAGCTCAGGGATTCCGCCAACGCGCGTGGCCACGATGGGCAGGCCCATCGCCATGGCTTCGATGATCACGTTCGGGGACGCTTCCTGCGTGGACGCAAGAACGAAAAGGCTCGCCCTCTCCATGTGTCGGCGAACATCTGCAGACCCGGGCAGGAGCCTGACCCGGGACTGGAGCGAATAGCGCTTGATCTGAGCCTCCAGCGCCGGACGGAGCGGACCATTGCCCACGATTTCAAATCGTGCCTCTGGCAGCCGTTCAGAGGCCAATCTGAACCCCTCCAGCAGATTCAGGGGATCCTTCTCCTCAACCAGCCTTCCGATGTACAGAACCAATGGCCCCATTGATCCCGGAGCTGGACCCGGCTGGAAATAGTCCGTGTCCACCCCGTTGGGCACCACTGCAATGCGGTCTTGGGGCACCGAAAAGTTTCGGACCATGACATCCCGCAACACGTGCGCATTGCAGATGATGCGATCGGACAGCGGCCACAACCAGCTTTCGTGCTGCTTCGGCAAAAGGCTTCGATAGCCGGAAACAATGACAGGGACGCGGGCGAGTCGGCCAAACACCCTTCCCCAGATGTTTGGGATGACCGTCAGCGTGTAGAGAATGTGGGGCGGTTTCTTCAGCAGTCTCCAGGCGAGGCCAGCCAATGCTTCGGGGCCCACCCACGAAGATTGCGAGAGATACTCTACTCCTATCCCGGCTTCCAGGGCCATGGCAAGCAGGTCATCCCCTCCCCGCAGCACCCAAAGGACCGGCCAGAAGAGTTCCCGATCGATCCCCTTGAGGAGGTGTATCGCGTACCTCTGACTCCCTCCGTAATCGAGATCCTCCAGGAGGAGGGCTATCCTAATGGGCTGGTTCAAGCGCTTGTCTCCGACGGTACAATTCGCCAAGTTCACTCAATGTGAGGGATTCCACTTGCATTTCCCGACGGAGCCAGGCGATGAACCGCTCGAGCTTGGCCAGGAACCGATCGACATCCTGGGCACTGGTGTGCTGAGGACAACCACCGGGCATGAGCTCTGAAGAGTGGAAAAAGACCGTCAACACCTCACCGCCTCGGCTGGCGTGCATTCTCACAGCAGCCTGTAATCTGCGAAACCCAGTCCACATGGGCTGAGCAGCCAATGATCCCAAATACATGGCAAAATGGGAGGCCCATTTCTCCGAAATCGGACCCCAACGGCGCCACTTTTCGACTAAAACCTCAACACCCTGGAATACCGGCAAAATGGTGATGGGGACCTCAAGAACCATGGAATTCCCTTCATTGAGAGGATTCCCTGGATCCGGGAAATAGGGATCTGTTCGGGCGGCAAGATGACCCGGCCCACCGTAATAATGCCGCATGGGGGCGACACTGCTGTCCACCAAAACACCCGCATTCTGCAGCACCGCAAACATTCTCGGACCCATGTTGAAGCGCCCCATCCTGAAGGATGTGGGAGAGGCTCCAATGAATCGGATGCTGGATAGGAGATTCTCAAGCTTTGATGCCAGCAATTCCTTCGGAAGAAGATCCGAGGGAACCGGATCGATATGTGGGAGATCCACGAAGGGGGGGGTGTTCCAATGATGGAGATGTGCTCCGATCTCGCCGTTCCATCGCTCGCGCAGCTCATTCAGGAGATCCCCACAACGGGCGTTCCTGGCCACCGGGTAGGTCAGCAGCAACGTTGGCCTGACCCCCCATTCACGGAATATGGGATCGAGACTGACCAGCCGCGCGATGTTCTCGATCGAAGTCTCCCTTTGATCGTACCGGCCTCGAAACAGCCCCTCTTCTTCCACATCAATGGTGACAGCCAGTTTCATGGTTTTCCCACGCGGAGGTCATTTCGTCCAGGAAGCATCGTGAGTCCTCGATGTCCCAGTGGCAACCTGTTGATTTTATCTACACTCGTCGTGATTCCCAAGGACTTGAACTGAAGAGCGGTGGGAAATGTATCGAGGAGTACGGTGTCGCTTTGCCTGCTAACATTGGGAACTGGCAGCACAATGGAATGCAAACCTTGTTTCAACCGCTAGTGATCGGGAAACCTCCTCGGCAGAGAGACCAGACTCAGGGCCCGATTTCACAATACTGCAGAACGGCCCCTTGTGTTCATCTTTGTGTAATCCATGGCCATGGTTCTAACTGAGGATGCTTCATACCTTGCAGTCCAGACTTCTCCCTGCTGAAATTATACCTTTACCTCGGCAGGGGGGGACAAGCAGTCATAAGATGTTTTTCCAGTCAATGAATCGGATATTGCCAAAAGGAGAAGCTGGATCCAGACCCGTTGCCGCTATCCGAAGCCTCCCCCTGGTAGTAGAATGCCATGGACGCGGTGTCCGGCGGGACGGTAAACGAGGCGTTGAAGTTCATGGGCTCATCGATGCCGGGAAAACCAGTGGTCGCCAAACCGCGCATCTGCCGCACTCTCCCCTGTCCATCCACAAAGA
>CAZURN010000090.1:0-12839 GCA_964623165.1 uncultured Syntrophobacteraceae bacterium
AGCGCCGGTCTGGGTGCATTGCTGCTTTGTCTTGAGAAGGGATTGCGACGAATCCGGCGGAGTCCAGGAGCCTGTATGATCACAGATCGCCGTGCAAATTCTGAAATGCGAATATCCCCGTCCGGAAAGCTCCTGTTGACATCGTGGTGGTTTCAATTCTCACAGAATGCCTTGCTGCTCCCCGCGCCACCGGCTGCGTTTCTGCTCGCAAACGCCCTCGTGGCATACAACAAGGTCTTCTATTGGATGCGCCGGTAATGGGACTTCTCGCCATCGGAGTCTATCAGGATCAGCTTTTGTCCCGACAATTTGAAAGTGTACCGTTCAACATCGCGCGTCACCGCGCTTCGGACGATCAGCTGGTTTCCCCGAATCTCGTAAGCTCCTCGGTCTACCAGTTGGTTGAATCCGTACAGCTCGTAAGTGGACTCAAATATCTTGATGACATCACCTTCTTCGCCCCTCCACACACCAACAAGAGAAACATCCTGTTGGTGAGTCTGAGGGGTAACTGGAGAAGCGACCATCCCTGGAGTGCCGGAAGTGGCCGGAGCGGTTCCGGCTGGTGTGGCACCATGCTTAGCCCATAGAAGCAACCAGCCTTTGGGGACCAGGTATTTCAGGATCATCCTCGGCGACCCCTGTTCCCAGCGCGACACCAGCATGGTGAAATTCATCGCCTCCACAGGCTGCCCTCCTTCATCGAACGAGATGAGCCTAAGAGTAGGCATGCGCCTCGTGTCGAGGAGAACCATCATGGGGGAGACCTTCCAATTGGCATCGCTCGGGTTGTGGATTTTCGCGATCAGCACATCGGGGTTTGAGGGAGACGGTGTGATTTCAGTGTATGGAGGAATGGCCTTCCACTGGCCATCCTTCATACCGTGCCATTGCCATTTTCCTATCAGATCCTTGGACTTGACCCTTTTTGCATTCTCCACAAAGGATCGATCTTCTTTGGTCAGGGCTTCCAGCTGGATAGGGGTCGAGGCGAACGAAGATCTTCCTCCTATGGATTCCGCACGCATCGCAATCACCAGTTCGCCCGGTTCGTCCGTGTCTATGACAAGCTCAAGGCCCTTTCCCCACTTGAAGGTCTGCCCCGGAAGGTAACCCTGCTTCCCGTCGTCGGGAAGAAATTCAAGGAGTAAGGTGACCTCGTCGTCAGGTTGCGGCTGGATCATCCTGTATGCCACCTTTCCGTCCCGCTGGGGGATTTCTCCCACCACATTGACGGCCCTCCAGGTTACGGCATTGAAAAAGACCGTGGCAAAATGCTGCTCCATCCCTTGCCCCTTGTAAGCGACAGGGACCGCTGCATGAGCGAGGTCTGTCAGACTCATGGCATCAATGGTGGCGCGGGCCGCATGCCTGCCGTCCGTCACGCTCAGGTGCCGGCCAATGATTTCCTTGGAAACCTTGTTCTTGTTCCCCTTGAACTGCGGCATCACAAGGTCCACCACATCGGCGATCGCTTCTTCTTTTTTTTTGTAGAACTCAGGATCGTAGACATACCCTTTTTCGAGAAGCACCAACCCCTTGTTCTTGTTATCTCTCACTGCTTGAAGATACTGGACCCAAAGGACATTTTCCCCTTCAACCGTCGCTTCGATTCTGAAACCGCCCCCGGGTTTCCCTCCCTTGACAGGGTTTCCTGTTTGCGAGTCGACAACCCTCACCTCGGTGATGCGGGGCGAGGTGAGGTGTTCTTCCTGCGTTTTGTGCAGGGCGCTCAACAGCCTGGGCCAAGAGGACTCCTTGCCGAGTCTAGTCTGCAGGTATTCTGGGTTGAATTGACTGCCGCGGATCGGAGCATACAGGGCGAGACCATGGCTGAGGCGATGGCGCGGTGAAGCGTATTTCGCAATGACGGCACGGTCCATGATACTGACAATTTCCTGATATTCCTGCTGGGCAGGGAAATTCGGGATGGAATGCCGGATGCGGTTCAGCATATCCAGAAGATCCACACTGGCAAGGACTTCCGAGCCCTTACGAATATCTGTGCGTTCTGCGAAACCTTCCGAGTAGAAAAGAGACCTGGAAATGTCCGGCCAGGAGTCCGGGATTGCCACTGCAATCCTTGACGCAAAATTGTCCAGAGCTTTCGCCATGGCTGCCGCTTCATTGAGATCTATGGCAGAGAGGGTGGCAACCCGTTCTTTCCGTTCCCCATAGTATTTCCCGTACGCTTCGACGATCTGGGCAGCAAGTCTTCTCGCCCCCAGTGTCCCCGTCCCGAAGAAAGGCAGTATCTGGTCATAGGGCCAGCCATCCCCGGGTTCCACGGCCTCTGAGGCAACCATGGCATCTGCAAGACCCGAGAGTTCGGAAGCAGTCTCCAGTTGGGCCATGAGGCACATGTCGAACCCGACTATATCAAGCTTCTGCAGATTCACCTTCGCGAGGGCTTCGCTGATCGCTTGCCGGAGCTTGGGAAGGGTCAGCTTGTCGTGTCCCCCGGGTACCCCTGGCGCGTTGTGATCAACGGCATGAGCCGCCCAGCCTCCGCCATGGTCCCAGAGAATGAGGGCATGATGCTGAGCGGGAAAGGTGCTCAAAGCCGCGGAGAGGAATGAGCCGAGAACATTGGGGTCACCCATGTTCACTTCACCGGGTCTCGCAATGATTTCAGACTTGATAGCTGGCGAGGAATCCCTGCGCACCCGATAAATCCTGGCATCCTTCCAATTTCCGTCAACATCACTGAAGCCCTCGGCACGGTCAATGAGCACGATGCATTCCACGCCCTCCTCCGGTATTCCCCGCTCCAACTCCTTCAGATCCTTCAGGGCGAAAGGTTCGAGATCGTTGTCCCCATCGATGTAAAACATAAGAGTCCACGCTCTCTTGGGATCCTTCTGCACGGGGCCGAAATCCAGCTGGACGGGAGTGGAAGGGACTGTGGAGGAGACCTGTGTTGGGGAGACATCAGGAGAGGAAGCTCCGGATGAAGCAGGTCCTTTCACAGAGAAGGGAAGGCTGCCTGCGATTTTTCCGTCCAGGTACAGGTCAAACCTGTAATTGCCCACCGGCCATCCTTCCTGGGGTCGGGTTATGGAAAAATGGGCTACGTCCTCCGCCTTCTTTCTAAGTTCGGCTTCAGATGAATCGATTTCATAATTGGGGGAACTGACGGCATCCAACGAAATCCAAACACCTTTGACCTTCGTCCCGGCCCGGGTGTTTTCCACTCTCGCCAGCACATGGATTTCAGGACTCTCTGGGGCAAACGTCTCGGTAACGTTGACGGGAATCGTTCCCTGACCTGCGACCTGTTCACAGGCAACGATGGACGTCACTTTCATTGAGCCGGCCTGAGATGCGGAGACCTGTGAGCCTGCCGCGCCGGAACCGGGAGATGCCACAATTTGGAAAGGCACCGACATGCTCAGGACCCCGTCGAAATACAGATCACACTTGTAGGCCCCTGGAGGCCAGCCGTCTGTGGGTTTCGAGAGGGAGAAATGGGCTGTACTGCTCTTCGTTTCCGGCAGCGAGACCTCGACTGAATCGATTTCATAGTTGGGAGTCTCGATGGCGTCTACGGAAACCCAGACACATTTCAGTTTGGTTCCTGCCCTGTGCTGGTCATATTGAACCAGGAGATGAATTTTCGGGGTATCCTGGCTGAATCGGGTCTTGACCCCGGATGCCTGTCCTCCATCCGTGAATTCCTCACACATGGTGACGGAAACGATCCGTGCCCCGAGGATCAGCGATGGAGAGAGCAAGACTATAATGCCACAAGCCAAAACCAGAAGGCTCACTCGAGCAGAAATCATTTTTCCCCCTCTCCCCAGCCGTGGGGTGTTTTGGGTACAGTCTGCTTCAAGTTTCTGTTTCGGGCACATTTTGCTCAAAAGGTTCTGTACGGTGCACCTTGATCCCATTTTGATTGCCGGGGTTTCATGGAGAAGTGATCCGTGAGCATGAGGCAGGAATCCCTGTGGATGACAGTCAGGCACTGAGCTTTGCTAATGAATTCAAAGAGTTCTTCACGACGGCCGGCATCACGCATTCATTTGATGCTGAAAGGTGTGGTGGAAACCAATTGGTCGTTCACATAGACGTCCAACTTGTAATTTCCAACAGGCCAGCCATTCGTTGGTCTGGCAAGTGAAAAATGCACATGCGTGTCACCTCTCTCCGGGAGTTGGACCACAACGGAATCTATGGGATAGTTGGGTTGGGCGATGGCGTCAACGGATACCCAGGTCCCCTTGACAACAGTCCCCTTTGCGGCATCTTTCAACACGGCTATGGCATGAAGTTCTGGTTGATCGGTTCCGAATCTGTCTGTGGGATCAATTGGGGCAGTCTTTGACGCATTGACCTGCTTGCAGATGGTCACAGAAATGCTTTCAGCATTAGCTGCTATCTCCAAGAAAGACAGAATCGAAACAACAGCAAGAAGAACGGAAATTCTCAAGCGAAACATGATTCCCCCCTTTTCTGTGACGTGATCGATTGTGGTAACAGGATTCCCTCGACGATCAAATCAGTTCAGACAATCAAACCCGTGCTGGGCAACATGAAAGCCCGAGTCATCTCAATCGAGGCGCACAGACATCGCTCAAGCCGCGAGGAACACGATTGGCTAGGGATTCCGAGGAGGGGCTCCAGCCCGGAATCTAGCACAACATAATAGGTACATCTAATGAAATAACTTGGGTTTTTGCCGTACAGGCAAGCAAACGGTTAAATTATTTAAAATATTCATGGGTTACCAAGGTCAGCGGAAAGTGTCGCATGCCTACATGATTTTCACTTCTGACGGACCTCACCACCGGAAAATCCGCATTAAATCATCATGTCATTACAAAGAATCGGCCCAAATGTGCCTACCCGGCAGAAACGCAGGTTTGGGGAGGGAAAGAGGTCATTGCTGCCGACAATAGCCAGATTTCCCTCTGACTTCTTCCATATGTGGATCATGCTGCGTTCCGCACCATTCTGATCCGCGGATCCGGCACTGGAAAGCCATGTTGGCTTTTCAAAGAGGGGGAGTGGACAAGGAATTCTGGGATTACAGGAAGTATGGCGGGAAATCATCACCAAACCAAGCAGTCATGTCTTCTTCTGGGCATATGACCGGTATCCTCTCATAGGAGCCATGAAACCAACGTAATCCCCAATGTGAACGCAATAAGCCCCCAAAGCCTTATTGTCACGTCACTTGCACGATCAAACCACCACTCCAGCAGCGATCGTACCTGCTGATGCCCACCCAAGGCAAAATATGCCCCCTTGGCAATCGCAAGAAGTCCCAAAACAAAGGCAATCCAGAAAACTCCAGGGACCATGAAAGCCCCCAGGAGAAGCAACAAGCCCACGATGACGGCCGAAAAGGCCCAGAGCCTGATATCCACACCCAAAACGAACTCTCTCAAGACACTCCTCACCAGATCAGCGTAGAGGACCGTCGTTGCGCCCAAGGCAGCCCAAAGAAATGACAGGATCAGCAGGAATACTCGCATATGCCCTCCATAAACTTGGAGAAAACTGCCGAAGATGGCAGCCATGAAAAATACTCGCCAGGACATGGGAATTTGTCAAAGCGAATGATTTGGAAATATTGGGTAATAGGCTCATGGTTGCGGAGGCGGTGAACCAACCGGTCTCTCACCTCGGTGCGTATGAACTTCTTGGGCTTGAACGTTGGACTGACAGGGCATGCCGCCTGCATCAGCTCAAATCGCTTCAATCGTTGAAGGAGGCTTGGACGCAATGTTGTAGGTCACACTGACAACACCCGGCACTGTGAAGACAATCTCCCGAGCAAGCTGCTTTAGGAGGTCGAACGGGAGATGAGTGGGTTCGGCCACGCGCGCGTCAACACTATCCCAACAACGAACTTCGATCTGCAGGCCAAAGTCCCGCTTGCCCTCGCGCATTCCCGTCACCCGGTCCTCATGAAGAATGGCCAGATACTGAAACGCCTCAATGTTTCGAAGCATGCGCTCAACAATGGCAGTGGCCTTACGAACCGTCTCAATGCGCTCCGGAGTCACCACGCCGATAACCCGCGCCGCAAGGGCCGGCCCGGGAAACGGGATGCGGTCGAACACCTCTGATGGAAGCCCCAAAGCTTTGCCCACCGCCCGAACGCCGTCCTTGCGAAGTTCAATGAGCGGTTCAATGATCCGGTAGCCGAAGGCGTCCTGGGGATTGATGCCGAGTTGCTCGAAAACGTTGTGCTGACGTTTGATCCCGGCAATCGTCTCGTCAATGTCCGTCAGGATCGTTCCCTGCAGGAGGTACCTGGCCCCACTTTCTTTGACGATGCGTCCGAAAACATCTCGATAAAAGGTCTGTGTGATGGCCTCACGTTTCTCTTCTGGATCGCTGATTCCGGCCAGGGCGGAGAAAAACTCGTCACGGGCATCCACGACATCCACCATGACGCCAAGCCTGCGAAACCACCCTGTCACCTGTTCGGCCTCTCCTTGCCGCATCAACCCGTTTTCGATGAACACGGTCCTGAGGCGATTCCCCAGGGCTTGATGCCCAAGCAGCGTGACCGTGGATGAGTCGACACCACCGGAGAGCGCGTTGATGGCAACGCCCTCTCCCACAGTTTCCCTGATGAGTTTGACCTTTTCACTGATGAAGTTCTCTGTGTTCAGTTCCTGCAGGGTAATTTCCGCAGCCATAGTTGAATATTCCTTTCAGTTCACGGAATTCGTGGTGTTGTTGGCACCGACATTCAGACCCAACTTTTCCGGAATGTGCGGTGTGGGGCCATTTTTCGACAGGTGGAGGACGCTGAAGCAGGAGTCACCGCAACAGGCAGATGAATCCCGGCGTTTCGGAGATCGTCCACCAAAGACGGAAGGAACGCCATGGAAGCTTGTGCTCCGCACAGATGGGCATCCTCGATAGCTTGCCCCTCCAAGGAACAAATCAGAGGTGGACACGCAAGCCTTTCTGCAGATACTCCTTGAACTGCCAAATGCTGAGGATGCGGTAATGGTAGACCGAAGCGGCCAGCAAAACCTCCGCATCCCCCATGATCACACCTTCGAGGAGATGTTCGTGTTTGCCCGTCCAGCCTAACGCGATGACCGGAACGCTCACCGCATCCTTGCCCACGGGTCCTGTGCCGCCAGCTACGACCAGTTCAACGCCCGAGGGCACTGAGGCGTTTCTCTTCCCGTCAATCGCTTATGAAATTGATCCCCTTGACCACCCGAGGGTTCTTCATATCCAGACATGGCATGTTCTTGATCACTTCCACAAAGCCCCCCGCGATATCCGTTATCATCTAGGCACTCAGATATTGGTTTGGCTCATTGAAGCTTCCGGGTCATGATCTCTTTCAAGAGCCGAGGGTTGGCCTTTCCACCGGTTGCCTGCATCGCCTTTCCCATCAAGAAACCCATTGCCTTTGACGCCCCCTTGAGGAAGTTATCCACAGCAGATGGATTTTCCTCCAATACCCGATCCACGACAACCTCCAGCTCGGCAGCCTCGGAAACCTGCCGATAACCGAGCTTTGCAACAATTTGACTTGGGGAGGCCTCACTTTCGTAGAGTGCTTTCAACACATCCCTTGCAGTGTTGGCGTTGATTTCATCCCGTTCCAACATGCGCAGAAGATTTGCAAGCCGCTCCGGGACAACAACGCTTTCCTGAAGGATCTCGTTATGTTCCTTCAGCAGGGGAAGCAACTGTGTGGCTATCCACTGGGCGGCGAGCCGCGGAGACACTTTGAACTGGACCACTGCTTCAAAGTACTCGGACAATTCCCGCTCCGAGCTCATCATGGCGGCTTCCTCGCCGGTCAGCCCATATTCCCTGACAAAACGGGCGATTTTCTTGTCGGGCATTTCCGGCAGGGAACGACGCAACTCGTCAAGCCATTCATGGTCAATGACTATACGCGGGACCGAGGGGTCTGGTATACACGGTCCTTCGAATTTCCCCCTCATGGCTGTGGTGACGCGATTGTCTGGGTCCCAAAGGCGGGTGTGGATGACGATCGGTTCGCCGGCCTGCAGGCTCTTTGCCTGGCGATTCACTTCGTAGGCGATGGCGTCACCGACATGACGGATGGAGTTCATGTTCTTGATCTCAACCTTGGTGTTCAGTTGGTCACTGCCGGGGGGGCGAATGGAGACATTGGCGTCAACGCGCATGGTTCCCTGTTCCATGCTGCAGTCGGAGCTTCCCGAGTAGCGCAGCTGCATTCTGAGACACCTCAGAAATTCCATCGCCTGGTGGGGACTGCGCAAGTCGGGCTGCGTCACGATTTCCACCAACGGTGCTCCGGCACGGTTGAAGTCCACCAGGCCGATTGAAATCCTCCCTTCATGCTCATGGACAAGCTTGGCGACATCCTCCTCCATGTGAATCTTCTGGATACGGATCCTCTTGGTGAGTCCGTCCACGTCGGCGATATCCACCCACCCATTTTTCGCGAGGGGGCGATGAAACTGCGAGAGCTGATATCCCTTGGGCAGGTCCGGGTAATAGTAGACCTTCTGATCGAAGGCGCTCTCCTCTTGGATTTCACAATTGAGGGCAAGACTCGCAAGGGTGGCCTTTTCCAGTGCTTCCTGACTCAATCTGGGCAGGTTTCCTGGCAGCCAGAGACAAATCGGGCAGGTGTTTCGATTGGGTTCATCCCCCACCCGGTTGGGACAATGGCAGAACATCTTCGTTTCACAGTCCAACTGAACGTGTATTTCGAGCCCTATCACCGCTTCATTATCCATGGTCATCTGGCCTCCTCCTTCGTCGGGCACAATCGACCGGCGACCTCCAACAGAAGTTCATCGCCAAAAGGAGGCCCCACCATCTGCAGGCCGAGATCTCCCTCCCGGACCGGCAGGAACCCGGGCAGGGTCAAAGCCGGCTGGCCGGTGACATTCGCTGGGAGGGTGAAGGAGAAGGCTCCATAGACCTGCTCCACCGTTTCCTTTCGGGTGATCTCGAAAGCCGCTCGCTTCGTCGGCAGGATGAGGAGTTTGACACCATTGAGCAATTCCCTGCTCGAATTCAGTAGCCTCGCGCGAATGCTGCACGCCCGCTCGAACGCCGCGTAATTCTCGAACTGGAAGTATGCACCCTGGAACAGATAGGCTTTCAAGAGCGGACCAAACGATTCGCCCCGCGATCGGAGATACATTTCATTCCAGTTCTTGGAGCCGGAAGCACAGTGACCGTAGCGCACGCCATCGAATTTTCCACAGCTGGAGGATGCTTCCACCGAGCCGATCACGTTGTGGACGACGCGGAATAGATCCAGCCCCTCGCAGCGCACTTCATGTAGTTCGATGCCGGCCTCCCTGACTCTCTCCAGGGCTTCCGTGAAGACCCTTCGTTCGTCGTCTTCAAGAGCCTCAAGCCACTGGGGAACGAAGCCGGCAGATATTGAAGTGTTTTCCCCTCCGTGACTCCGCTGGAATTGCGGCAACCGGCCATCACCCATGGACGGGTCGCGCTCGTCCAGACCCTCGATCGCCTTGAAAGTGGCCCCAATGACTTCCAGGGTTTTCCCCAGGATGCTGCAGCAATCCATCGACGGAACCAGGCCAACCAGGCCAAAACGGGATATTCTGCCATAGCTCGGCTTGAAACCGAAAAGTCCCGCAGAAGCCGCCGCTACGCGCGCCTCCCCCATCGTGTCCGCCATGAGCGCCAGATCGGCGTGGCCATCCGTGAGTGCCCGGGCCGCGCCATCCCCGAAAAGACCGAAACCCATTTCACTAGTGTATGTATTGCCCACCAGGGTCGCGCCTGCCAACCTCAGCCGTTCGACAACAGTGGCATCCTCAAGGGAAACAAACCCCTGCAGCGCGTGAGAACCCGCTTCAGTGGGCCATCCTTTCACCGATATGCTGCACTGAACCGCTGCCCGTTTGCTGGAGAGCGCTCCGCCATCGACACAGGGTTGGGGAAATGGATCAAAATGAGAGAAGACTTCCGAATGCACGAGACTCACTCCCTGGAGCGTATGAATTCTCCTTACAGGAACGCTTCGAGACCAGCCTAGTCCAGAATGCTTGCCACCTTGAAGTAATTGCCCTTGACCGAAGGAGCATTTTTCAGGAGATCCCCATGCACGGCCAGGGGAGAGCTACGCGCAGGGGCCTTTTCCCTCATCCGGTTCGCCACTGAAACCGGAGTGAAGAGCGGTGCCTCATCGCCAGCCCTGCTCTCCACGATTTCCGCCAGACGCATCGCATCCGCCAGAGCGGAAACGATTGCAGGGCGCTCGATTGCCTCCAATCCAATGCGCGAGACCCATGAGAGTGAATCGATGAGCTCTTGTTGCTCTTGAACGCTTGGAATTCGTTTCGCTTCCCCCGACCGCAAAAGACCAAGTTCCCCGAGTTGCTCCATGGTCACCTGAGAAGGGGCCTGAGTCAGGGGGCAATAGGCGCTGCGGTTCTTGGGAAACGCCGTGACCTCCCGGATGGAGCCCGTGCCAAGGATCATGGAAACCACGCGGTCAATCCCCAGTGCCAGACCTCCGTGGGGTGGCGCGCCGTAATCCAGTGCCTTGACAAAGAAGCCGAATTTCTCCTCGATCTCAGCTTCGGGAAGCCCGAGTGCCTCAAAGATCCTCAGCTGCATCTCCTTGCTATTGATACGGATGCTGCCGCCACCAAGTTCCTCTCCGTTCACCACAAGGTCGTAAGCGCGTGAACGGAGATGGAGTAGTCCCTCGCGGTCAGTGGGATCGAAGTATTCGCGATCAGGAGCGGTGAAGGGATGATGGTTTGAGGTGACACCGTCATCGGTTCCTTCAAACAGGGGAAATTCCGTGACCCACAAAGGACAGAAGACGTCCCGGGGTGCAAGCCCCAGTCTTTCGGCAAGATGCAGGCGCAGTTGTCCCAGGGCCGACAGCACCAAATCGTAGGATGGATCAGCGATCATGAGGATGACGTCACCGTCTTTTGCCCCGAAGCGCTCCAATACGTGACGCTTTTCCCGCTCGCTGAAGAACTGGACAATGTTGGATTCCAGGCTGCCGTCTGCGACACGCATCCAGGTCATGCCCTTGGCACCGAAGGAAGGAACGATCTCTTTGGCATACTCGTTTTGGAGTACGTTCTTGCTGAGCTTTTCCGACTGCCCTCTGACGTTGATCCCCTTGATGCGTCCGCCACGCTGAATAACCTGTTTGAATATGCCATACTCGGTAGCCGCAAAGATGTCGGTCACTTCGACAAACCTGAGGTCAAAACGCGTGTCGGGCCGGTCCGTGCCATAGAAATCCATGGCATCCCGGTGGGTCATGCGGGGAAAAGGACGCGCCAGCGTGACGTCGCCCACCGCAAACATCCTCACCACGATTTCCTCAACCAGGTCGAAGATGAATTCTTCATCGATGAAGGATGCCTCCAAGTCCAGTTGAGTGAACTCAGGTTGCCGGTTCGGACGGAGATCCTCATCCCGGAAACAGCGCACGATTTGAAAGTAGCGCTCAAAGCCCGCCACCATCAGGAGCTGTTTGAACAGTTGCGGCGATTGGGGGAGAGCATAGAAATGATTCGGGTGGCAGCGGCTGGGCACCAGGAAGTCTCGCGCACCTTCCGGAGTACTCTTGGTGAGCATGGGTGTCTCGATTTCAATAAAGCCCTTTTCGTCGAGAACATCGCGGGCGGTCTTGATGATCCGGTAGCGTTTGATGAGGTGCTGCTGCATGCTGGGCCGACGCAAATCCAGGTAGCGGTACTGGAGCCTCAGGTCTTCGGACACGGTTCCTGCTACCCCCGATGTGCCGCAGGCAACCATCGCCTTCTCTGAAATGGCAAAAGGCAGACTATCGGCACGGCTGAGCACGGACAGATCCCGGACCATGACTTCAATTGTGCCCGTTTCAATGTGAGGATTCTCCGTCCCCTCGGCGCGCACATGAATACGGCCGGCCACTGCGATGCAGAATTCACTCCTGAGAGCTGCGGCCTGCCTGCAAACGTGGGAAGGGGTGAACTCCGGACTGAAAACCGCCTGTACAATCCCCGTGAGGTCACGCAGGTGAATAAAGAGCACCTCGCCATGGTCTCTCAGCGCATCCACCCACCCGGCCAGATGGATCTCCCTACCCGCATCCGCAATACTCAGGTTCCCGCAATACGACCGGCCATTCTCCACCATTCTCTGCCTGCCTTTTCTTAAAACAGCCCAATCAGGAATCCCGCCGCACCGGCCTGACATCGGAGAAGCCCAGCAAACTCAGGGACAATCTCCAGGGTCAACTTGGATTATTACAACTAAAGTTAGAAAAATAAAATAAGTGATACTGAATTCGAAACAGAAACGTTGATCTCCGTCAAGTGCCGATCAACGGAAGTGATAAGAGGAGGCGGCAACAACGGAGGGGCAAGGACTTTCTTTGCACTCACGTGACTATTGAGGTCAGCCTGCCTGAAAAGGAGCCTATTTCATCATGGGCATTGCGAGGGGTTTCCAGAGAGGCATGCTGAGACAGCGGGTATATTACGGGCTCTTGCGGATTGGCGGCTCTACCCCTTGGCAGGGGCGGTGTTCATCTCCGCCCGTCCGCCATTGAAAGCCTTGGCGGGGTTCTGACAAACACCGGCCGGGGAATTGCCGGCGGCGAAGCGCAGCACAAATTCGCCCTTCGCGGCCTGCTTATCCTTGAATTCAGCCTCGATCAGATCACCAGCCACTTTACTCATTGATCCCAGTCTCTCGTCGCGAAGATCCTCAATGCCGTATGAGACTCCTCTTGACCGGCTGAACAACGGGTGAGTGATCGGCTCCCCTTTTTCATGAAAACGAGATCGAAAGCCTCAGAACTAGGACCATGTCTATCCAATTGCCGCTTTCACTGCATCGGAGATCTGTTGGCAATACTT
>CAZURN010000091.1:0-12823 GCA_964623165.1 uncultured Syntrophobacteraceae bacterium
GTCAATGGATTCATGAGCATCAACGTGATGCCATTCTTCCATATTGAAACCCTTCCAGTCTCATCGAACACATTGTAATCACTATTAATGTTTGTTAGACTGACATAACGATCAAAGTCGATCATATCCCCATAGCGGAAAACTGCAAAAATCCCAATCAATATGAATGCAGTTTTAAATTTGGGTTTCACTGTTGTTGATCTAAACAGGAACAAAGGGACAAATATACTGACCATGGATATAAAACCACCTCTTGATCCAGTCATCATAACAATAAGCAAGGAAATTAGGACATTAGCAGTTGATATCAATCTTTGAAGTGTTTTATTATCAGAATCCACAAACAAGAAATTGAACGGTAAAAAGAGAACAATGAAGAATGCCAAATCGTTTGGATCGAAATTTGATCCATAACTGAGCCTGTTGTTGGTCATCCCTCCTTGGAACAGAGCGAATCCAGAATACATGACAGTCGAGAGGCAACAGACAAAAATCACAGATCTAATCTTTGGGGTGGAATCAATAATCTTGATGAAGATTATGAAAAAGATGAACGAAATCAAAAAAATATTGGTAACGAAGTTAAATGCCAATCTCCTGTAGTAGGCAAATGGAACTCCCAGAAGCATTACGGCGAGAAATGCCAGGTACAATTTGACCTGGCCGTGCGAGAGGATTTTATTCGCCTTGTACTTGTGCTGCTCAAGGATAAAGGCCAGGAGCACGATCAGGCCCAACACCAGCGCCGGCCTCACCGAGGCCAGCCAAAGAAAGATATCCTGGGGCCGCCCCACCAGCACGAAACACCAAATACTGAAAAGAGTGAGCATGACATTTCGAGTCTTTGTCAGACTCCTGGCCTTTGGTACATGATGATCAAGGTTCTCTATTTTCGGCATGTCAGCATTACAAGCCTGGAAATGATAGAATAAGACAATTCAATCGAAGTAATTAACTCCTGGCATGCATGATCATGTTCTTGAATTCTACAAGAAGTGATCTATCCAAAATATACAGTAAACAAATAAAACTAATTAAAGATGTTGTTGAGAGAATAATTACTTGAGTAAATGGATCCACCAAGCTCACTATTGTGATTTTTAGAGCATATGCAATACCAAGCATGACCGAAACAGAAATGGCAGGACCTATATAAGTTTTGATAAAAGATAGGAAATCGATCTTAAAGAAATGTATGCAAAGAATCGCCATGAACATATACACGAATGGATAACCGATCACCCAGGCCCAACACAGACCGACATATCCCCATTGAATTCCAAGAATGAATGAAGCCGTCATGATCACAAATGAAACCAAGCTGTTAACCATTCCTATACCCGATCTCCCCAGTCCATTCATTGCGGGGATGAACAGAATATCCAGGGCCCGCAGGGGCATGACCAGGCAGAGGATTTGCGCCGGCAGTATGACTTGCTCCCATTTGGGCCCCAGCAGGAAATGGACGATGTAGGGCGCCAGGATGGCGATCCCGGCAAAGCTTGGAATGGTTATGAAATTCAAAAGCCTGAGTGCCTTCAGGAAATGAGACGAGAAAGCCCCCATATCATCCTGGATTTTTGAAAAAGCAGGAAAGGCAACCTGGGGGATGACCGAAGAGATCTTTTCCAGTGGAGTGAACGCCAATTGATTGGCAACCGCATAGAGACCGAGGGCACCTGCGCCGATAAATTTCCCGCCGACAACCACATCAGTCTTGAAGAAGAAGTACCTGAGTATCATCGTTCCTGTAAAGAAACTGCTGAAGGACAGCATCTCTTTGATTTCCCTGAATCGAAAACTGGGTTTGAAAATGCTCGTGCCAACCAGGAGAAATCCTGCCGTTCTTACCAGGAACATGACCATGGTGCCATACACCAGGGCCCAGACGCCAAACCCTTGAAAGGCCAGAAACAGAGAGGTTGAGCCGGCGGTGATGTTGCCCATGAGATCAATCAGTGACGTCTTCTTGAAGTCCATTTCCTTGAGGAGCAGGGAATGTGGAATGATGTAGAGAGGAACAAGCAAAAAGACGCAGCTCAGCACCCTCAGTATTTCAATCAATCGGCGGTCGGCATAGAAATCAGCCGCGAACGGCGCCCCCGCATAAACTAGGGTGAAGAAACCGAGATTAACCAGCAAGATGAAACCGAGGACCTGTTCCAACTGCCTCCTGGTCACTTCCTTCCGCTGGACAATCGCACCATACAGGCCGAAGTCCCCGATCATGGTGAAAAAGCCTATCAACACCATGGCCATGGACATGAGCCCGTAATCAACGGGCGCCAACTTGCGAATCACGACAATGGTCATGCCCCATGACAGCAACTGGCTGAGCAGATTCACACCGCCAACCCATTTCAGGGAGGTCACGACCTTTCTCTTGATATCCATCGGGCTTTCAAAGCCTTTCAGGAATGCCATGCCAGAAAGGGCATTCAGCGAACTCAGCTACCAGGCTTGGACTGCCCGCAGTGCCCCCTGCCGCGTTTTGCCAGGGGATCACTCTTCAGATGCCTCATTGGGATCATCCTCAACCGCCTGAGCCGGAAAAGCGCTCAGGCTCGCATACACAGCCCTTGCGGCCTGGCGGATCTCGTTCATGTTCGCATTCACATAGTATGGGTCGATCCTTGGAACATCTCTCACGAAGGCGATCTTTTCCCGAGTGAGCCAGTCACTGATCTCGTCGGCACCCACATTCCCCGTTTCCATATCCTGAATACTGAAGGCAGGCTTTGAGACGGCATGCCCACGGTACTTGTCGATGATGTCCGAATAGTTGCTGTAGGGCCTTGCAGGATTTCCAGCAACCGCCTTGCCTTCCCCAACATCCCTGTTGACCACCGACCCCGCGGCCACCAAAGCGCGTGGACCGATGGTGACTCCCGGCAGGATGATCGCTCTCTGCCCAATGAACGATCCCTCAAGTATCCTGACCGCTCCGAGGCGAGTGACCCCCAACTCCCTGAACGTCGTCGCATCGTGAGCGAGAATCAGGACTCCTTTCGAGATGCGACAGTTGTCCCCGATTTCAATGAGGAATGGATAGCCTGGATCAAACTCGACCTCCTGGAATATGTACACGTTCCTGCCGACCTTGAGTCCCCTCTTGATAAGACTATTAAGACGTTTGCGGTCTGCCTTGTACTGCAGGTATATGATTGCTCGATTGATCGTTTTGAGTATTCTAGATGCAGGCATGGCTCATCTCAACGTCAGCAAAATAGGTGAAGAAAGAGTTAATTATCATTAACCGAGCTTTCGTTGTTATATGCAGTTGCAGTCAAGATCCTACCCAGCAGAGTTGCAAGCGTAGCATACCTTTTGTTGGCGTAGCAAATGCGACGGGCACACGACCCTATACTACTTGACTGCAACTCTGCATTAGTACCTATTGGTTCATCTTCAATGTCTGAGATAGCCTTATTGACGTCAGTTCAGCTTTTTCCGCAAATATCAGGAAATCCTCAATACGGCGATAGAAGGCTTCCTCATCTGCCTCATTGTTGACGATTGTGGTCAGTCCAGGGAGAAGCGAGGTGGAATGAAAGAACATGTTCACGAACCTGCTGCCTCTCTTTTTCATAACCTTGGCGAGTCGTATCATTCCTGCGCCGTCGGCGAACTCGGGCGAAAACACAACCCTGTTGAGAAGGTTTGCCCTGTTCAGAAGGCCTTTGAGCCGGAGACCTCCCAGGGGCTTTGAATCCAGGGTGTTCCAGACCAATGCGCACAGGGCGAAGTTCTCCTGGAGGAATCCGATGGTCCCGGGCACTTCCAGGAGTGGAATTCCCAAATCGCCCCAACCCGAATTCCCTGTATCCATCCAGAAAGGCTCCGGCGGAATACTGGAAAAATCGGGGCCATGCTCATTTCTCCAATTGGCATATGCCGTGATGGACGTATCCACCTTGTACTGGAGCTTGTGGAGATTAAGCGCCACCTCCCGGTTGAAGCCCCATCTGCCCGCCCGGAAGGTTTTGGGATCAATGCCGAAGTTTTCCCTGATGGTCCGATCCAGCGTCTCCATCTTCTTGTATTGGAGATCAGGGGGCAGGTTGCACAACATGCTGTTCCTGGCACTCAACTCCTCCTCAAAGGGAGGAGTGTTCCAGGGGTGACAGTGCATGCCGATCTCACAGGCATCCCTCTTGAGTATTCCGGAAAGGATTGAAATACTCTCCTCATCGGTGGCCACGGGATAGGTGATGAGGTAAGTGGGGATGACGCCATACCGGTCAAACACATCCTGCAGCCTGGGTATCCTCTTGATGTTCTCAAGAGTTTGCCCGTTGGTCCGGTATTCGCCCCAGTTGTCCTCTTCCGTGTCGATAGTGATGATGAGCTTCATTCGGCAGCCCGACCTTCATTTTGCTGTGTCTTCACTCCGGTGGTGCCCCTGTCAGAAATGAACCGATTCCAACTTGGATCAACCTCCACCGCATCAACGCAGGATCATCTTTCCTGCATACCTGGCAAGTCTCGCTAACCCGACGACAAGCGGAACCGGCCTCCTCTGCCAGAAGAGAAGCTCAAGGGCTCGCCGGCCCTCATTGGACCAATGAAACTTGTATTCCTCCTCTCCTTTGAGAAAATCATAGACAGATATCCCGTTCCCAATTGCCGAACCGATGCAGAGCCCGATCAGGACATTTCCGATGCTGACCTTGGGGTTGAACTCCTTATCCACCGCCATCAGATACATGGAGAGGGTATCGCCGTGCCGCAAGTGCAGAAACCCGGCAAAACATTGATCACCGGCGGCAAGAAGGTCAATCTGCACCATTGGCTCACTGGTGCATCTTTCGATGGCCTTTTCGATAAGCTCCCTCAGGTGTTTCCCTTCCCAGCCAGCCTTCTCTTCGTAGAGTCGAAAGAACTCCTCGAGGGGTTCATCCAAGCCACCCTCTGTGAAGGTTCGATGTTCGACGGCCTCCGTCCTGTTCAGGATTCTGAGCTCCTGCCTGAATCGTTTGGCTCGTTTGGACATGGCCCCAGAGAAATAGTCGCTTTCTGATTTTGGCAACAGCGCACGCGGGCAGAAAGACGCAGGATTGATTTCCGCATGCTTTCCATCTGCCTTGATCTTGTTGAGGAAATGTAAAAGAAAAAGGGAATTTGATGGGATTTCACGGAGCACCATGCAATCCCAGTATGATGCACCATCTCCCAAAAGGAAATCGTAAATGGCGCCAGCCACTTCTTCTTCTCTTCCCCTGGCGGCAAAAACATCCAGGTAGTCCGATCCGGATTCGGGGGTTCCAAGAAACTCTATTTGCTTCAGGAGGAAAGGCTTGAACCCACGATGGTTGACATACCATGGTGCAACCCCCATCAGTCTCCCATTGTCATCGTTCACAAGCAGTATGAACAGTTTCCTGCCCCCGGAGAGGAAGCACTCGGCCCAGGAATAGAGCCACTGCCACGTGAGAAACGCCGTGTCAGACCGAGATCCACCCAGGAGGTGGTTCCATTGTTTGGACAACTTGGACCATTCGTCAAAGGATTCCACCACGGTTACGGTGCTGTTCATCCATGCCTCACGAGTGAGCGGGACAGGAGCCAATCCGTTCGAAAAGATTCGTTGAAAAAGCGGCTCAACACTTGCGACAAATCGGTGCGGGAAACAACCTCAACGACCGCCAAGGGCTGCACCACAAACCTTTCGCACTGGGAGGTCAGTGGCTCAGACTGCATCTACGCAATCAAGGCATCGACCAGATTACGCTTCAGGCTTATGAGCGATGCTGCAACCGTCAACGGCATGATGGCGAGGAAGAAATACGCGGCGGTTCTTGGCTGAAAAGGGAGCCAGGCAAGGCTTTTCCAGAGGTGTCTGCGCGCAGCGGCCCGGTTTTCGAAGAACTCACTGATGCCCACCCAGGCGTGAGCCGATGCCATTCTCGCACGAATCAGACGGCGAGGCAGCAGTATCTCGCCTTTCGCCAATGCGAGCATTTTTAAGACTGTCTTGAGGTTGTTTCGAGCGATCCATACCATGTGTTCGTTTTGGGTCAGTTGGTCCGCTGCTCCAACGCGGTAATGAATGGTGGGGAAATCCATGAAAGCAACATCGCCCAATCTACATGTTCGTGAATGAAAATCGTAGTCTTCACCGCTTTTGAGGAGAGTCACGTCAAAAAACCCGACCTTTTCCTGTCTTTCACGTCGAAGGAGCACCGTTGAGGTATGCACAAGATTGCCCATGAACATCCATGGAAAGATGTTTCCCTCATAACACCTGCAGTCGTTCCACAGGTCGGGGCAGTCCAGGTAGATTTCCCCTATGGTCCAACTGCTTCGGAAATGTTTTTCCGGGCTGAAATAGCGGTACGCCTGATACATCCGCCTCAGGTAAGCTTCACACAGTTCATTGCCCGCTTCGTCGACGGCAATCATGTCCGTCCAGACCATGCCGGGACTCGGGCGCCGCTTGAGAAGGCTGATCTGTGCTTCCAGTTTCCAGGGCAACCAGAGGTCGTCACTGTCGAGAAAAGCGATATAGGCACCTCTTGCTTCCTGAAGACCTCGGTTTCTTGCAGCCGAGACACCCGCGTTGTCCTGCCGGATATAACGGACCCGGTCATCCAACTTTGACACGACATCCCTGGTATCGTCGGCAGAACCATCGTCCACGATGAGGACTTCGACGTCGGAGTATGTTTGCGCAAGGACTGACTCCGCTGCCTGCCTGCAAAGTTCAGAACGGTTGTATGTCGGGATGATGACGCTGACCAGTCCCTCAGATGTGCTCATATTCATGCCTTTTTTTAGAGTTTGAGGGAGGAAAACGAATTAGCTCGGTAAACTGGAAATTCATATCCCGTGAAACGCCAGTTCACGATTCTTCAACCGGCCAGTAATGCGGGAGCATGTCCAGGGTCTCCGCAGCAAAAGCCATTCCCAATGATTTTGCCTCATGTATCTGTTGCTCCGTGGAGAACAGTGATACCCTCACGAAGGCACCATCGTTTCGATTGTTCAACAGCCTGTCCACAAAGCGGTGTATGTTCTGGTCGATTCCCGTGGAAAGCACCCTGTTCCCGGCCGATTGATACCAGTATAGAGCAGAAAAGTAGACGTCCCCTTTTCTTGCGAGCACATAATTGACATCAACGCCATTATCATAGTTTTTTGTCTTGAGACGCACCGGATACGAATCGATGATCCCCCAGCCGGCGCCCGGCAAACACCCGAAGGGATTGTGGCCTGTACGGCCTCCCTTGGAAGTTCCGTAATAGCCGATGTAGAGGTCAACCTGTTCGCCCCGACCGGAACGATAGTGGCGGTAAATCTGCTTGTCGGCATTCAACGCATCATTCACCGTTTGGGGGAAAGAGTCATCATGACCTTGGAAGCCCTTTACAACCATTGGGAAAAGTTCAAGATTCGTCTTGACCACACGAGGTTCACCACGCAAACCGATGGCAGCGACTAGAGAGATTGTGACAAGCAATATCGCGAGGGATGTGAAGAAGGCCTTACAGGACATGACCCCTGTCCGATTCAATGAGCTGCACAACCATCAGTGCTGAATGAAGGCATCTCAGACACCCTCTGAGAGGACGTATCTGAGCAGACGATACTCGGCAAAGAGCATGGACATGCCGAACAGGAACACCGCGAATCCGGAAAAGTCATGCAGGAAGCCCAAGGCAACCTTGACTCCAAAATGGTGAGCCAGAATGCCGGTGCCGGTCACTCGAAGGATATTGGCGAGAATGGAGAAAGGGACCGCTGAAAGGACGAGCATCGAACTGATGAACCACCCCTTTTTCAGGAGGTGAGCAAATATCACGGCAATCATCGCCAATGACATCAAGGAGCGGATGCCGCTACATGCTTCCGCCACCTCGAGTTGCGTATTGGCGAAGTACACCATGTTCCCTTCCCGATATGCGGGAATGGAGAACAGGTGAATCAGGGAAGTCGAGACTTTCGTTGCAAACAACTGAAGCGGGAAAGCCACCAGGTTCAGCATCGTCTCCGGAACGGGGATCATAAAGAATAAAAAAAAGATGGGAAAAGACGCCCTGCAAAAGAATTCCCTCCCCAGACAGAACAAGACCAGGCCCATGAGGGAGAAAACGATCATACAGCGAGAGACAAAAGCCACACTTCCCGCATGGCTGACCAGGTAGACGAGCATGGAGAAGAAAAGCAAGTAGCCCCCCCAGCTCAGACTCGAAACCCTTGTCGCCATCAGCTCCTCCCTGCTTGTCCAGAGAAAGTAGATCGAGACAAGAGGGACGATCATGCCATGGGAATTATCCGAGTGATTGAGCCACGTCTTCACCATTTGAGGATACACGGGGAAGAAACTGAGAAGCCAAAGAAACAGAAGTATCCCAAACCT
Source organism: uncultured Syntrophobacteraceae bacterium (assembly GCA_964623165.1). Classification (GTDB taxonomy): domain Bacteria; phylum Desulfobacterota; class Syntrophobacteria; order Syntrophobacterales; family Syntrophobacteraceae; genus JAAYUJ01. The sequence goes on from CAZURN010000091.1 coordinate 8,360, forward strand.
GAAGAGGGCAGGCCTGTTAAGGCCGGTAGCCTGTTGATCATTCGAACCCAATGCGTCATTCGAGGTCATTTCTTAGCGCTCTCCCCCAATACCTCTTCCAAAAATTCGGCAATGCGCGCTTTGTCTCTTTTCGACACAAGTGGGTGAACAGGAATTGTGACCAGTGTGCGTGCGACTTTCTTGGCGTGCTTGAATGACCGCCCGTCAGGCCCGTGGAGTGCTTCAATCCCGTCAATGGAATCAGGGTAGGACGACATAATGCCCAGCCCGCTGCCTCCTGCGAGCAAAGCATCTCTTGTCGCCATATCATCGATGCGCACGGGAAAACGAAGAAGAGAAAGCCCCGCCCCATTCTCCTCGCAATAGTGACGAACCCGCATGGAATTCAGAACCGCTTTGCACCAGGCCACATTCTGCCGACGGACGGCTCGAAACTCCTGCAGCTTGCTCCTCCAATCCCTTGCAAGCCCTGCCTGAAATGGGCTCATCCTCTTCATGGCAAAGGTGGGATCATAAATGGTTTCTCCAAGCTTGAGGAAAGGCAATGACCTTGGGAGCCAGAAGAAGGACGGCCTTTGCAGGACAACGATTGAAAGTGCACTGCAAACCAGTGCAGCCATCTCAAGTGTTGTGTAATCGGAAAGTGACGCCACTCTTGTTGACAGCCCTTCCGCAATGTCATCCCGGTTGGTGAGGATGACCCCTCCCTCCAGGGTGGAGAATGCCTTCCCCCGTCCAAGACTGAAAAACCCGGCATCACCAAAGGTTCCAAGCTTCCTGCCATTCCTCTCCTCACCCATTGTCTGAGCCGCGTCATCCACAATGGGCACCCCCCAGCGCAGGGCCAATTGTCGAAGTTGATCCATCTCTGCAGCAAGGCCAAAGAGGTGTGTTGGCACAATCGCAAGGAGAGGCTTTGGCGGAACCGCATGGACGCCAACACTTTGAGTTTGTGCCGTCGCTTGAGTGTCAGAACAAGCTGCGAGTTTTCCGCCTCCCCGGAGGGCCTCGTTCGAATCAGTCCAATTCGAAACAATCCGATCAAGTTCCTCTGGGTCAAAGCTGAAGGAGTCGGTGGAGACGTCGCAAAGCCTCACCCTGAGTCCGGCGCGTACGACCGCGGACGGTACGGAGTAGCAGGTGAACGCGGGTATCAGGACCTCATCCCTGTCAGGGTAAAGGTCTTTGAGCGCCTGCAGGATGAGGGTAAGAGCGGTCTTTCCTGACGAAACCAGAAAGCAGTGCTCGACTCTGAAGTGGGCGCACAACTCCTTCCTGAACCGGTCAAGTTCTCTCTCTCCAGCCCGAAGAGCGCGAAGTCCGGAGATGATGTCTCCCACCCCTATCGGTGAAGCTGCTGGGGGTAATGTACGTCTGATGCGCAAAATCAAACCTGATGCGTTGCCTGGTCAGGCGGTGCGCCTCATCACAAACCGATGTATCGCCGAACTACTGGGCCCAACAACCTAGTCAATGGGACCGGGAGCTTCTTCCAATACTCTATGGCCGTCTTGAAGGCAGCTTTTTCCGACTGTCCGTTTGCGATGGCGACACCATCCAATGCAACATAATGCCAGTAAAGAGTATGAGGTTCAGCACCCCACTGCACTTTAAATTTATAAGTGGATTCGTGAAGGGACGACCGGCCGAAGTCAAACCGAGCGTATCGGTTGTCACATGCGTACTCCAGCATGCTCCAGTAGAGAAGCATATTTGGACTAAGATTCGAATACTCGCGAAGGGAAGATGCCCAAGGATTTGCGAGGGTGTCATTGAAGCCGACCACCACGCTTGCAGCGAGGGGCTTGCCGTCTTTGTACACTGCAACGATCCTGGACTTTGGCGAGAACTCCTCAAGAAGAGACGCCAGCAGTGTCCTTGAGTGGACCGGAGACCCCAGGTCCCTCATGTTCACCACAAACACGTCATAAAAGTCATTCAGCAACTCGGACCCACCGATCCTGGAGATCAAACCATGCTTCAGAGCCCTTCTGATTTGACTCCGCAGCTTTGACCTGAAGGATTTCATGAGTTCTTCGGAGGAATTTGGAAGTGGCAAAAGCAGTCGTGCTTTATCGGAGAAAGTAGCAAAGTTCACAGGTGGACTTGATGGAGTTTTGAACTTGAAGGCATCAGTCTTGTCACTCACCAGTCTTTCGAGACATTGCAGTGGGCGTGCGTGGCGAAACTCGATCCGTCCAGCTCTGACTCTGCATCCAAGTTCGATGGCTTTTGAGAGGAGTATCGCCTCCGTCGATTCATCATCGGCAAGAATCCCTCCCAGATCGCAAAAAGGCATGGAGATGAGACTGTTGCCGAAGAGAAAATGCTTGATATGGACCAATGGCAACACTCCCCTGATTGCCGGAGTGGAAGGCATGTCATTTGATGCGATTGACGCACAGAGCTGCTCTGCGGTCTCAGGATCCCTTGTCTCGATGGCCATCAGGTAGTATGTCTTGTGGCCATAGGCCCTCTCGATGCAGTTCTTCCACTGAGGAAGATGATAGAGGCTCCCATGAGGGTGTTTTTCAACATAGTCAGCCCAGAGCTGACGCTGATGGTCTTGCAGATATGCAACAATCATGAATGGTTAACCGCCCGAGACATTCTTGAGATACTGTCGGCAAGACGTGAAGCGGCAGTCTCGGAAATCATCGATGACAGCAGCCAGCTTGGGCAGTGTCTTGTGAAGATTGACATAATGCCTGTATTGAGAAAGCATGGAGCATCCTTGCACCTGGGGTTGATCGAAATCAATCTCCCATGGATGAATGTAAAAAAGGTATGCTAGTTCTTTCTGCAGAATTCTCTTAATAAACCAACGCATCCACGTAGTGGGAATCACTCGAAAATATCCACCGCCACCAACTGGCAGCCACCCTCTTCCGATGGGGATGTTGCTGATCGGCAGTTCATGGAAGGTTTCCGATACCTTGTAAGCGATCCCCAGCCTTTCTTTGTTCGACAAGTCAATTTTGCCGTATCGGGCATTTCCCCCAAATGAATTGAAGCTGGAGTCATAGCGATAGCCACAGTCCTCAATCATCTTTAGCATCTCATCATCTACAGAGAAACTTGGGGCCCGATATCCATGGACTTCCCGGCCAATGATATCCTCTAGCAGCTTCTTGCTGTCCGATAGCTCCCCCATCAACTCTCTGTGTGAACAATCCCGATGGAGAATGTGATTTTCTCCATGAGAGGCAACCTCATGGCCGCGGGATTCTATTTCTCGCACCAGGTTCGGAATGCGTCTGGCGATCCAGCCAAGGACAAAAAAAGTGGCCTTAAGTGTCATCCTGTCAGTGGGACCAGGAGATGCTGGAGAGTTCCCCAAGGCAGCTATCTGCTCCGCTTTTTCAGACGCTGAATCAAAAAGATCCAACAGCGTGTGAGTGTTTTGCTCCACCCGCAATTGACAGGAGGACCAGGATGAGAACGGGATGCATTTCCTGAAGTTCTCAACCTGGAACCAGTCCTCGACATCGACTGTAATGAGTAAGTATCTCATGGTCCCGATGGAACGCACTGGACGCAGAAATCAATTGGACAAATTCGCCAGGAAAATGAGCAGCTGTTCTGCCACGACTTTTCTTCCCAGTTCGTTCAAATGCCCTCCATCATCGGTGTACGCGGGAACCATGCTGTTATAGACCTTACCGCCCTTCTGAAAAGCAGCACTGGTGCCGTCCGGCGCTGTGGATTCCACTTTGGCCAGGTCAAAGAGCGCCTCTTTTCCGGCATATTCCTTCCTCAACTTCTCATTGAACTCCTCCGCGCTGATATTGTCTTCCAGGCGCATGATGGGTCTTCCAATGAGTTGCTTTATGAACTGTTTGACAGTTGCTTTGAAACCGGGCGGGGGGGTGGTCAGAGGCACAGTGACATGGATGAAGACGGTTTGCGGATACTTGTGTTTCAAACCAGCAAGCACTTTCTTGTACTCCTCAAACACCGCGTTCACGTCGGTCTTGTCGTCAAAATCCACAAAACAGAATTTAAAGAAGGCAATGTCTGCTTTCTCTCCCATATTCTCTCTGACAACCGCTTCGAAGTCTTCACATTTGGATTTTGAGTTGAAGTTCTGCCCCATTGTTGAGTGAGCGAAGATCGGTCCCTTATGATCTGCAGGTTTGTTCGTCTCGACAACATTCAGCCCAATTTTTGGGTTTTCTTTCATGACGTCCTTGACGCCATCGATGATGTTGTAGCCGACCGACTGATGCCCGAAGTAGATTCTCTTCCCCGATAGCTTCTTCCACGTTGAATCAGGAACTTCCTTTATGGAAGTGAAGGGCTTTTTCTTTTCGTCCATTTTTCCTCCACTGCAAGAGAAAAGAAAGGTTAACAGAGTGAGTGCGGCACATATAGTGGGTCTTGACACATAGCACATGGACAGCCTCCAAGTTGTTTTCACTGCAAAGGCGCAAATGCCCCAAAAGAAATCATTCCATTGAATAT
>CAZURN010000092.1:0-12796 GCA_964623165.1 uncultured Syntrophobacteraceae bacterium
ACCACGCGCCGTCTCTGCTCAGCCGAAGCTACGCTTGCATCCTGAATCGCAAGAGTTCGCCAATACTCCTCATCGCCGAGGAAGTCCGCAGGAACTCGGCTGAATACCCACGGCCCTTGCCCCTGGACCTTTTCGAGCAGTCGCCCTTCGATCTCACCCCCGAGCAGATCGAGGTGAGCCTCAAAGCCATGGCCGGCAACCCTGATTTTGAGGACATCTCCTTCACCACCACATCCACAGGCGCGGTCTATCTGTTCTCCAGCCGTCACCTGGAACGGCCTTACGCCGCTTTTCTCGCAGAACGAGCCGATACCTGGCTCATGCTGAATCCCTGAGAACCTGCCATCAGTTCTGCCCAGGCGACGAATGATATCTTGGTAATCCTGGTACAGGCTTTTCCAGCCTCTGTGGGTGGCAAGAAAAAGCATTCAAGCTGGTACAGCAAGGGCTTCGTGCCCGTTCCCTTCATGCCGTACAAAAGGGATATGCTGCGCTTGTTGCTCCCCCTCAGTGGAATCGTGAACGCAACCATGCACGATAATGCCATTGCCGTGGCTACTGGTCTGTGAGGTGATTACATTCCTTGCAAAGAATCACAGGCGAGTCAACGGTATTTGAGCAGTCACCGGTTGCAAGGGTACATGCGTCGCCCGGCCTGGTTGAGTCGAAGCAACCGGATTTGCAGGAGGCTGGAAATGAGGAATGACACAAAATCGAGATTGACTAAATTTCGACTGTCGTTTGCGGCGGGTCTCTTGAGCCTCATCACTGCCACGACTCCAGTTGCAGCAACCCCGTCTGGGAACCCGAATGCTGCCTCCGGGGGGCCCGTTCTCGAGGACTCCTATGCGGCAGCATCAGTGGCGAGCGGCCAAACTTGGCACATCTATCTCAAGGGACACGACCCCACCGAAGATATGCAATACATCTGGATTGAAATCACTCAACTCGGGGGCAGAAACTCAACCGAGATCGTATACCTGAGGTGCGTCTATCGAGAGAACCTTTACGGATACGTGGCAGTGTATCTGCCGCACGTCAAGACCGGCTGGCAGACCGTTCGTGCAGAGATCAAGGTCAAGGATGCAGGTGGCAACTACAGCAACATGAAAGTGCATGAGGTTCAAGTCGGCACTTATTCAAACGCAGGGATTCCGGAGCAGTGGCAGTCAGCGGCTCGAAATCATATCGGAAACATTTTCTTTGATTTCGATTCGGATCGTTCACATGGACGCCGTTAGATATTCGACTGACTCGAATCTGTACACCCATTTCTTCAGTGCGTGTCGACTCTTTGGATCAGATAGGCATACCCCGAGTCGGTAGGGACCGATGCGACCTGGAACTGGGTCTCGAGAGTGCTTGTTTTTCCGAGTGCTTCAACAACACCTTTCAGGGCATACCGGCCCTGTGGAAGTCCTTTTGGAAAGGTAACCGCCTGCTCTGAATAGTAAGTGCCGGGTACACGGTTCACTACCACTGGCCCAATTTCCTTCAGCATCTCCTTCCCTGTACTGATCTGACGGCGCTCCGAAACTTGTACGGAACCGGTGGGGTTCGGATTCAGCACTGCATAGGTCATGACCAGCAAGGAAGGCCTTCCAGGTTCCACGACCTCCGGCTGGACCTTCACTTCTTCAACCTTTACCATTGCGCCCTGTTTCGTCTGGTAGTTGTACCCTCGGGCAGTCTGTACGGCATCGCATTCCTGCCTGTCAACGTAGCCGCCAAGGATGGCGCGAGCAAAGGCATCTGCCAGACCTCCAGCCGATGCGTCTGCAATGATTTTGTAATCAGAGGTCCCCTCGGTGAGGGTCGTTCCGGGACAGGCTATGGTGAACACCGTAAAAGCCGCAAACAAAACCATTGCTGCAATTCTTATCATGACATCCTTCCTTTCTCTTGCTCAGTCGAATCACTCTATATGCTGGGTGCCGCCTTGGAAAGCTTGATTCCGTGCTCCCTCATGGCACCCGGATCTTCGTGAACGGGTTTGGATGACATTTACATGATATTCCAATCCATTTTGGCCTACATCGATGAGGTTCGATCGACCCTGAGCGGGCTGACCTCGGCACCTTGGTTCAATGCTCGCTGAAGACCAAAGCCCCGTAGACATCCACCGATGTGGAGAGGTGGCGCCCAAGACCCGGAAGGGTCAAGAACCCCAGCGCAGCAAGTATGCGCCACCGTCATCAGCTGGCGCAATGACCATTCCCCAGACATGACCCCACAAGTGTTCGGTGTGGCCGCCAATCCAAGGGATCACGGAAGGGAGTCCGAAGCCTGTGGAGGTCCACCCAAATACGTTGTGCTCCCTGCACAGCGAAAGAACGTTCTGGCGGTTGCTTCCGGAAACTTCCATCCATCATCTCCAGATGCACCGTAGCACCCGCGAAAATGCATGAGTGCATTTCTGAACGGGAAAAACGTCTCGCACTGTGGAAATCCTGTTACCATTAACGGGTGAAATCCTATCAGCCGTAGGCCTAATAGCTGCTGAATTCAATAGGTTGTAATACGGCCTTTTGAAATATACGGCCTCCCTCGAGAAGTCTGTCCTGTTCTCGATTCAATTGCTGTTTGTCCTCAATCGATACGGATACTGATTGTATCGTGGCTGCCTCTTTCGTGTTGCCGTCTTCCCACCCAATCGGAGCAGTCATAGATATGTACGGCTGCGTGGACTTCCCTGTTGCCCATCGCGATCTCCCCGGTCGAGATGTCCCGACCGTGTCCAAAGCACTCCCTGCCACTTGAGGTCGAGCCGAAACTGCATCTGCCAGGAGACAGGAGACGCACCTGATGCGCCCCACTGATACCGAGGCTTGAATGTACATGCTCAGCGACATTTTTCCTTCACTTTTCATTGTTGACCTTCTTCAACCCCGAAAGTGACCAATTGAAACTCTAGAACTGTGGTCGAAATATTAAGTAACATCTAATCACCAATTCAGGGGGAGTCGAGGTGGCAACATTGTCTCACAGCCTTTCTGGATACAGTTTCCAGTAATGGCCGTGTGGATCGTGGCTGAAGGAATCCAGCTGAGTCGCAACCTTGTGAACGAAGCCAAAGGATGAAACACAGTGGGTGGGGGCTTTTCCGGTGATTAGCTGAGAGTCCTCACTACTGATTGAAATTCGGGAATCATCGGATTCTGGAAAAGCCCGATAGCGGAGGTGGCTGCATTTCCGTCGGAATTGGATGCGGCCGGACATGGTCGTCGAGTATCATCCGTCCGCCTTCATTAGCGAGATCCCATGAGGACACGGCGTCTATGAGGACGCACTTGCTCGAATGATCGCCGTCGAGCCATGAAGATAGGAAAGGGGCGCTTTCCGGCGGGGACCTCGGTGCATTCTCGCTGGAACATGGGGGGGCCATATGGCCGAGACGCTTCTGACCGGATGAGTGCTGAAACAGCACTGAGTGCATGCAAGACAACCTCAGAGAAGCAGGCCTCATCTCTCCCTGTGCTCCCCCGGTGACTCTCGTCTTGCGTCCTGCGCCTACCCATGCGGAGGCCCCCACAACGCCAGTTCTAATGGGACATCAGAGGAAAACAGACGGGATTTCTCAAGTTCTTCCAATCTGCTTCGATACTGCTTCACACGATCACAGATCAACTCGTTACCGGGGTCAGCCTCGAGCTCGTCCAAGGCCTTTCCAAGCATCCCCCTGATTTCTCTTTGTTCTCTCTCGAGTGCGAGAAGAGTGTCCCGTACGAGCTGATATTCGTCCATTTCCTCGGACTCGTCGAAAAACCACATGGTCATAATATTCTCCTTACTCTCAGAAGTCTGATCGATAAATGGATGAGAAATTCATCGCTTGCAACGTATCGACTGTCTATCCAACCTCGTGGAGAAGGCATATTCACCCGAAAACGCCCTCATCTCCTTCTGGTGCCAACATTCCTCGAGTGTTCGATCCGTGAATGTTGGCGAAGCGAGTCGCTTCTCATCGAGACTCCCCCCCGTTATAAAGGCCGCCTCGCTCTATTGCAGCCCAAACAGCCAAGAAAGCGGCACCGACCATCGCTCCCATGACGAGGTACATGCCTGCCTCGAGCAATCGCACAGGGGTTATCAGGGAATCACCGAGAAGCCCGTATGCCGCGCCGGCACCCGTCGCTGCAGCGGCCAAAAGGGCTGTCGCCCATACGGTCGCAGCCAACCAGCGCCAAGGCCGCGGAGCCTCGTCGGCCGGTGCCCAGCGGAGCACGGCACGAAACACAGCGCTCAAGGCCAGTGCCCACATGGCACCGGCGCCCCATTTGTAACAGGACGCACGGCGCAATGTGCGAGCCGTTGTGTCAAGGATCGCGACATCGGCCGCCGAGCGCTTGCCGATCACCCCCGCGACACCGATCCGGTCAAGAAGGTCCAGAATGGCCATGAGTTGCGTGTTTTCGCGCAGGTCCAGGGAAACCAGCACCGCAGTGGAAACACACAGGGCAATCGCCTTACTCCTCACCATTCGGGGACTCTGTTCGGAGGACAGGCTCGAACGGGACCACACCCACCCGACCAGTAAAGCTGAGAGCAATGTGTATAAGGGGATGAAGAAACGGTTGTCGAAACCGGTCACCTCGCTGCGCAGGCCACGCGTGCGCATCTCAGCGAATTCGCACTGTTCGACGCTCATTGCGGAAACCGGATCGCCGCGCTGAACCAGGCATTCCCATTGGGAGTGGTTGGCAGCCATTTCGGCGCACAGGATTTTGGGGCAGAGGCCATCCAGGCAGGTCAGGGGCGCCCGTGGCTGAGCAGCGAGAGCACGGCATGACTGTGGCGCCTCCGGGGCTCCAGGGTTTGGCCTGAGCACGATGGAAAGCACTAGTCCCAAAGCCACACAGGAGGCGAAAAGAGTCGCCCAAGCCCTTGGATTCATAGCGGTGACCTCGCAATCCATGTGCGTAACCGCTCCAGGTTTACTCGCAGGGCTTGGTCAGCCAGGTTGGCGGGAGAAAGTCTGTCGCAGGATGGCGGAGCGGCCGCATGTTTCAACAACTTGCGGGAATCCTCATCCAGATGCCAGTTCATGGAAGGCGGACGGACCCCTGGGTACAGCGGGAACCGCAGCTCGACATAGCGGTCGAGGCCACTCCCGGCCATCCGGGCCAAATGCCATTCGGCCCTATATGTGTTGCTCTGCCAGGCGGTGACCAAACCCTGAGGCGGGGCGCTGATCTCTCGCACAGGCCAGCTGCTTTCAAGGCGCAGTGTGTCGGGGGCACGCAGTCCACCATGCAGATTGCGGTACCATGCGGCCCCGTATGGAGCCGGCTGGTTGTTCAGCACCACCAACACGATCGGGCTGTCGCACGGCTCTTCGGATCCGTCCGCCATGCATGCCTGAAGGCCTGAGTCTGTAGATCTAATGCGGCCCGAGGCCTGCAGCCGCTCAATCACATCAGCCATCGAAGCTGTGCCGGAGGATTCGTGGTAGCCCCCGTCGCCCAGATGTCCCCAAACGGGACCCTTGCCAGCAGGTTTGGCTACAGTGGACACGCGCACACTCCCTGGGGGGCTTATGTAGGGAAAGCGCGCGCTGTTGTGCACCGCGCCGGCCAGGGTGAGGTGGTGGGTTTCGAAGCCAGGTGCCAGCAGGTCCTGGGCGTTCGGCAGGTCGAACGCCAGATTGGACTGCAGCATGCGCTGGCCGTCTTCAAGCCGTACGGTGTTGAGCAGCAGAGCGGGCAAGTTCTCCTGCGGGCGGGCGCTATACGGTGCCGTCAGTGGCGATTCCCACCAAGCGGTTGCATCGGTCGGAGAGCCGTCGAAATGTTCGACGATGTAGCGCCAGTCCAACGCCCAGGCGTGTTCCAAGGCGTAGGACCGATCGGTCGAGTGGATGGGATCGAAGATTGGGATGAACTGTTGCAGAAGATCCGGATACAGCAGCATGCCCACTATGGGCGCCAGTAGATCCTTCCCCAGCATGTTGTCCAACAGTCCGGTGATCAGCTCACCGCAGTTTGCCTCCTTCTCGTTTGAAGCAAGGATCGCCTCTCTCTTCCCGGCTCCAGGCCATGCGGCAAGCGTTGTCACGAAGGCGGCGGCCCCCAGGCTGCCTCCTGAGACACCGGAAAGCATGAACAGGTTCTCGGCGAACCGCTTGCCGCGGCGGCGTGCTTCGTCCTCGAGGCGCCCGAGGGTCATGCCCGACCAGTACGCAGCCCTGCTCGCCCCACCGGACACCGCACACATGTAAATGGGTTCACCACGAACATGGCGCCGCATCCACACGTCAAAGTGCTGCTCCAGGCTGGGGCGGGAGGCACGCCAATCCTCAGGCGAGGTTCCCTTGTGGATGGGGGCGACTGGGTGGTTCTCGAGGAATGAAAAGAGCACCAGCAGCAGCGCAGGCACCGTGTTGAAACTTGGCCATCCGAAAAGTCTGGGCAAGTACCTAAGCACCATTGAACCTGCCAGATTCCACAAGCCGCCAGCCGTCAGCATCAGTGCGGAGGAGCCGATGAAGCGGCCGGCCTCGACGGGGAAGAACCAGACAGCGGCAAATACCACGAGCGGCAGTGCGAACAGTACCGCCAGACAGCATCGTGCCTTTTGCGAGGTCTTGTCTTCGATCGGGACGAAGCGGTAGTGGGGTTGGTCCTTGCTCTCCTCCGGTCCGATTTTGAACCAGGGGATGCGATGACGCCGTTGCCATACGAACAACAGATATATGGCCGCCAGACAGATCAGCACGACGCCATACATGATGTTGATGGCGAACATCGCCAATGCCAGAGGCACGCTGGCCAGGAGGCCCAGGGCTCGGGGAATGATGCGGGCACAGTGGTTCGCAAATGCCTGGGTTTCAGGGGTTACCCCAACTGTGTCGATTTGGAATTTGCGCCCAAGCATCAAACGTGCAACAAACCATGCCGTGAAGGCCCAGTAAAGGTATGAAACGGCGAACAGCACGAAGCGCCTCAAGTCGGCTCCGCTGCCGTCATCCAGCGCATACAGGGCTTCGCGCGCCTGGGGCACGGCGAGGAGTATGGTGTTGCCGGCAACCACAGTGAGCACGCTGAAGAAACACAGCCATACCATGCGCTGGAACACCAGGAGCTTCTTCCCCATGCCAGCCGCTCCTTTCTGCTGAGAACTTGTGGGTCGTCCCTCTCCAAGTTGCTGACAGAACCCATTTCATGCAAGGTTACGTAGAAAACAGCCTTTTCATGGTTCGTGGGTGTGGCCTGCCAACGTGAAAATCGCGTGCAAGCGGGCATAGCATCGGCCCTTGTGCCCGTGGGGTTCGTTGTGCCCACAAGGGGCTGTGCTGCGTTTGCCACTCGGGTCAACGGGACGATATACCCAGCTCATATCGCCTCTGCCCGTCACAATTCTCCAATTGGTGCAACACGGCAACCACACGGCAATAAAGGCTTCGCTCGTCACATGGTTTGCAGATTCTTTGAAATGGAAATGCAGAAGGTGGCTCCCCTCGTCGTTCTCGGCTCCACCCACACTTTGCCACCATGTTGTTCCGCGATTTCCTTCACGATGGAGAGGCCGAGACCTGCGCCTTCGACTCCCTTGGATGTCTCATCTCTTTGAAATGCTTTGAATATCTTTATCGAATCCTCGTCCCGCAATCCTTTCCCATTGTCGCTGAATGAAAAGATGTGGAATTCATCCGTCTCTTCATACTCGGTCCAAATCTTGGTCAGCCTCTTTCCTCCATACTTCAGGGAGTTATCCAAAAAATTCCTGAAGGCTCTTATCATGGACAAACGATCCGCCTGGATTTCTATCCTGGACTCGGGTTTGTTCCAATCCACCCGTCTAGTGGCGAGTTGCGCAGAGAACTCATCGCTGAGCATCTGAAGAATCTCTCCCACCTCCACCATTTCAATTGACAAGCGAGCTTCCTTTGTGGCGATGTATGCATTGACTTTGTCAACCAGGGCTGCGATATGCTCTGAGGCTCTCAAGATCAGATCACAGTAGTTCTTCCCCCTTTCATCAAGAACACCCCTGTAGCTCTTGCTAAGTCGCTTCACCAGGCCGTGAATGCCAATAGCTGGACTCTTGAGATCGTGAGCGACGGAATAGGCAAACCGCTTCAACCTTTCTGAACTGTCCCGTAACGCTTCCTCTGCCCGCTTGCGCTCGGTGATGTCCCGGTTGCTCCCGCGTCGGCCCAAAAAAACGCCTTGAGCATCAAACACCGGGTGGCAGACGTGCCCGATCCACCTCGTCGTCCCGTCCAGATGAGTCACGCGAAACTCCAGATCGCATGATGCGCTTCTGGCCTGATCCTGCGAAACATGGTCCTCAAACCGGACAAGATCCTCGGGGTGGACGATGCGGGAGAGCAGATTGGGATCCGCTTCGAGGTCACTCATCTTGTATCCGGTGATCCTTTGAAATGATGGAGAGTTGTATAAAAAGTGCCCTTCGGGACTGGTCCAATACTCCCAGTCATACGTGTTGTCGGCGACGATCCTGTATTTGGTCTCGGATGCCTGCAACCTCACTTCCATCTGCTTGCTTTCCGTGATGTCCTCGTAGGTGCCCAAAACCCCCTTGATCTTTCCTTTCGCGTCAAGCAGAGGGACCCTGTTCATGAGCAGCCAAATCCTGCCGTGGCCCGTTGCTCTAGGGGGCTCTTGGTGACCGAGTATGGGGCTGCCAGTTTGGAGGACGAAACGGTCATCTGAACGGTAGATGTCTGCGTATTCCGCCCAAATCATCTCAAAATCGCTCTTCCCGACGATCTCCTCCGGTGATCTTAGACCCGCATCCCGAGCAAATGCGCGGTTGCAGCCCAAGTAGTTCAAATTGAGATCCTTCCAGAAGACCCTCACTGGTATGGTATCCAGGATCAGCTGCAACATCTGCTGCGATTCCGTTAGGGCTTGCTCAGCCTTCTTGCGCTGAGCGATGAACCGCGCCTGCTGGATATTCTGATACGCGGTGGTGGAAAGCTGCTTGGCGAGAGCAAAAAGGGCGTGCGCAATGCGATCGAACTTCTCCTGCGGCATGATAGGTACGTTGCGGTAGGCTTCGCGGAATGCGACTTCGTCGGCGCCGATCTCGCGGGCGTACTCCATCATTTGTTCCTCACTGTGCGCTTCGTTTCGGACCTGCCCAATCAACCAGTTGGCGATGTGACGGCCGCCGACAGTGATGCTGGCCCCCGCGTTGCACAAGCCGGCGCTCAGGCAGTGCTGGATCGTCGGCCCGAAGGGATTGTGCCGCCCGATCATGGCATCAGACAACTGGCAATTTCTCGATCCTTTCTCGGTCTGGCGGATGATCTCGCTGCAGAGATGCGAGAAGTTGCTCGGTTGCGTGATGGGTGTGCCGTCGGGACGCGTGATGAGAGCGGCAACGCCCCAGACATCCGCGAATAGGTCCTGGAGACACTGAAGGTCGGCCAGGTTGAACAGGTCCTCGAAAGCAATGCTCTCGACAGCGTCCAGGGGCTGAGTCAAAGCCACGATGCGCTTTTCAAGCGCCTCTTCCGCCAATTTGCGCTCGGAGATGTCCCGTGAATTCAGCACCACCCCCTTGATGCTGGGATCATCCAGGAAGCTGCTCCCCACCGATTCCACAAAGACCCAGGAACCGTCTGCATGACGAAAGCGGTACTCTACGGAAAGGGATCTCCCGGGGTGTTCGAGGATTTGAGAAAAGGCGGCTTGCGCGGATGCCAGGTCGTCCGGATGTACATAGTGAAAAGCATTTCTTCCGATCAGCTCCTCGGGTTCGTAGCCAAAGAACCGTTTCAACGAGGGGCTTTGGTAGCTGATTGTCCCGTCAGCCGCAAGCACCGTGATGGTGTCTGAAGAGTTCATGACCAGGGATCGAAAGCGATTTTCACTCTCTTTCAGCGCGTCCTCGGCCACACCCGCTCGGATGACCTGGGACGTGGTATTGGCCAAGTCTTCAAGAAATCTCATTTCTTCAGGGGATATCGGCTGCTTCCCAAAAAGCGCCAAAACCCCGATTGGATTGCCATCGGGCGAAATCAGGCGGAAGCCCGCAAATGAAACAAGCCCGATGGACGCAGCCCATTCGTGATCATGAACACAGGGATCGTGGGTGACATCGTTCGTCAGAAAGAAGGCATCCTTGCCGGACGCGATATTGCCTATCTTGTATGCGCCCAGAGGCACTCTGCGATGGTTGCCGTCCAGATGAGTATACCGGCCAGAGCTGGCCATAAGGTGAAGGCATCGGGTCCGGTCGCGGCATACGTGGGGACCCTCTTCAACTCCGGCGTGTGAGCAGCCCCTCTCACACAGATCCCCTTCCTTCGTGATCCAGATCCGGGCGAAGTCGGCACCGAGAATCTGAACCGCGGCTTCGGTAATGATCCTCAATTTCTCGTTCAGAGCCTCCCGGCCAAGAAGTCGCTCCCTCAAGGCATTGAGCTGCGTGATTTGCTCTTCGGCCAATTTATGCTGGGTGATGTCTTCATAGGTGCCGAGAACCCCTTTGATCTTGCCTTCGGTGTCAAGCAGGGGCACCTTACTGGTGCGCAGCCAAACCCTCCTGCCATCCGGCGCGGTCATGGGTTCTTCATAGCCAATTTTCCGGCGGCCGGTTTCCATGACCAGACGATCATCCGAACGGTATATCTCTGCCTGTGCTGCCCATCCCATGTCAAAGTCACTTTTCCCAATGATGTCCTCCGGTGACTGCACGCCCGCATCGAGAGCGAATGGGCGGTTGCAGCCCAGGTAAATTGATTCGACATCTTTCCAGAAGACCCTTGCGGGAATGGTATTTAGGACCAACTGCAACATTTGCTGAGATTCCTGCAATGCTTGCTCGGCCTTCCTGCGCTTCTCCCTCTCCTCCCTATATTCAGCAACCTGTTCCCGCAATTCCTGCAATTCGGTTTTGAGTTGCTCTCTCGTCTTGTCTTCATCACGCATTTTCAGCTCCTGAAGAATCTCTTGGATCTCTGCAGCGAAAGGAACAGAACCCACTTGGCTATCCCGGATTGGCGGAACAGCGGGAAGGTGCTTTGCGCTTCTGATTTCAAAGCTTACCACAAAAAGGATAAAGAGAGTAACATGATGCAGATTGCAGCAGGGTACCGGGGGATCGATGGCACTCGGTTGATCACGCACTTCAGGCACACTGCCTTCCAAGACCATGAGTCGCCTTGCAGGGTCTCACGGCGGCAGTACAGGCCTCCAGTGCGCGCAGAATATTTGCCTCCGGGATCGAAGCTTGTTGTGACGGTCACATAACCAGATCGAGGTCTGGGTGGAATGGCCTGAGTGCAGAACTGCCCTTATGACCGGGAACCTTTGACACGAAGTTGCAGTCAAGCTGGTGTGGCACAGGGTCTTGCGCCCTTACCATCTGTCACGCCCACGAGAGGCCATGATGGACTTGGGACTCTGCTGGGTACGATCTTGAAAGCAATTGTCATGTTGGCGGGCTACATCCGCGAACCATGAAGAGGTCATTTTCCAGGTAACTCCGCAAAAAGATGCACGCTTCGAGAAAATGTCCGTGCCCAAAATGAGGAGCCCGGCTTAATCTTGGTTTGCTTGCCATAGAGCGAGTGCTCTTGGAATCCGTTACGACAAATCCTGCAGCAAGGTCTTCGCCTCTCTAAGGTCAGCCGTCTCAAAACCCTCCGTGAAAAGGCCGAAGATTCGTGCGAGGACCTCTCGGGCCTCATCCTTCCTTCCCATTGCACCCAGCAATCTGCCGAGGCTCATTGCAGCACGAAGCTCCAACGACCTGGCACTCTGTTCGCGCGCCACATCGAGAGCCTGACGAAAGCAGCTCTCAGCCTCTGCGCTCTTGTGTGAAGATGTTTTCAGCAGCAACTCTCCCCTCACGCGATGCAATTCGGCCAAGTAGTAATGGCTCAGGCTGTCGTACGTTACACTCAAGGCTTCGTCAACCTCGGCCAGGCCTTCCCTGATCATTCCTGCCCGCAGATATGTTTCCGCGAGGTTCAGTTGGTGATACGGTCTCCTTGCCCGTGATCCGGTGCTGCGTATCATCGCCATTCCCTCTTGCATCTTCTTGATTCCTTCCTGAACGGACCCTTCGGACAGCAACACCCAACCCTGTTCGCAGTAGCCTGCACCCAACCATAACGGGAACTTTTGCTCGATGCTCAGTGCGACATTTCGATTTGCCAGTTCACCGACTTCCCTGAATTCTCGACGGCAGTGCCTCAACTCAGCCGAGGTGCTCAGAACATGGGCAAGGGTGAAAGGATGAGCAGTCTCCTCAGCCAGCCTCAGTGCCTTTTCAATGCTGCTCACGGCTCTGTCCGGGAAGCCGAGAAACCACAGGTTCAGCCCGTCATAAGCGTGAAGCACCGCACCGGGATCGTGTCCGTAGATGAACACGTGCGACCTGTGGAGAACAGGATTGTAAAACGAAAGACACTGGGAAATGCGTTCGTGCGCGGAAGTGTGTGCACCCTGCAGCAACTCTGCAACGCCTGTGGCCGCATACGCCTCGACGAGAAGATTCACGTCTCCCGAGCGTTTCGCCAACCTCAGGAGCTGATTTGTGGTCTCCCTGGTCTCTTTCCTGTCGGAACGCACGGCATGGAACATGTAGAGTCCGAAAAGGACGGAAAAGAGCTGGGCACTCTCGCCCAGTTCACCGCAAAGGTCGTGGGCGCGTGCAAAGGTGTTGAGCACGAGCTCCGAGGAATAGCCATGGGTTGCAATGAGTCCAAGGCCAAGAGCCATCTGAAGGCTGAGCTCCAATTGGCTGCGTTGCGGGCCAGCAGGAAGGTTCTTCAGAGACCTGAGCCCCTTTGTGAGGTGGCTGACCGCCTCTGCATGGG
>CAZURN010000093.1:0-12328 GCA_964623165.1 uncultured Syntrophobacteraceae bacterium
CCTCGCCTCCAGGAGGGATTGCCCGGTCAAACTGGGCCACGGCACACCCTCAACCGGGGCGCACCTGGTCGACTTGGAGAACTCCCTTGCCCGAGTTCCTGATCCTGAACTCGTGGACCACCTCGCTTCCTTCCATGGCTTCTCCGAAATCGTGAAGCGGGTTCACCACTTGCAGAGAGGGGGTTTCCTGGGCGGGTGCGACTGCATGCGACCCCTTTCCTGATAGCGTCTTGGCGCCTTCCACTGCCCTCGCCAAGTCTGCACAGCAGAACACAAGCAAACCTACCAAAACTCCCATGAGGGATTTGTTCATCTCGGGAATAATCCTCCTTCTTCATCACCATGAAATTCCAAGGAAATAAGGAATTTCACCGAGTTCGTATTCCAGATTTCCGCCTGCCTTGCATATCTCTTCCCCAGGGAAACGTCAAGGCTCAAATTCCGGTCCTGGGATGGCGATGGAGGCTCAATCGTGAATGCTTTCATAAGCCGGATTGACTGGAGGCATCCTGGTAGCGGGCCATATGCGTGCGCCGGGCAAGCCTCCAGTCTCTGGGTGGCGAACGGCCCCTTTTCTCCATGTCCTCTTGGCAACCCAGCACGCAGGGTAGCGCGAGGCAACAGGATGCACCTATCTCAATCCAGCGTTGCAGGGGGACTGCTGAACCAGTTCCCCCGAAGGCACGACTGCAACAGCCTCCTCCTCGAATCGCCTGCTCTTCTGCGAGAGCACGCGAAGTGTCACTTCATAGGGGTGACCGATGGCAATGGCACTCCCCTCGATCTTGGCTTTACGGATAAGTTCTTCGATCTGAGATCGGACGAATTCCTCCGTCGGGGTGTGATCGAGAAAGACATCACGCCTTCCACTGAGAATCCTCAGCTCCTGAGCCATGGAATGTCCGACGCTCCTGGGACTGGTGGAGCTATCAAGAAAATACAGGCCCTTTTCCTTCACCTCGGTCAGAAAGACCCCCATGGCGGCCCTGTCCTCGGTGAACCTTGATCCCATATGATTGTTGATGCCTTTGAAGTGGGGGCTCACGTCCAGGGCGCCCTGCAAAGACTTCCGCACTGCCTCACTCGACATGGACGTGAGCAGGGCACCTTTTCCTGGATTCTTGATGGGATATCCCTGAGGCTGCATGGGCAGGTGAAGTATGACCTCGCGACCGTGGGAATGCGCCAGTGCAGCCACTTCGTGACTGTGCTTCTGATAGGGGAGCACGGAAAACGTGAGTGGGAGGGGGATATCCAGGAATCTCCGGGCCACTTCCAGATCCTGGCCGAAATCATCGATGACGATGGCCACTCGTGCAGCATCTGGTGGCCCTGTGCGTGGGGAGGTTTTCGGAGGAGGCGGTGGTCCAGTGGCCTTGGGGGAGAGACTGGCCATGGCAGGTTCCGACGCCCCCGACTGAGGTTTGGGTGGCTGGCTGTAGGGAGATGTTTCACGGTGCGCCTCTACTCCGGGTGACTGTGCAGATCCTGGAGACGATGCGTGGTTCACCCCGTTCTTGCGATCATTCGGCGAGGAATCGTGAAGCGGCTGCTCCTTGTTTGCCGCTTTGCGCGAAGGGGTGCCGGCAACCTTTTCGTTCCTCTCCGAAGAAGTGGAGGTGCCGGGGGGCTGCACGACTCTGCGCCCCTTACTCGTCGAACCGGCCCCCCAGTACAACAGGCCCAGCAAGACGATAATGGCAAGGACCCAAACCGAGAGCAGTGGAAGGAGGGTGGACTTGAGGGTTTGATTCCCCGGGACCTTCAGGCGCCGGGCTCCTCCAGAAGCATGAGCAGCTTTGCGGGAGCGTTCGCCGGTCCCTCTGGCAGGTGCCGGCGCTCGCCCCTTCGTTGGAGTGGTTGTTTCCCTCTTCTTACCCGGGCTGGGTGGCATGGGAAAGGCCGTTCCCAGCTGTCTACTTAAAGTTCATCTGAGCCATGATCTTGTAGCTCTTCAGCACGTCAAGGGCTCTCCTCAGCTGGTTGTCCTGCTCGATCATCTTATGGGTTTCAGCCTGAAACGCTTCCTGCTTGGAGGCTCCAGAATCGGGTTTCTGATTTTCCATGTGTCTCGGGAGGTCCTTTTCCCGAACCCTCTGTGGTGGTTCCGGTGTTTCTTCGGCCTCCTTCGGAGGATTCTCGCGCTTCACCACGATGTCCGGTTCGATACCTTTAGCCTGAATGGAGCGGCCGGATGGCGTGTAGTAAAGGGATGTGGTCAGACGGATGGCTGATCCGTCGTTGAGGGGAATGACGGTTTGGACGGAGCCCTTGCCAAACGTGGGTTCTCCGAGGATGATAGCCCGCTTGTGATCCTGAAGGGCGCCGGCCACGATCTCCGAGGCACTTGCGCTGCCGGAATTGACCAGAACAGCGATGGGATAGGAGTGGGGCTTGGAGTTCTTTCGGGCTTCGAAACGCATCTTCTGGCTCTCAAGGCGTCCGCCGGTGTATACAATGAGCCCCTCGTCCAGGAATTCGTCACTCACTTCAACAGCCTGATCCAGCAGTCCGCCTGGGTCGTTGCGCAAATCGAGAACGAGACCCAGAAGGGGGTGGTTTTCGCTCTCAAGCTGATCCAAGACTTTCCGAAGGTCATTGGATGTCCCGCTCTGGAAACTTGAAATCCTGACATATCCGTAGCCTGCTTCAAGTGTTCGAGCCCGGACACTCTGAATGGAAATGATGTCACGCACCAGTTCGAAGTCCAGGGGCTTGCGCTCACCTTTACGAATGATGGTGAGCTTCACCTTGGTCCCCTTTGGACCACGCATCTTCTGGACGGCTTCCATGAGCGACATGTCCTGGGTCGGCTGATCGTCAATCTTGATGATCTGATCATTGGCGAGGACGCCAGCCTTGTCGGCCGGGGTGCCTTCGAGAGGGGACACCACCGTCAGGACCCCTTCACGCAGAGTGATTTCTATGCCTAAGCCGCCGAATTTCCCCTTGGTCTCAATTTGGAGCTCTTTGTAATCCTCGGGCTTCAAAAAGGAGGAATGGGGATCCAGTTCGCGGAGCATGCCGTTGATCGCCCCATAGATCATCTTCTTTGCTTCAACCTTTTCGACATAGTTGTCCTGCACGATGTTCAAGACATCACTGAAAAGTCGCAAATACTGGTAGATGTCGGGATTGTCCTGGGTTGTCTTGGCTCGCAGGCCGGACCAAGTGACAAACAATACCGAGAGTGCGACCAACACCATGAACCACTTCTTCTTGCTTCTGAACATTGGAAGTTCCTCACTCTTTGAAGGCTTCACAGCAGCCAACGATCACACGAATCGAGGGGCTTTTGATGGCATCACCGGCAAACGACGATCCATGAGGATATCGCTCGTCAGGGGTCCCTGCCGAGAACATCACCATCACATCACCCCGAGGAGGCGTTTGATGTCGAAGCCTTCATGGTGGGTCGGTGAGAGGGAAATCCTCGACACATCAAGATTATTACATCACGATTATAAAAAATTCCATGAGAATGACTATGAATACTTATGCTGCGGCCCAAAATATACCCATCTCCAGTTTGGTTGGGCACCGTATCATCGCCGGGAAGGGCGGTCGCCATGATCTATCTAGGAACAATGCCCTTGCACGCAGGACCCATGCTACAGATGGATACCCTTCCGCCACCACGAGCAATAGGCATCGGTCCTCTCACCGGAGATTCAACGGCAAGTGAGGCATATCCCATGCTTGCAAGTTTGTAAAGGGCTACCAGTGTCCACCCTGTACGGCCTGTGATGGGGGAATGAGCGGCGGGAGTCGATGGAGCTGATGTCGCTCAGCCGTGCTTCGCATGCCGCAAGGAGTACCAGCAACCAAGACAGGAAAGGATCACGCCGGACATGACCATCCCAGTAAAGAGGAGTGGCCTCTCCCAATGAGCCCATTCCTCGGTCAAGATGGTCATCGCGGGAAACAGCCATCGGACTCTGTCGAGGAGAATCAAGACACCGATGGTGGAAATCACCCCGGCTGCAAGCCCCACCGACATTGCCCGTCCATAAAGCGGAAGGAGCACCTGGAGGGGCGATCCTCCAAGCAACAAACAAACCTCGATCTCCTCCGTGTCGCTTTTCAAACTCAAATCGCTGCATGCCACGGCGATGACAAGGCAAAGGAATGCCAACAGACCGACTGTCGATGATCCCAAGGAGGTCAGGAAAACATGCAGGGGCTCAAGCCGTTCGAGCCTGGCTCTGTCGTCAAGCACTCCCATGACATGATGGAACCTTCTGAGCCGTTCGAGCATTCCATCGATGCCGGGCGCCGGATTTGCGTCCGCTGCCAGCAGGATCTCAATGCGCGTGCTGGCGCTATCTATCCAAGGGCCTTCGATGGCTTCCTCCAGGAGTCCCCTGGATTCTCTCACATCCTTATGGGCCGGAAGCTTGCGGGAAAATTTGATGCCGAGGATTTCAGGCCATGTCTTGACCTCGGAAAGAATGGACTCCTGTTCTTCCATCGCCGCACCGTGATCGATGAAGACAAAGAGCCTCGGGGTTGCCCACGACTCGGCGATGAGCTTCTCCGTACATTGGGAAAACAGATAGGAACTGGCAAGTAAGAAGAGGCTGCATGCCAGTGACAGCATGCAGAGAATGACAGGGAGTGCAGTTCGCCGCACGCGTCCTGGAAGTTCCGTGAGGGCATACAAGAACGTCTGCCATTCCATGTTGAACTCATTGGATTCATCAGAGCCAGAACAAGGCGCTGGCCACTCAATCTGTCCCGTCCGCGCTTGGATGCCACCCTGGAGCCGACATGGGCGGCGAAGGCACTTCGCGAGCGTTGCTCGAGCTTTTCCTAAAGAAAGGGCGGGCTGTCTTCCGCAATCCTCCCGTTAGAAAAGGCCAAGATTCGTCCTGAAGGGAGCAATGGGGGAAGCCGGGAATCCTTGGTCGTCACGAGGAGTGTGGTCCCCTTCAGCCTCAGTTCTTTGAAAAGGTTCGAAACCATTTGAACCCCTGAATCGTCCTGGTAGCCTGTGGGTTCGTCTGCGAGGAGCAGGACAGGATCATTGACGATTGCCCTTGCCACCGCCAACAGTTGCCTTTCTCCAATGGAGAGTCCCGAACAAGAGCAACAGCTCTTGTGCTGCAGGTTGACTTGACGGAGCGACCAAGCCACCCTTTCCTCGATGATGTGCTTCCTCTTTCCTGAGAGAACCAGGGGGAGCGCCACATTGTCTTGCAGGGTTCTTTGGGTCATGAGTCTCAGATCTTGAAAGACCACGCTCACCTTCCTCCGGAATACGATCGCCGCTCCAGAATCCATTGAGGCTGGGTTCACACCATCGATGGTGATCTGGCCTGAATCAGGTGTATCCAAACCGAACAAGAGCTTGACTAGGGTGGTCTTGCCGCAGGCGGTTCCGCCGACGACACATACCGCTTCTCCCTTGTGAATCTGCAGTTGCAAATCGCGAAAGATATGATTCGCGGTATCATAACCTTTCCGTACATGGAGGCACTGGAGGAAAGGAGTTCTCTGATCGGGTCCGAGATTGAAAATCGAGGGTTCCATCCGTTGATCGGCTGAAAATAAAGCGGCAAGCCCCACAAAAACCGAACATGCCTGTTTCATGGACAACCACTCCCACGAGCCCCCATCATCCGGCGGCCTTCCACATTCCTCAGGGATCTGGGAAAAGAGGGGTCGTCCGGTAACCCCGCTTGGTGGCAGCTCAAGGGCCTTGCTTTCTGGGTACCTTCAAATCGGGCATGGGCACCGCCTTATATCCCGGCGGCACCTCGAAGAGCGAATCTGGAAGGCTCTTGACTTTAATGTTCGTCAACTCTGTCTTGAATCCGCCTCCACCAGCCCCGATGTGTTCCGTCTTGATGGGATAGTCCAAATCCCTCGCAATCCATTGCGTCATGACACCCAGCGACTTGTCATGATAGATGTATTGGACCTTATCGCACAGAAATCCATTGACTTTTTCCGTCCCGAGATCCTTCTTGACAGCCATCTCCTTTGCCGCGCTCTCCATTTCAGCCCTGGACTGGGCTGCGCCTCCGCCCTTCATTTCAAAATAGGTCTTGTTCTCCGGCTGAAGAACCCAGGATAGTTTCTTGTCCATCCGGATGATGGCAATCGTTTCCCTGCCGGCCCTGACCCCTTCGTTACGAATCTTGTCACCCTTCACGAACACCTTGCCCGTGATGGTTTCACCACCATGGGTTGAAAAGGTGTCGGCAGTGAATTCAGCAGCCATGGCAGCCCCGCCGTGGAGAAGGGTGAGTGATGCAGCTACGACGATCATCTTGGCACACCACCGGGACCGGGTCTTACTCATTTGGCACCTCCTTGGTCAAATCGGATGAAAACCGAACTGCAGGATTCCCTGTCATGGCGGCTCCCGACCTCTCCTGCAGCCTGGACCTCTTCAAATACGGGCTGATCCGGGCCGTTTCCGAACTCCTGCAACCCGGTGGTATGGCGTGAAGCCACTCCAAGAGAGCCTTCAGTCTAACAGGCAAGCACGGGCAGGCTGACCGAAGGAGACCCTGATCTCGTGAACACCGCCGCGCAGGGAACTCTCCACAACATATCCCAGCCTGTGAAATACGGCAAATACCCGCTCACCGCCGATTGAAACATATGCCCTGAGCCCCTCCGCTGAATGGGTCCGAGCCATCTCCCCAAGAAGCTGGACCAGGAAGCTCGCTATTCCCTTCCGCCCATAGTCTGGGTGAACGGCAAAGTCCACTTCCGCGATTCCCGCCTGTTCGTCCAGCGTATAACGGCCGATGGCCACGATGCGCTCTCCTTCCGGGTCACCGGGGATGGCGAGCAGGGTCATTTCCCTGTAGTAGTCGATGTTCACCATCTTCCGCACATCATAGAGGGGAAACACCCGCATGGTGGAGAGGAAACGGAAGTAAGGCTCGTTCTTGGGCAACGAGTAGAAGAATTCCTTGAGGGCCCTTTCGTCCGTGGGTTTAGCTGGGCGGAAGAAAACCTTCAGGCCGTCCTCGAACCACTGGGTCAGTTCCCACTGCGCAGGATACAAGGCTCTGGGTGGAATGACCTCGATGGTCTCCGGTCCCAGGTAGTTGAGCTGCTGAGCCGATCGCATGAGATCTTGGCGGAAGTCCGGATGAGCGATACCAATGAGAGCCAGGGCCCGGTCCCGGATGCTCTTGCCGTGCAACAGCGCAATCCCATACTCGGTCACCACGTATTGGACTCCAGCCCTGGTTGTGACCACCCCAGCCCCTTCGGTCAGGATTGGGACAATTCTTGAAGCCTTGCCATCCAAGGTTGTGGATGGGAGCACGATGATCGCTTTACCCCTCCGGGAATACATGGCCCCCCGAAGAAAATCGACGGCGCCTCCCACGCCGCTGTATATTTCGTAGCCCAGCGAATCGGAACAAACCTGCCCGGTCAGATCCACCTCGAGCCCCGAGTTGATCGAGATCATCTTTTCATGTTCAGATATGACCAGATAGTTATTCGTATACTCGGTCGGGTAAAAGGCAACCATGGGATTGTTGTCCACGAAATCGTAGAGCGCCCGGGTGCCTAGGCAGAAGCTCGTGACGATCTTGTCGCGGTGCAGCCTCTTGTGGGAGTTGGTGATGACGCCGCTCTTTACCAAATCGAGATAGGCGTCCGTGAGCATGTCCGCATGGACGCCGAGGTCCTTCTTGTCACGGAGTGCATAGAGGACTGCCGTGGAGAGGCTGCCAACCCCCACGCGGATTGTGGAACCGTCCTCAATCAGTCTGGCCACATGTTTTCCCACGGCATGGGCAATGGGATTCATCATGGGCAGGGGCACCTCGAGGAGGGGTTCGTCATGTTCCACGACGGCATCGATGTCACGGATATGGATGAACGAATCCCCCAGTGTTTTTGGCATATTGGCATTGACCTGGGCAATCACGAATTTGGAACTCTCCGTGGCGGACTTCACGATGTCCACCGATATGCCATAACTGAGGTACCCATGCTCGTCGGGAGGCGAAACTTGAATGAGGGCCACGTCAATGGGAATGGCTCCACCACGGAAGAGTTCCGGGACGTCGCCCAGATTGATGGGAGTGTAATCGGCTCTGCCTTCCGCAACGGCTTCCCGGCTTCCCGTGGCGACAAAGAAAGACTTGAGGCGGCATTTATCGAAAAAGCTGGGTTCCGTATACCGGGTCCTTCCTATACTGAGGATCTGAAGGATTTCAAGGTCGGCCAGGTCGGGAATGACCGTCTCAAGGGATCGGACCAGGTGTTGAGGCTCGCCGCACCCGGAACCTATGAATATGCGATGACCCCGCTTGAGGACTCGAAGGGCCTTCTCCGCAGTTGTCTTTTTCTGCTCGAAGACAGCAAGCCATGAGTTGGCCGGCTTAGGTCTAATGGGGCTTTCCGAACTGGCTTGTGATCTGTCCAACATCAATCTGACCCTGGATGTCGTATGCGACAGAAAGCATGTGGGGCCGGTTCGCCGCCCATGACTGCTGGATCGAACAGCACCACGGATGAATGCGCCCACCAATCGGCGTGCTCCCGAATGCCTCTGTTCGGAGTCACGGCCCGCAAATGGGTGCCAGCTCCAGCCCTTCCACTTGTCTCGCAGTGCGTTACTCGCTCTGGGTGGACGGCGATTTCAGGTAGATCAGACAAGTGATCAGTACTGCCGCAAGGAGCATGAAGCCGCACAGGATCTGCCCCATGGTGAAGTATCCGAAAATGTAACCGACCTGCGGATCCGGCTCCTTCAGAAACTCTATTAAGAAACGGCCGAGCCCGTAGGCTACTAGGAAAAAAACGACCATCATTCCGTCAGGGAAAACCCTCTTGCGGAGGATCCAGAGGAGAACGAAGAGCACAAGGCCCTCATAGAATGCCTCATAAAGCTGAGTCGGATGCCGCGGAACCGGGCCACCTGCGGGGAATACCATTGCCCAGGGCACATCGGTGGGCAGACCCAGGAGTTCTCCATTGATGAAATTGCCGACTCGTCCCAACCCCAATCCGATGGGTGTGGTCACTACGATGCTGTCGGCAACGGCGGCAAATGGGAGCTTGCGCAATCGGCAAAAAATCATCGCTGCGACGACAACACCAACAAAACCGCCGTGGAACGACATGCCTCCGTGCCAAGTGGCCACGATCTCCAAAGGGTTGGTGAGATAGGCCCCGTAGTTGTTGAATTCGTAAAAAATGATGTAGCCGAGGCGTCCCCCAATGATGAGGCCCACAGCGAGGTAGAAAATCAGATCCTGAACAACGGGTCCCACCAAGCCGATCTGGCGCGATCTTTCCTGCTTTTGGATGAGAAAGTACGATGCGACGAACCCCAGCACGTACATGACCCCGTACCAGCGGATGCGCAGAGGACCGATCGTGATCAAATCAGGATTGATGTTTGGGTACGGAATCATGTACTAAACCTCTTCAACACGACAAGGCTAGCATAAAGGGGACTGCGGGGTCAACGTGAACGGCACGTCGCGTGTCCGGGCGTCCTTGCGCTGACCCGACTTGAACTCCCACCGCCTGCGCTTGCACCGTCTTTCCGGATCCAAGGCTTGAATGAGAAGGTATCCCCTGGTAAATATTGAGCGTTGCAAAACCCTTTGCGGATCATAATGACCCTTGTGAACATGCAGGACTGGTTGTCGGGCGACACAATACACGAAGTTGCAACCAAGCTGGTGCAGCCGGGGCCTTGCGCCCGTCCGATCCATGGCGCCTACATGGGATAATGTTGCAGTATCGCATTCTGCTCGATTCGATCTTGAAACCAACTGCGTATGAACAGTGGTTGGAAGCCCCACCCTTGGATATGCTCAAGCGGGTTCATTCAGGGTTTTTTTCCGGACCCGCTCGTGAGTGGGGGGTGGAATTTGCAGGGACCTTCGGTTCACGCCCTGAGACAGGGCCATAGCGGCGGTGTCGGAACCTCAAGTGGAATGCCATTCGTGCTGGATTAACGGTGAAGAGGTGTTGGGGGACGAGACAACCCCTCTGGTGAATCCATGGACCGGGGAGGAGTATGCCCGGGCAACTGCAGCCGGGCCTCGGTTAACTCATTCGGCCATCGAGAGTGCAACCAGGAGTTTTGAAGGTTGGTCTCGTCTGGCTGCATCGGAGCGCTCATTCATCCTCCACAGACTGGCCGATCTCATGCGACAAGAACAGGAGTCTCTCGCAGCCCTGATTTCATTGGAAGTGGGCAAGACACTCCCCATGGCACTCGATGAGGTCACGAGTGCTGCATCCCTCCTGGATTACTTCGCGGAGGAAAACCTGCGCCGCTCCGGGGAGATTCCACTGCTCGGCCACGACAGGGAGCGGGTTTTCGTGGTTCGAGAGCCCGTCGGTGTTGTGGTTGCCATCATGCCTTTCAACTACCCCCTCAGCACCCTTGCGTGCAAAATGGCTCCGGCCCTGGCGGTGGGCTGTACGGTGGTCGCCAAGCCCGATGAACACACACCGCTGAGCACGCTCAAGATTGCTCAAATGGCTGTCCGTGCCGGCATGCTGCCAGGCGTGTTCAATGTCGTCACGGGGACTGGACGGGAAACCGGCCGTCTTCTGGTGAGCCATCCTGCTCCAAGGCTCGTCACTTTCACCGGGAGCACGGAAGTGGGGAAGGAGATCCTTGCCGTAAGCTCCAGATGGGTCCGAAAGACAATCCTCGAACTGGGTGGCCATTGTCCGGCCATCGTCTGTAAGGATGCACTTTGGCGAGAGGTTCTTCCTCAAATCGCTTCCCAAAGCCTTAAAAACTCAGGACAATACTGTTATCGCATCAGCCGTATCCTGGTGGCCGAGGAGATCCACGAACAGTTCCTGAGGAGTTACATGGAGCATGTTTCAGGCCTCGTGATTTCCAGGACTGGAGGAGAGTCGGATAGAGTCTTTGGACCCCTCAACAACGCCAAGATCCTGTCGAGAGTGAGACGCCAGGTGGACAAGGCAGTGCAGCAAGGGGCGCGAGTGGTGCTTGGAGGCAATGGTGCCAAGGTGTCCGACCGAGGGTTCTTTTACCCGCCAACGGTCCTCACTCACGTTTCCAAGGGAATGTCGATCCTTGAGGAGGAGGTTTTTGGACCCGTGACGATCATCGACTCCTTCGGGACCATGGATGAGGCCATCGCGGCAGCCAACGCCACTCCATTCGGCCTTGCCGCTTATCTCTTCACACAGGAATTGGGCATGGCCATCGAGTGGGCGGATCGCCTGGATGCGGGGAGTGTCTGGATCAACCGGATCCACCAAGCATATCCCCAGGTTCCATTCGGAGGCATGAAGGAAAGTGGCCTGGGCAGAGAGAAATCCCGGTTTGGGATGGAAGAATACACGGAACTCAAAACGGTTTACTTTTCGTACTGATGTGGACTGGATCCATCAGGACCCATAGAACAAGATTGGAGAACTTTCCCTATGATTCCAGTAGTCTGTGTCGTGGGTGCATCCGACTCGGGTAAGACCACCTTTCTGGAGAAGCTCATTCCGGATCTGAGGGCCAGAGGCTATCGGGTGGGCGCTGTGAAACACGATGCCCACAGTTTCGAAATTGACCACGAGGGCAAGGATACCTGGAGGCTCAGCCGCGCCGGTGCCGGGACCGTGGTCATCTCCTCCCCGCAAAAGGTTGCCTCGGTCCGGGAAACCGATGAGGAGATGGATCTAGATGCAGTGCTCGGAAGGTTTTTCTGGAATGAAGACATCGTCATCACCGAGGGCTTCAAAAGATCGCGCTTCCCCAAGGTGGAAGTGTTCCGCACTGCTGTTGAGTCCAAGCCCATTTGCAGCGCTCAGGACAATCTGCTGTGCTTGGTGACCGACGATCCGATGGATGTGGAAGTGCCCCGGTTCCAATTCTCTGAAGTCTCAGCAGTGGCCGATCTCATCGAAGAAAGGTTCCTCAAGGGCAGAAAGACAAGGGATATCTCCGTCCGGCTTGACGCCAAAGAGCTCCCCATGAAGGATTTTGTGGGGGATTTTGTCGCCGGTGGCATTGTCGGAATGCTCTCGACACTTCGGGGATGGAAGTCCCCTAGATCCATCGATATTCAGATCCGTCTGAGGGATGAATAGGTGATCACAGGAGCCGTACTGGCGGGTGGCAAGAGTCGCAGGTATGGGAAGAATAAGGCCTTGGAAGTGTTCCGCGGGAAGCGGCTCCTCGATCACAGCCTGGAAGCCTTGCGATCATTTTGTGACCCGGTCTTCGTGGTGGTGAACGATGTGAGCATTTACAGACAGGTCAACGCCACCATCATTCAGGACATCCTGCCTGGCCAGGGACCGCTGGGCGGAATTCACACGTCTCTCCTCTTCAGCCCCAACGAATGGGTCCTTG
>CAZURN010000094.1:0-12238 GCA_964623165.1 uncultured Syntrophobacteraceae bacterium
CACGGGTCAACCACATCTGCGGTTCCACGGATCTCATCATCCAGATGATGAATGAGTGCGGCGCGGAAGCCCTTAGCGTGGACCACAAGAACAACATGGCCGAAAGCCGTAAAAAGGTCGGGGATGACGTGCTCATCTTCGGCGATTTCGATGCCTATGCCACCTTGAACCAGATGGACGCCTCCCAGGTGGAGGGAGTGATCAAGACCTGCATTGACAAGGGTGCCGATGCAGTCTGGCCGGGATGCGACATCTGGCCCGATGTCAAGAAGGAGAATGTGGAAGCCTACGTGGCAACAATCCGCAAGTACGGAAAGAATCCTTCCCCGGCAGTGAAAAGGGTTTGAGGGGGCGTTGGTTTGCAGTCATCCGCTGATGAATAAAGGACGGGTTCCCGAGTCCGGTCCCGTGACGAACCTTGAGTAAACAAACTGGTCCAGGAATAGGAAGGAGATGGAGTGATGGACAATTCGAGAAGGGAAGAGATCCTCAAGAAACTCAGCGATGCGGTGGTGGAGTACGAAGAGGATGCGGCAAAGGAATGGGCCCAAGTCGCTCTGGATGAAGGCTTGGATGCCTTCGACGCCATCATGAACGGTCTGGCCGCTGGCATGGAAATCGTCGGGGATCTCTATGACAAACAGGAGTACTTCGTCCCTGAACTGCTCATGTGCGCGGACGCCCTTTACGCGGGCATGGACATCCTAAAGCCTCACATCAGCAAGGAGAGTGTGGCGCATAGAGGACAGGTGGTCATCGGCACCGTCCAGGGCGATGTGCACGACATCGGCAAGAACATCATCAAGCTCATGTTCGATGTGGGTGGCTTCACGGTACACGACTTGGGACGTGATGTCCCACTGGAGAACTTCGTCGAGGAGCAGCTACGCACGGACTCTGAAATTGTTGCCATGTCCGCCATGATGACCACAACCATGATGGGCATGAAGAAGGTCATTGAGATGATCAAGGAGAAGAACCCCAATGTGGCCATCATGCTGGGTGGTGCCCCGGTCACCAAGGACGTGGCGGACCTGTTCGGGGCGGACGGCTACGCTGAATCCGCCGGCAACGCGGTTCAGGAAGCCATCAAGATGATCAGCCGCCTGAGGGAAATGCACAAATAGCATCCGTGCTGCCGGCAGCGGCGTTTGAAAGCAAGAAATCTCCACGGCGATCATTTCTGACAGGGAAGGAGTTTGCTGCATGGAGCAAAACAACACAGCGAAGGTCATCTTCCAGCCTTCCGGGCGGAGAGGGGAAGTGGAGCAGGGCATAACCCTCATCGAGGCTTCCCGTCAACTGGGCGTGGACATCGAGGCCCTGTGCGGTGAAAAGAAGGTTTGCGGCAAGTGCAAGGTGCGCATCGAGGAGGGTTTTTTCGAGAAGTACGGGGTCCATTCCAGCAAGACGCATTTGAGCCCGTGGCAGGAGGAAGAGGAGAAGTTCATCACCCCCAAGGAGCGGGAGGAAGGCTACCGGCTAGGGTGCGTGGCAAAGGTGGAAAACGATGTCCTGGTTTTCGTTCCCGAGGAGTCCCGGGCTGGGAAACAGGTCGTGAGCAAGGCCGCGAGAGACATCCACATCGAATGGAATCCTGCCGTGAAGCAGTACTATGTGGAGCTTGTGGAACCCACGTTCGAGGAACCTACTGCGGATTTTGAACGCATTCTGGATGAACTGGACAGGCAGTATGGGCTGACCAACCTCACGGTGGACTACCGCACCTTGAGGAAACTGCCAACACGGGTGAGAGACCCCCAAAGCAAGTGGAAGTGCACGGTTGCCGTGTGGATGGACAGGGAAATCATCCGGGTGCTGCCGGGAAAAGTGGAAGACTACTATGGGATTGCCGTCGATGTGGGTACGACCACGGTTGCCGCGTATTTTTGCAATCTGCGCACCATGGAGGTCATCGACACGGTTTCCATGATGAATCCCCAGTGCAAGTACGGCGAAGACGTGATGAGCCGCATCACGTATCACATGATGAATCCGGGTGGCCTGGAAAAGATGAGCAACGACATCATCGAAGGGATCAACACCCTCATTGCCAGAGCTTGCGCGGCCACGCATCCACCCAAGCCCAAAAAGAAAAAGAAGAAGGGAAATGGAGAGGCCGTGGAAGAGGCTGCCGTGCCTGAGGCGGCGGTGGCTGAGGCCGGGGTTGGAGAAGAAGCTCCCGAAGAGGAGGACATCCTGGTTCTGCATGGAATCCCGGAGGGTAAAAAGTACCTTTGTCTCAACCCCAATGACATCATTGATATCACCATCGTAGGCAACACCGCCATGCACCATATCCTTCTGCAGCTCAATCCGGAATTCGTTGGGCTGGCTCCCTTCCCTCCGGTTGTCCACCGGGGTCTGGACATCAAGGCCAGGGATCTCGGGGTGAACATCAATGAATCCGCCTATGTGCATGTTCTGCCCAACGAGGCGGGATTCGTCGGGGCCGACAACGTGGGGGTCCTGATTGCAGAAGAACCATACAAGAGCAAGGAGATCCAGCTCATCATCGACATCGGCACTAACGGGGAGCTGGTCCTGGGCAGCAAGAAAAAGCTCATCTCTTCCTCCTGTGCCACGGGACCGGCCCTCGAAGGGGCGCAGATCGCATACGGCATGCGGGCGGCGCCGGGAGCCATCGAGCGCATCAAGATCGACCCGGAAACCCATGAAGTGGATTACAAGGTGATCGGAAGAGATGCCTGGAAAAGCTTTTCGAAACCGGAAGAGATGAAAGCCAAGGGGATCTGCGGTTCAGGAATTCTGGACCTCCTGGCGGAGCTCTATGTGGCCGGGGTCGTGTTGAAAAGCGGCAAGTTCAATAAAAACCAGAAGTCACCCCGCTACCGTATCAACCCCGACACCAAGCAACCGGAATTCGTCATCGCATGGAAGGAGGAGTCGTCCATCGGCAGGGATGTGGTTGTGACTCAGAAGGATGTGCGGCAGATCCAATTGGCCAAGGGCGCCCTGTATTGTGGCTGTAAGCTGATGATGCGACGGATGGGCATTGAGAAATTGGACAAGGTGAAGATCGCGGGAGCCTTTGGCACTCACGTGGACCGTCAGAAAGCCCTGATCATGGGGCTGTTCCCAGACTGCTCCCTGGACATGATCGAGTCGGTGGGGAATGCGGCCGGTGATGGAGCGAGAGCGGCGTTGCTCAATCGGGAGAAGCGCGAGGAGGCCAACTGGGTGAGCCGCAAGGTGGAGTACATCGAGCTCACCGTAGAACAGGATTTTCAGCAGCACTTCATGGAGGCCATGCAAATCCCTCACATGAGAGACAAATTCCCTCACCTTGAGGGGGTGGTGCCGCCAGAAATACTCAATCAGAAGTGAGCCCTTCGTCCATGACAGACAAGCACGAGAACCACGAAAATTGACAATTGCAGGCCGAAGTCACTCAATGTGTTTCCTGGTGTTCCTTGTGGCTTGTGAGCGGAAAGCGCAATGCTGGAACCGGGAGGAGGGTCCGTGGAAATCAGATTCCTGAAAAGAAGTTTGCTTCAGCGCGTCTTTGGGATTCCCGCGACGAAGGGGCCGGGTGATCACGGGTGCTGGACATATGCTGAACGAAAGGTCGTCCTGGAGCTGGATCGCGCACCGGAATTGAGGCAGAGGGGAGGGGCCGTTCGCTTGGAGGGGAAGAACCTTCCCGAGCGGGTCTTGGTGATTCATGGAGAAGACGGAGAGTTTCACGCCTTCCGTAATCGCTGTAAGCACATGGGCCGCAGACTCGATCCTGTTCCGGGGACTCCGTCCGTTCAGTGCTGCAGTGTGGGCAAGAGCACTTACGATTATGAGGGCATGGTCCAATATGGACCGGCAAAAGGTCCTGTTGAAGCCCTGCCTGTGAGCCGGGAAGGCGAAAAGCTGGAAATCACTCTGTGAGAAGAAAGAGAGGCTTCATAATGGGCAAGACCGCTGAAAACCTCGAACAAGCGTTTGCAGGTGAATCTCAGGCCAGCATGAGATACCTGGCTTTTGCGGAAAAGGCGGATCAGGAAGGATATCCTGGTGTGGCGAGGCTCTTCAGGGCCGCTTCAAGAGCTGAACTCTTTCATGCCCTATCGCATATGAGAGCCTCGGGGGGCATAGAGGGGACCATGGACAACCTGAGGGCGGCCCTGGATGGCGAAAACCGCGAATTCAAGCAGATGTACCCGGCCATGATCAAGGACGCCGTGGCGGAAAATGAGCTTGGAGCAAGACACAGCCTCGAATACGCCATGTCTATCGAGATGATCCATGCCAAGATGTTCAAGAAAGCCATGGAGGATCCCCACGCCAATGCTGATGTGACGTACTACGTCTGTCCCGTGTGCGGCAATACCGTCCCGGGAAAGCCCCCAAACAAGTGCCCCTATTGTGGAGTCGATGCCAGGCAATTCGTCGAGGTGAATTAGCGCCGTGTGCGGGGTCCAATTGACCGCCCCGGAGGCTGTCCGGCAGGGCCGCATGAGCCAAGAGCACTCAAAATGCCTGTGATCGGTGTGGTCATTTGTGAAATACTCGAACTGGAGTTCGCCCATCTCCTGTCGGAAGATCCGGATGTTTCCATTATAACGGTGGTTGAAAACAGCTCGGCGGGTGCGTTCATTGAGGCCGTCGAATCCATCGGCCGTGCTGCACTACGGAGGATTCCGCTGCTGAGGGGCTACACTCCGAGTACATCCAGCGGCGTGGAGGTGCTGGTTCGGGTCTTGGAACTTGCCCTCCACAATAGGAAATGGATTCTCCAGGAGGGTTTGACCAAGGCAACCCGAGAGATGGTCCGGCACGTGGACGGGATCTTCCTTGGATACGGGTTATGCGGCAATGCCCTCCAGAACATCGACGAACTCTTCTCGGGTGTTTCCGTGCCTGTGATGGTCCCCATGGACACTGACCACCCCGTGGACGACTGCGTCGGGCTCCTCATCGGGGGGCGTGACTGCTACTATGAAGAGCAGTGCAGGGAAGCCGGAACCTTCTTCATGATTCCCGGATGGACGAGGCACTGGAGGCGTATCCTCGCCAAGGAATACGGGGATTTCGACGAAAGAATGGCAAGGCGTGTGTTTGGGGCCTACAGGCGTTCGCTGCTCATCCCGACCCCGGTTCTTTCTGAGGAGAGGATGCGGGAGAACACGGAGGAATTCAATAAGATGTTCGGTTTCAGGGTCGAGGTGCGCCCCGGGGTTCTGGGAATCCTTCGGGAGAGCTGGGAAAGGGCCAAAAGGACCATCGAAGAGTGTTCCTGACTGGAGCCGGGAGCATATGTCGCCCGATTCATTGCTCCCCGAGGCTTGAGATTGGGTGCTCAAAGGAGATTTCTCATGTTGGACGCGGTCCCGCTGAAAGACGGCGTTTACTGGGTCGGGGCCATCGACTGGAGTGTTAGGGAATTCCACGGATATTCCACTTCACGGGGAACGACGTACAACGCGTATCTCGTCAAGGGTGAAAAGGTGGCGCTGGTCGACACGGTCAAGGCGGAGTTCTTTCCAGAGATGATGGCGCGCATTGAGTCTGTCGTGAACCCAGATGACATCGATTATCTCGTTGTCAACCACGTGGAGATGGATCATTCTGGCGCTCTCCCCTCAACTATCGAATGGGTTCCCAAGGTCCAGCTGTTGGCAACGGACAACGCAATCAAGGGTATGGCGCGCCATTACCGCCAGGGGTTGTCACCAAGCAGGGTAAAGACCGGGGAGAGCATTGATCTGGGTGGCAAGACCTTGCAGTTTCTCGAAGCCTACATGCTCCATTGGCCAGACAGCATGTTCACCTACCTTGCCGAAGATCACGTGCTCCTGCCCAATGACGCCTTCGGGCAGCACTTCGCCTCTTCGCAGAGGTTCGACGACGAACTGCCAAACCTGGAAATGGTCATGGATGAGGCGGCCAAATACTTTGCCAATATCCTCATGCCCCTGGCTCCCCTCATTCCTCCCCTCCTCAAGAAAGTGGAGAGATTGGGACTGCAGGTGGAAATGATCGCTCCAAGTCACGGCATCATATGGAGATCGCATTCGGAGAGGATCCTCCAGGCCTACGGGGAATGGAGCAAGGGGGTCGCAGAAGACCGTGCCCTCATCATCTACGACTCCATGTGGGGCAGCACGGAGAAGATGGCTAGGGCGGTGTCCGCAGGAATGACGAAAGGGGGTCTCCAGAACAAGCTCATCCACGCTCGCAGGAACCATTACAGTGACATCATCAAGGAAGTGCTCACTGCAAAGGTCCTTGTGATTGGTTCGCCAACCATCAATGAAGGCATCTTCCCATCGGTGGAACAGTTGCTTTACTACCTCAAAGGCCTGCGGCCCCTGAAGAAGAAAGGAGCGGTCTTCGGTTCCTACGGTTGGGGAGGCGAAGCGATCAAAGCCATGGAAGAGCAGTTGAAGGGCATGGGCGTGGAGATACTGGAGTCTGGACTGGGAGTCATGTATGTTCCGGACGATGAGGACATGGCGGATTGCACTCGGTTCGGCGAGGCAATCGCACGAGGGGTTTGAGTCCGGATCCCAAGAGGTTCGTCGGGACCCCTTGCTGAAGACACGAGGTCCTTCTGATGACTGAGGCGTCAAAGTCTCCACGGAACAAGCCAGCGGAATTCATCCCACATGAAGGGCGGGTCCTTCCTCTTCTGAAGAAGAAATTCCCTTTTCGCCTGGCGACGACCTCGTACATCGTGCCTGCGCCGATCATTCCCAACCTGCGACTCCTCGGTCCCCACGTGGATGAGGTGGAACTCGTCCTTTTCGAGAGCGGTTCCGAGTGCAATCTCCCGTCCTGGAGCAGCATCGTGGAGATGAAAGCCCTCGCAGTCGACTTGGATTTGACCTACAACGTCCACCTTCCCGCCGACGTCTTCCTTGGAGACCCAGATCCTGGTCGGAGGCGCAGGGATATGGAGAAAGTGCTTCGATTCTACGAGCGGACTCTGCCTCTGAATCCGACGCAGTTCGTCTTGCACCTGGACAGCAGAACTGGTGATGGAAAGGGAACCCACGATTGGATAGCATGGGGGGACCGGGTAAGGCAGTCTGTGGGACTTCTCGTGAAGTGGGGGCTTGATCCTTGTCAGGTGGCCATTGAGAACCTCGAGTATCCCCTGGAACTCATCCTTCCTCTTGCGGATGATCATGGGATGAGCCTTTGCCTCGATTTGGGCCACTTCATTCGTTATCGATATGATCTTCGACTGGAGTTGGAACGACATTTGTCGCGATCCAGCATGATGCATTTGCACGGAGTCGCGGATGGAGTGGATCATTTGGGGCTTCAACACCTGTCCGAGCAGGAGTGGGAGGTTGTGCGCTCCGGGTTGAAGTCCTACACGGAGGTTGTCAGTATTGAGGTCTTTTCTCTCGATGATCTCGCTGCGTCAATGGGTCGATTGAAGACTTTGGCTTTATAGGATACCGGCGGATCTTCTGGTGAGAGATGTCGGCATAAATGGCGAAGGATCGCGTGGGTTACAGGCCCATGCATTGATTGGGGAGGTGCGGTTTTGTTTGACCACAAAGGAACCGGGGAGTAAAATGACCTCCAACAGAATACGATACTGTGAGTTGCCCCAAACGGGCTTCAAGGGAAAACGGTGTGAATCCGTTACGGACCCGCCGCTGTAACCGGGGACGAAAGCCGCAATGACGCCACTGTGATACACTCTGGTCTTGTTTCGCTCCATGAGTATTCCTGCTGGATTCGACGGCAGGTGCAGGGTTAACGGGAAGGCGCGGCAAGTAGGGCGATCCGGGAGTCAGAAGACCTGCTCACAGAGAGGTGCCTTTCTTTTGCCCCGAGGGTGAGGGCAGGAGGCACGCCTTCGGCGGACTGAATACGGAATCCCCGGCCAAATGGCTTGGGGATTTTGTCGTTTCTGGGTTGGATGAACGACTGGAATTCAGGCATCCGGTTGATCTCTCGTTTCAATAATCAGTGAGGAGCGGCATGGATCAGGCGCGGCAGGACGCCGTATTGCAGTCTGGTTTGAGTGCTCGGCCGCTCATCAGGGGCTTCTATTTGGCCCCCATGAGCGGAGAGGAGATTGAAGCAGAATCGCTGAGGATCATCGATGAGGAAGCGCCCAGCCACAATTTCACTGGAGGGCAGTGGCAGGTGGTGCGACGGATGATCCACACCACTGCCGATTTTTCCCTGATTGGATTCACACGGTTCTCTCCCGACGCCATCAACGCGGGCATTGCAGCTTTGCATTCTGGAAAGCCGCTCTATGTGGACTCCAACATGATCCGTGCCGGGCTTTCCATGCCTCGCCTGCGCAACGTCTGCAAAGCGTACTCGCCTGCCGCCATTGTATGTCACGTGGCCGATGACGATGTGCTGGAGCAGGCGCGAAAGACGGGACTTCCAAGATCCCTTCACGCCGTGCGCAAGGCCAGGGACATGCTGGACGGGAGCATCGCCGTTTTTGGCAATGCCCCCATAGCCCTTTTGGAGCTCAACCGGCTCATTGCTGAGGAAGGGATCAGGCCTTCCCTCGTCATCGGCATGCCCGTCGGCTTTGTGCACGTCGTGGAGAGCAAGGATGAGCTCATGAACGCCGGGGTCCCGTTCGTGACCGTCACGGGGAGACGGGGCGGGAGTCCCCTTGCCGTGAGTGCCATTCATGCGCTGTGCGCACTGGCTGCGGTGAACGGGTGAAGAGCGGATGTCGGCCGACGGCGGAACTTCATCGAGGTGGAGACTGATCGAGTCGAGGAGAAAGTCATGACTGGGGGCGAATCAACTGGAGTGGAGCGGGAAGCCGTCATTTTGCTTGGCCACGGGAGTCGGGTTCCCAATGCGAGCAGAGACATGCAGAGGGTCGCAGAACGCCTGAAGGAAAAGTATGGACATCAACTCGTGGAGGTCTGCTTCATGTCAAGGCTGGGCCCCCACCTGCCGGAAACCCTCGAGAGGTGCGTGAACCTTGGGGCTACCAGCGTCGTGGTCGTGCCGTACTTCCTCCATGAAGGGCTCCACATCGTGTTGGACATTCCAGAAATGCTCCAGGAGGAAGTCCGGAGATACCCGCAACTCAAGCTGCGATTTGGTCCGGGTTTCGGCTTCGATGAGTTGTTGGTGGATCTGGTGGAAAAACGGATTGGAGAGACGAGAGGGCGGTGTGATGTCCGGGAGGTTTGTCTTCCCGGCAAGGAAGAATTCCCCGTTCCCCCGGGGCAGTGTGAATTCGTGGCCATGCTCCCAGAGGAGGCTGCGAAGTATCGAGGAGGAGATATGGATCATTTGATAGGAGGGGATTGAAATGTCTACCAAGCGATTGTGGACGACATGCTTTGCTGCACTCAGCCTGGCTGTTGCCTTGCCACAGCCGGCCATGGCCATGCACATTGCCGAGGGAATCTTGCCTGCACCCTGGGCTGTCTCTTGGTTTGTTCTGTCATTTCCTTTCCTCGCCTGGGGGCTTCGTGACTTGCGGTTGCGCAGCGAAAGGATTCCTTACACCAAGCCCATGGTTGGGCTTGTGGGTGCGGCGGTCTTCATCATTTCGTGCATGCCCATCCCCGTTCCGACCGCCGGAACCTGTTCCCACCCCTGTGGTACGGGTCTTGCCGCCATCTTTATCGGCCCGTGGCTCACCGTCGTCGTGGCCAGCGTTGCGTTGGTCCTTCAGGCGCTCTTTCTTGCACACGGTGGGCTGAGCACTCTCGGGGCGGACATTTTTTCCATGGGAATCACCGGGGCATTTGTGGGGTACGGTGTCTTCGCGATTGCAAAGCGGCTCAAATTCGGATGGTTCACCGCTGCATTTCTCGCTGGAGCCCTCTCCGACTGGGCGACCTACGCTGTCACCTCTTTTCAGCTGGCCAGTGCTTTTCACGGTGACGGTTCTCTGCTCACCATGTTTGCCACGATCCTAGTCGCTTTTGTTCCCACACAACTGCCTCTTGGAATCCTCGAAGGCTTCCTTTGCGTCGGAGCCTATCGATTTGTCCAGGCTCGTCGTCCGGAACTGATCGGCTTAAGGGTGGAAGGAGTCACGGCATGAAAAAGCTGACCGTTGTATCAATAACGATCTTGTTGGCAGCGTTCGGCCTTTATTTGGTTCTGAACGCCATGGATGCCAAGTGGTCGGGAGTCGACGAATCGGTGATCGAGAAGTTCGCCCGCGAGGCCAACCGACCTCCCCGAGACCCCCTCATCAATACGGATCAGGGGGATCTGCTCCTCTTCTTTTTCCTCATTGCCGGGGCGGTCGGGGGGTTTGTGGCTGGGTATCGTTACCGTGAGCTTTTTCCTCCGACCGTGAGAGGTTGAACTGTGCGGCTCGCTTTTGAGCTCTTTTCAGACATTTTCACCTATCGTGACAATGCTCTGACGAGGATGCACCCTTGCGTCAAGGTCGTTGCAGCCTTTCTGGCCATACTCGCTTTGATTTCGTCCTCGCGAATGCTCTTGCCGGCCTTGGTGTTCTCTTGTGCCTTGGCGGGAATGGTCTGGATACGCCTCCCAATGCGATGCATCATCGGCAGACTGGCCGCTCCCATGGGCATCGTTGTGATTCTCGTTGTCCTTCAATCTTTGATGGTAGGATCGACGCCCCTCTTCACCCTCACCTTCCTGGAATGGCGGATCAGCGCCATGGAGGAAGGTATTCGCCAGGGACTGCTGATGGGGTCCCGTGTCCT
Organism: uncultured Syntrophobacteraceae bacterium; assembly: GCA_964623165.1. Lineage (GTDB taxonomy): Bacteria > Desulfobacterota > Syntrophobacteria > Syntrophobacterales > Syntrophobacteraceae > JAAYUJ01. Next base: position 10,656 of record CAZURN010000094.1, read on the forward strand.
GGCTTCGGTGAGCGTGGTGGTGCTTTTGAGTTCCTGTACTCCTGCCCATAGGATCTTCCATACTTTGCGACGCCTGGGGGTGCCCAAGGGATGGGTGGAAGTGGCCATGCTGATGTACCGATATGTTTTTATTTTCGTGGAGCGCACGGCCGAAATCATGACGGCCCAGAGGGTGAGGCTGGGTTACGGCGGGATCCGCAAGTCCCTCTCTTCCCTGGGGATGCTCGCAGGTTCAGTGCTGGTTCTATCCATGGAACAGGCTTTGCGGACTCACGAGGCCATGACGATGCGGGGCTACAAGGGAACCATCCCGCTCGGGCCCATGACGCCCATGACCAGCAGGGACTGGTGGCTCCTGGCGTTCACAGTGGGCCTGTTGGCATTCGCGTACGTCTTCATCGAGTGGGGTCTCCCATGAAGCACCAGGACTTCGCCATCGAAGCAAACGGCATATGCTTCACGTATGAAGAGGGAACACAGGCCCTACGGGATGTTGACTTCCACGTCAGGCGTGGAGAGTTCCTGGCGATGCTCGCATCCAATGGATCGGGGAAGACGACACTCATCAAGGTCCTTGTTGGCCTCCTGAAGCCCCAAAAGGGATCCATCAGGGTCTTTGGAAGGGATATCGGCTCGATTGCCCAAGCCGATCTTTACCAACAAGTCGGACTCGTCTTTCAGAACCCCAACGATCAGTTGTTTGCGGCAACCGTGGAGGAAGACGTGGCGTTTGGCCCCCGCAATCTGGGGTTGTCCGAGTCCGAGGTTGTGGAACGGACGACCGAAGCTCTCGCCCGGGTCGAAGCAGCCCACCTGAAGGATCGGGCCATACACCACCTGAGCTTTGGAGAACAAAAACGGGTGGCCATGGCAGGAGCCCTTGCCATGAGGCCATCCATCCTGATCCTGGATGAACCCACCGCAGGCCTCGATCCGGCTGGGGAGGAGCTCATCATGCGACTGCTCAGGCATCTCAATCGTGAGCGGGGTTTGACGATCATTCTCGCGACTCACTCGGTGGACTTGCTGCCCCTGTTCGCAGACCAGATCTGTGCTCTCAACCGGGGCGCAGTGTTATGTCATGGGCCGGCGGGGGATGTGTTCGGCGACCATGAGATGCTCAGCCGGGCGTGCCTGCGCCTGCCCTACATTACCAGCTTGCTCCTGGAAATGAAGGAGCGCGATGGTGTCCCCATCAACGGTCTTCCCCTCACGGTGGGTGATGCCCGAAAGAGGCTCCTCGAATTGATCCCTCCTGAACTCATTGTGAAACAGATGGGAAAGGGCATTTGATATTTGGGGCCTTCCCGGTGCCGACGGCATCCATCCCTGTCATTCCACGAGGTGTGTCGATGAAGCTTGGAATCATGTACGGCATTGGAGTTGGCCCCGGCGATCCTGAGCTGATCAGTGTCAAAGGGGCCAGAATCCTTGCGCAGTGCCGTCATGTGTTTGTGCCGAAGACCCGTTTGGAGAAGGAAAGTACGGCCCTGGTCATAGCGCGGCGCTACGTTCCGCCCGATGCCTTGATCCATGAGCTGGTTTTTCCCATGACCACGGACCGGTCGGAGCTTTCTCAGCAA
>CAZURN010000095.1:0-12065 GCA_964623165.1 uncultured Syntrophobacteraceae bacterium
GATCTGCATGATTTGGCCCGGTGTGCCTGCACCTTCGATCTTCCGGCATGTTTTGTGGTGACCCCCCTCAGGGACCAACAGGCCTTGGTCCAGCGCCTTATCAGGCACTGGTGTGAGGGCGTTGGGAGTGAATTGGCTCCCGACAGGGAGCGGGCTCTCAGGCTCCTGCGCTTGGCAGAGGACATCGACGAGGCCAAGGCAAGCCTCGCAGTGGAATGCGGCGTCGGGCCAAGAGTGTGGGCTACCACAGCCAGAGATGGATATGGCGGCATGCCTTATGCTCAAGCTCGGTCCCGGCTGCAGGAGGATGCCACTCCTGTCCTTCTCCTCCTCGGGACTGGCTGGGGATTGGATGAGGCGGTCATGTCACAGGTTGACGGGGTTCTGGAGCCAATCAAGGGAACCAACGGGTACAACCATCTTTCCGTGCGCTGCGCTGCCGCCATCATGCTCGATCGGCTGCTTTCACCGGTGTGTGAGCGCACTTGAACCCGGACAACCATTAGTGGTGTTTCATTGATTCGCTGAACCTCGTCAACGAGGTGTTCAGTTGGTAGGGTCGAAATCGAGGTTGCGCATGTCTGGCCGTGACCTCGCGGTGAAGAGTACACGACAACAGTGCGTGGTGTCACAATTCCGACGCCTGCGACTGGGAGTTCAAACGAGCGGAGGAACACGATGGGGATCAATTTGATTCAGACGGTCGAACGGGATTTCATGCGGACGGACATTCCGCCTTTTCGGGTGGGTGACACCGTCAAGGTGCACGTGAAGATCCGGGAAGGGGAAAAGGAACGGATTCAGGTCTTCGAGGGTGTGGTGATCCGGCATCACAGGGGAAGAATGGGGGCCACCTTTACGGTACGCAAGGTCTCTTACGGGGTTGGCGTGGAGCGCATATTTCCCCTCCACTCACCGCAAATCGACAAGATTGAATTGCTCCGGCGAGGCCGAGTGCGCCGGGCCCGCCTCTATTACCTCAGACAAAGAGTGGGCAAGGCCGCCCGGATCCGTGAAAAACGCTAGTGGCCGACTGGCTGCCTGGTGGCAATATCGCTGGGTATTCACCTCGGCACATCCCAAGTCCAAGGTCCAAGGGCCAGCAATTTTGGAGTCCTGGATGTGCGAGAAAGTCCAATCCCCCCTCAAGCGTCGGGTTCCTGATAAGCTGAAAAACCTGGGGCTCAGCCTCTCGCCTGGAGAGCATATTGGAGGCATCGTTCGTGTGTGGGGGAGCCCCAGTTCATGGCACTCTGGGGAGATGCCCATAGGAGATGCCGACGATGCTGCAGCCTTGGCGCGTTCGAAGACAGCGTTTTGAACAGACCTCGAGGTCCTGTGTGAGTCTGCGGTCGTCTCCCCCTATTTGTGAACCAGGGAGAGGGACATGGTGAAGCAGGTCTTCTGCCATGCCGGAGAGCGTTGAAAACGCCCGATGCCCAAGAAGCCTCTCGATAACCCGGTGTTGGATATGCTCCTCCATGAGGAGGAAGCTTGGCGTGAGGGTTTTCAGCTGGTAGCGGGGATCGATGAGGTGGGGCGCGGTCCGCTGGCGGGGCCGGTTGTGGCAGCTGCGGTGATCCTGCCGCGCAATCCACCCCTTCAAGGCGTGCGTGATTCGAAGAAGCTCAGCCCTTCTGCCCGGGAGCTTTGCTGTCAAAAGATCCTGGCCTGCTCGGCCCATGTGGGGATTGGCCTTGTTGGGGCGGCTGAGATCGACAGCATCAACATCCTGCAGGCGACATTCCTGGCCATGGTGAAGGCCATCGAGGAACTGGAGGTCTCTCCGGACTATCTCCTCATCGATGGCCCATATACCCTCCCTTTGAACATCCCTCAAAAGGGCATTCCTCAAGGAGACCAAAAATCCCTGTCCATCGCTGCGGCATCCATCGTGGCCAAAGTCCATCGTGACCGACTCATGTCAGAGCATCACAAACAGTATCCCGCATATGGTTTCAACAAGAACAAGGGCTATGGGTCCCCTCGACACATGGAAGCGATTCGGCTCCATGGACCTTGTCCCCTCCACAGACAGAGCTTCAGAGGTGTGCTTGAATACGTGCATTGTGGGACGACAGGATGACTGCTTCGGAGAGTTCCATGGCACCCTGTCCATCCAGATTTGCTTTGTGTGAGGACTTAAAGCAGGATTCGATCGAGGCAGATTCAAGGGACTTCATTGTCTAGCAAGTTCCGAATCTCAATGTAACAGCTCAGTTCGCATCGAATCATGGTTGCCCACTACCGGGTATAGGGTCATTGCATATCGGCATGGAGACTGGTCATGCTCTGTTCTGACAGAGCATCTCACCCCACGAGACTGGCCCTTAGCGAAATAATTCAAGCATAGCAAGCATTGGTGTCGATGAATTCGATGGTAAGCTTCTCAATTCTTACGTGACTTTATTTGCCAGATCTCCAGCATAGGCCTCAACGGCATAGATGTTCCCGTGACGTTCAGCAGGAGCGAACCATGATGGCGAGACTGGAAGCCTCCTCCAATTCAGCACTCAACTCCCCTTCTCATGCTCAGACGACCGACACCGATTGGCTGCGGCCAATGGATGCCGATTTGCTGTCGCGGCTCCTGAAGTATTCCCACAAGCGGGAGTACTGTAAGGATGATGCGGTCGTCCTCGGAGGGTCCGAGTCTCGATGTCTGTATTATGTGGAAAAGGGTGCCGTCGAGGTCTGCAACACTATGGACGATACCAAGATCACTGTCGCTCTCATTGGGGAGGGTGATTTCTTTGGAGAAATCGGCTTCTTTGATGGCAGAACGAGGGTTAGGGATATCCGTGCCACTGAGGATTCGGTCATCCGTCTGTTTGATCCCGTTACAGTGAACCGGATGAGGAGGGAGGACCCAGAGGCGTACGGCAGATTCATGACCGTCATGGCGCAAGGGATCTGTGCCAAGTTTCGCCGGGTCCTCGATGAACGGGAGCCGCTGACCGCCTATGCGGCATCGTTATCCACAGGGGGGCGCATTTTCGAGGAATCCAGGCCCATTCCAGAAAGGGTGCTGAAGTTCCCTATATGGCACATGATCAATGGATACGTGGAAGACTTCAAGGCGTTTTTCTTCAACATTTCCCACCAATTGCAGCAGGATACGGGAGAGGAAATACCCCAGACTCTGCAGGACCAATGCTTCACCATGATGGACGAATTCAACGGGAGGCTTCAGGACTCCCAAGGCCGGATTGCTGCTTCCGAGGTGAGTGCGGTTCTTTGGGGGTATCTCTTTAAGGAGATCTTTCCCTATTTTATGAGGAGCCGATTTGCCGAGAGGGCTTATTACAAGCCGAGGGGTTATGCCGGAGACTTCATGATGATGGAAATGATCTACCGTAATAGGCCTGATGGAGACGGCAAGCTGGGGAGGCTCATGGATGCGTGGTGCCTCGGCACTGCACCGGCCCGGGCGGTGAGGGGACGGCGGAGGTTGCTGCATGGGCTGATCCAGTCTCTGGCCGATGAGAAAGCGGGGCGGGAGAGTGTCATTGGCATCATGAATTTGGCCTGTGGATCGAATCGGGAATTGTTCGATTTCCTCGGTGAATGCCCATATTCACAAAAAATCGAGGCCATTTGCATCGATGCAGACCGGAAAGCATTGGAATACACGAACCAAAATGTGAATGTCATCCCCCATGCCGCATCCATTCGACTGATGAACGACAACGTGGTCAAGTGGTCTCTAGGCAGGATTCGCCATCATTTCCCCAAGCAGGACATCATCTATTCCTCGGGGCTGACGGACTACCTTGATGAAAGGCTTTTTCTGGCTCTGATCGGGCGGTGTCACGAATACCTCAAGCCGGGAGGCACCCTGATCATCGGAAACTTTGGGCTGGAGAATGCGAACCGAGTGTTCATGGACCATATTCTTCAATGGAAGCTCATCCACAGGAGTGAAGACGATCTCAAGGCCCTCTTCGCAAAGAGTCCCTTCGGTGCCGACATCCGGGTCATTGCCGAGGATAGTGGGGTGAATCTCTTTGCCATCGCCAAGAAAAGCCATTGGGCTGAGAATGAGGCCTGAGAATGGATTCCGGGGCTGACGTGCCTAGACTGGAAATCGATAGCGGCCTGCTTCAAGCCTTTCAGAACGACCGGGAACCACTTCTAAGGGAGAGGGTGAGCCGTCTGTTGGTGCTCGGATGGGTTTTGGTGCCCGTTTTTGGAGTTGTGGACTACGTGCTCTACCGCGAGCATTTCAACCGGTTCATGGTGTACCGGATCATCGCAGCAGTGTGCTGCCTTGCCTTAAACCTCATCAACTGGAGATGGGATTTTGGTCAGCGGAGTCTACATCTTGGCGTGGTAGGTGCTTACGTCGTCGCGGGCTCACTCATCGCGATGATCCACGAGACCGGGGCTTTTGCCACGCCATACTATGCCGGGTTGAATCTGGTCTTTCTGGCATTTTGCACCATGCTTCCCGTGAGAACCTGGACCCTCGCCTTCCACACTCTCATCATTTACTCGATCTACCTGTTATCCATATTCGTGTTCCAGCCGCATGGAGACTTGCGCATATTGTTTGCGAACAACATGTTCATCATTGCGACTATTGTCATCGCTTTGGTTGTCTCTGTTGTGGGCCATCGGCTCAGATTCAATGAATTTGTTTCTCGACTGGAACTGCAGAACATTCAGGAAGAGCTTAAGAAGTACTCCAAGAACCTCGAACACACTGTCACCGAGTCCGAGGAGAAGTATCAGGTCTTGGTCGAGAGTGCCCATGACAGCATATTTGTCCTTCAAGATGGTCGGGTGAGATTCCCGAACTCTCGTACCGTTGATCTGCTCGGGTACTCAGCCGAGGTCTTGAGGCAGATTCCGTTCATCGATTTCGTTCACCACGAGGACAGGGATGGTGTGAGCGTGACCTGTTCGGAGATGCCATTTGAGAACGGATCGGTCCTGGTCAACCAGTTCAGGGTAGTCAACCAGTCGGGAGATGTCATTTGGGTCGAGATGAATATGGTGCGTATCGACTGGAAGGAGAGACCCGCTCATCTCGTCTTCCTGAGGGACATCAGGGAGCGCAAACGTATGGAGGCCGAACTGATCCAGGCACAGAAGATGGAGGCCATCGGAACCCTTGCGGGGGGCATAGCGCACGACTTCAACAATATCCTGACGGCGATTCTTGGCTACACCGAGCTGGCCCGACATGAAATCCCGGAGAACCATCCTGCGCATCAAAGCCTGGCCCATGTGCTCAAGGCTTCGGAGCGGGCCAAAAAGCTTGTCGCACAGATCCTGACATTCAGCCGGCAGGGTCAGCAGGAACGCAAGGCGTTTCAGCTGATCCCCATGCTGGAGGAGACACTGGGGTTCATCAAGGCGATCCTTCCGGCAACCATAGATTTGAATTGTTCAATCCCGTCCGAACCCGTCATGGTGTATGGGGATCCCACCCAGATCAACCAAGTGATCATGAACCTGTTGACGAACTCCATCCATGCCATGCGGCAGGAAGGAGGTCTCCTGGAGGTGAATCTCTCGACGCGCAGGATTCCATCCGATGGAGTGTCGGTGGGGGGCGAGCCCAGCTCGGGCCATGTGGCCCTGTCCATCAGAGACACAGGTCATGGCATGGATCCGGGCACCATGGCGCGCATTTTTGACCCCTTCTTCACGACCAAGTCGCAGGGAGAGGGAACCGGCATGGGGCTCTCAGTTGCCCTGGGGATTGTGAAGAACCATGGAGGAACCATCAATGTAACCAGCCAACCGGGGAAGGGGTCTACGTTCGAGGTGTTGCTCCCCCGGCTCGACAGAAAGATGGCGGAGAGGAGAGCGGAGGTTGCGGAGTTTCCCCGGGGCCAGGAGAGGGTCCTCTTTGTGGATGATGACGAGGCATTGAGCCAGTTTGGAGGGGGAATCCTGCAGAATCTCGGCTATCAGGTGGTCGCCCTGACCGCGAGCATGGACGCCCTGTCCCAATTCCGCTCCCAGCCGAACGGTTTTGACCTGGTCATCACGGACCAGTCCATGCCAAAGATGACAGGAGTCAAACTGGCCGAGGAGATGCTGAGAATCCGTCCAGATGTGCCCATCATCCTCTGTACGGGCTTCATTGAGGAGACTGCGGAGCAAAAGGTGGAGGACATGGGGATCAGGAAGCTTCTGCTCAAGCCTTACACGGTCAGGGACCTGGCGGAGGCCATCAGGGAAGTCCTGGATGTGAAAGTTGGTTGAGGTGCGGAAATGCCGTTTCCCGTGCGCTCATGGAGGGCAGGTCATTCTGGAGCCGCTGGTCAGGCATCCGTCGGCAGAACGATTGACAGGCTTACGTCCTTGGTTGCAACCGTTTGGTTGATGGGAGTCCGGCGGAATGATGAAAAAGGGAGTACTGACAATCTGCTGCGTAGCGATCTGACTTGGAGTTGAAAAGGGGGCACCGGTTAGGTTCCCGCATTTGAAAGGCTCCAAAGGTCTTCCAGTACCTTCCAAACAGCCTTCACCTGTTCGAGAGTGTGGTCCCGGTTCGACGTGTTGTCCACGACGATGTGGGCCTTTTCCCTTTTATGATCGATGGGAAGCTGCATGGCAAGGGATTTCTTCGCCTCCAGGCGTGTCACTCCATCACGCTGCATAAGCCGATGGATCTGCGCTTCAGGGGTGGCATAGGCAAGTATGATGCGGTCAAACCTGGATTCCAGATGAAGCTCGTAGAGGAGGGGAATATCAAAAAGGATGGGCTTGGCGGGAGCGTCCCTCCGCCATTCTCTCCACTGATTCTCCATGGCTTCGAGAATGGCGGGGTGTAGTAATGCATTGACTGCGGATCGGCAATTGCGATCCTCGATGATCCTGCTTCGAAGAACTCTCCGTTTCAGCTGGCCGTCGGTGTCAAAGTACTCGGGACCGATAAGGTCTCTCAACCGTTTCCAGCAGGGTTCCCCAGGCTGCACGACGTCTCGTGCAACTTGATCTGCATCCAGGACGACGGCTCCCAAGTCCCGAAACATGTTGGCAACCGTCGTCTTGCCCGAGGCGATACCTCCTGTAAGGGCGATGCGCACCCCTTTCATTCAGCAACAAACCGTGCGGGTCGGAAGGTTTTCAGCGGTAGTCCCATTCCTCTTCACCGAGGGGCCTAGCAAAGGTGTAGTTCCACGGTTTTTCCAGGAGCTCCCTTTGGATTCTGTGCGATGTGCAACTCGAGCATCCCCATGGGCTTGCAAGGACGGCACCGGCGAACCCGACTGCCATGGAAGCCAGTCCAAGGGGCCGCAGAATGAGCACATCAGCCAGAATCCATTCTCCCGGAGGTGATTCTTCCTCATAGCACTGTGACGGACACGGATACGTCGCCGGAGTGCACCCGGGCGCGCAGTCCATGTAGCCGGCGTAAGCCGGAGTCCAGGCCACTCCTGCGAACAGCGAAAACACCATCAAGAAATGCACAAACCGTTTCATGACCAATCTCCTTCCTCCTGAATGTTCCCCCATGTATGACCGATACCCTACCAACACCACACTGCCCTACATCACATCCTTTTCGCTCATTTCCACCGCTTTGTCGATCTCATGCTGGAGCTGCGGGGGCAAGCCAGGGATGTCCACACTCAAGAACCCGCGTACGATGGTGGATGTTGCTTCTTCCTCGCTGAGCCCGCGGGACATGAGGTAAAAGATCTCATCCTGAGCGATCTTCCCCACAGCGGCTTCATGGGACATTTCCACACCGTCCGCGTGACCTTCCAGTTCGGGAACCGCGTAAATGAGCCCTCCATTGAGGATGAGTCCCTTGCACTCCAGGTGCGCCTTGATCTCGGGTACCTCACCGATGAGATGGCCTCTTGAAATAATCTTGCCTCCGTTGCTGATGGTGCGCGCCACGATTTCAGCCCGTGAGCCAGGTTTCCTCAGGTAGATGCGTCCTCCCACATCATATTCGGAACCGGGACTTCCCACGATGATGCTGTATAGCCTCGCCACTGCATTATCTCCCACGAGGTGCGTGGTGGGATACATCTGGAGGGTCCGCACGGGTTTCATGCAGACATAGTTGTTCAGGAACAAACCGTTTTCCTCAACCCTGGCAACGGATCTGGGCCGTACGACCATATCCTCTGCCCAGTTGTGAATCATGGTGAAACTCAATTTGGCGTTCTTCTTGATGTAGAATTCCGAAATTCCCACGTGCAAGCCACGGGTCAAGTGAGGCGATGTGGCGCACCCTGTTATCACGTGCAGTTCCGAATCCTCCTCGGCAATGATGATGTTGTGCACATTCTGTTGCAGCCCCTCTTTGTCCAGATAAAGGCAGGCCTGAATCGGGTATATGGTCCTGGCCCCGGGGAGCGCCCGGATGACATAGCCGTTGTGCAGGTTGATCTCCGCTGCCGCTGTGTATTTGTCAGTGTCCACGGAGGCCAGCTTCCAATAGTAATTCTGAATCCAGTCGTACTTTTCCAGTGCCTCCTTGATGGGGATGACCTCGACCCCGTCCTGCTTGCTCTTGCAGTGGACAACAGAAGTGTCTTTCTGAAAGAAAGTCCCGCCCCGTTCGCTCTCAAACACATCCACCCCAGAAAGGAGCAGACGCTGCTTCTCCGTGTCCGGCAGACTCTGAAGCTGCCCTTCGGAGAGGTATTCGTGATCGACCGGGGCCGTCTCGAACTGCTCCAAGTCTATATCCGGACCAATACCTGCTCTTTTATTTACGGCTCTAGATGCCTTTTCCTTTAATGGTTCCCTATTGTACATCGCACACATTCCTCGTATCCAACCTCGCTGATGCAGTTGAAAATCTCGCGAGGGTTAGTGCTGCAGCTAAGAATTCCATTGTAAAGCAACTGGCCTTTGTCCACCGCTACATAATCGAGAATATAGCCGGTGTGGGTGATGATCAGCCCCATTTTTGTTCTGTCTCGCTTTGCCTGAAGACGGCTCTTGGTCGCTGACTCCTCCCCATCCTTCTGAAGGAGTCGAGCGATCGTGTGTCCCACCAAGGCGATATTCTCCAGATCCACACCGGATTCGGGCTCGTCGAAGAGGAGCAGGTCAGCGTTCTGGGCCATGAGCTGAAGGAGTTCGGAGCGTTTGATCTCCCCGCCCGAAAACCCTGCGTTCACATCTCTGTCCAGGAATTCCTGAAAATTAACACGATGAGCCAAATCAGCAATCTCTGGTGCTTCCAGGTTCCTCCCACAGATTTGGACCATCTGGCGGGTCTTTAGGCCGTGAATGGTTGGAGGCCGCTGGTAGGACATGCCGATCCCGAGCTGCGCGCGTTCATTGATGGGACTGTTTGTGATGTCCACACCCTTGAAGACGATTTTCCCTCCGGTGACCTTGTACTGGGGGTATCCCATGATGGTCATCAGCAGTGATGTCTTGCCGGACCCATTGGGACCAAAAAGCACATGGGTCTCACCCGGCTTGATTTCGAGATCGATATGCTTAAGTATTGTCTTTCCTGCAAGCTCCACCTGCAGGTCTTCCACGATGAGCATGATTGAATTCCTCCCGGGCCGCCTGAGGCTTTAGCCCTTGAGATGCCCGTTGGTTCATGTTTCGGGGGCGCTGTGAGATCCTAATGCTTGGTTCAGGTCAGGTAAAAAGTTCGCTGCCTTGATATGATCGAGCCCCAGATTGGCCCTCTGAAGTAACGATAATTCACCGTAAGCGAGTTTCTTAGCCTTAACAAGTATATACTTCTATAATGTCTCTGCAAGTGTTACGCAAGGAAATAAGAGGCATCATCAAATTTCGTGCTTGCTTTTTCAACCTATCGAGATCTCTTATGATTCTGTTTGCGAAGCAAGAAGCATCAAGGTGATTTCCTGACGTGCGTTCCAGGGAGACTTTATGAACGAGGTTTTGCGAAACATGAACTCAGGCACTGTAGAGGGTGTCGCAAGTGGCAAGCTGCTTCCGGGGATCATGAATATGCCGGCCAGGCAGAGGCTTGATGCACTCCTCGATCACGAAGATGCAGAAGCACTCGTGGCCCAGCTTTCGGTCCATGACTTCTATTTCACCGTCAAGGAAATCGGTGCGGAGGACGCCATGCCGCTCGTCGCCCTGGCGAAAGTCGAGCAACTCAACCACCTTTTTGGCCTGGAATGGTGGCTCAAGGACAGGGTACAACCTGCCAAGGCACTGGAATGGCTGAGGCTCCTCGACAAGGCGGGTGGGGATCGGCTTCTCAGATGGTTCTACCACGCCGACTTCGAACTCCTGGTCACGCTTTTCAAGAGCTGGATTCAAGTGGCCTTGGCCCCCGACGACGTGGATCCAGTGGAAGCCAGGGACGTGCTTCCTCGCAACACCATCGACGACCAATATTACTGGGATCCAGTCTATCCGCAATACGAGGATCTCATCGAACGGATGTTGAGCCTCCTGTTTGAGACTCACTCCGGGTTCTATCGCGAACTCTTGAACCATGTGATGTGGGCCGCCGATGCCCAGATGGAGGAGGATGCCTACCGATTCAACAGAGGACGCCTCGAGGACGAGGGGATTCCCGACTTCCACGATGCCCTCGGGATCTATCAGGTGGTGGACGAGGGGGCATTGGCTCCGAACATGAAAGCCACACTTCCAGCCAAGGAAGAGGTGTTCGCTCCTCCCCTCTTTGCTGTAGCACTCCTTCCGCCTGCGGACCTCCTTGGTGCAGCCCTTCGGGAGGTTAATGATGTCCAGTTGCTGGATTCGCTCCAAGTGGAACTGGCGGCTCTGGCCAACAAAGTGATCATCGCCGATGGTATCGCCCTGGACTCACCCAGTGCTGCCAGCCTGGCCATGGACAAAGTCTCGGCTTATGTGAGCCTGGGGCTCCAAGCGGTGAGTTCCGGAAAAGTCGACGCAAGAGCTGAAGTCCTTCGGAACGTTTTTCTGGAGCGGCTCTTTCAGTTGGGATACACGAAGGTGGCGCGTTTGAGAAACAGGTTCCGCGAGATTCTTCGGCATGGGTGGTTGTCACGTTGGCCCACTGGGATTGGGTGCCTGGATCTCGAGTGGACTGAGTGGGGAGAGTTACTTCTCGGAAAGACCCCGCAAATCATCCGAAGTGTCACTGGATCGGACACAGACAAAACTCGACCGGACCATTTCCGAAGTCTGGAAGACCTCCTTCGGGGCGAGGAATGGGTCGGGATGATCAGCGCTATGGGGCAGTTGTATGATGTCCTGAACCCGCAACCCGACCGCCTGGGTCAAACTCTGTGGTCGCGGGGTATTGTGCGCAGTCTGGAGGATGTGACTATGGGGGTCATGATTTGGACAGCCTGCGCAAATTCTGCACTAGGGAGAGAATGGGAAGTCTCACCGATCCCCCTCGACGAATGGCCACTCCTCTTCCCGAAGGCTGCGCCCAACTCGTTGCGTGAGACTCTCCACGCATGGATCGACGCTCATGTCTCGCTGCCAACTGACCGGTCGAAAATCGAGGCTTATCTGCAGCCGATTTTCAATGCCTACGAGGAGGAAATGACAGGCTTCAGTGAAGAGGGGCGACTCCCGGATCCAGGCATGGTTAGGTTCTTTCTTTTTAAGAAGGAATAAGGGCACTTCAATAAGAAGCAGAGATTGATCGTCCAGTTCCAAACGGCATCCACAAGGTGATGCTGGACTGTCTGCTCAGCGGTTTCAATGGAAACCGGGTCCGTTCGAGATGGACTGAACCCTGCCCACAAGGCTGCTTTCTTCCAAATGCTCACAGAATACTTCGGCCACAAGTCCGGCAGTGAGCTGGCCTTGTGAGGAAAACCGCACCTTCAGGTAGTTGTCGCTTGTGCCCTGCCACCAATCACCGCGGAGACGGCTTTCCACAAGGACGGGCAGCGATTTTTGCACAAATCGGGTCTGAAAGTCATTTTTCTTTCTTAGTCCGAGCTCTCGCAGGTGCGCCACACGCCGTCTGAGTTCAAGCCCCTCGGTTCGGTCAGACCAAGTGGCAGCAGGAGTTCCAGGACGAGGGGAAAAGGGAAAGACGTGAAGGTACGTGAGGGGTAGCCTCTCAATGAGGTTGCACGTGTTCTCAAAGTGGGATCTCTTCTCCCCTGGAAAGCCCACCATCACGTCGGCTC